>NZ_JBBHZL010000017.1:0-63527 GCF_049843575.1 Cupriavidus sp. Met-2
GTGGGGCGCTATCAGCGCTATCTGCGCTATCAACCCAATCCCGATCAACGCTGCGAGCAGTGTCGCCAGCGTGAACCTTGCTCGGCGCCGGGCGGTCGCCATGGTGATTGTCATCGACGGTCCTCGTGGGCAGGCCATGCGGGCCTGATTGGGGCGACTGTATTTCCATGAAGTAGAGGCGGATATCGCCGATCTGCGGAAGTGCCCGTAACGTTGTTGCCGATGGATGTTTTCAGATATTTCTGAGGCGCTGTCAGTAGTGCCGAGGCGACGATTGCGTCCCATCTCCAAATTTCCGCGCAGCATTGAGGGTCTCTTGATGCACATGAACTAGTTCGCAGAGAAATCATTTGCATCCTAATAGATTCACATCTATCATTCTGCCCATGCCAAAGATCGATGCCCTTCTTTTCGCCTTTACCGGCCAGTTGATGCTGGCCGGGCGCCAGTGGCGGCAGATCAGCCAGGCCGCAGTGACCGCGCACGGGATTTCCGCCGCGGCCGCCGCGCCGCTGCTGTTCATTCGCCGTCTGGGCGGTGGTGTGCGCCAGGTGACTCTGGCCGATTACGTGGGCGTGGAAGGCGCGACGCTGGTGCGTCTGGTCGACCAACTCAGCGCGGCCGGGCTGGTGCGTCGCGAGGTGGATTCGAGTGATCGCCGGGCCAATGTGCTGTCCCTGACGGAAGAGGGCGAGCGCATGGCGGAGTTGATCGAGGTGGCGCTGAAACAACTGCGGACCGAGGTGTTCGCCGATATCAGCGAATCGGACATGGCGGCCACGTTGCGTGTGTTCGACGCCCTGGCGCGCGCGGCTGCATCTACATCGGGCAAGCAGGAGTCCTGAGCAACATGGGTAGTTGGCCGTCCGCGAGAGATTGGGTCTTTTCCATCAAGGCCTTCGTCGCAGCGATGCTGGCATTGTGGATTGCGATGTATCTCGGCCTGCCGCGCCCCTACTGGGCGATGGGCTCCGTCTATATCGTGGCGCATCCGCTGACCGGCGCCACGCGCTCCAAGGCGCTGTATCGCGTGCTGGGCACGCTGCTGGGCGCCGCCGCTGGCATTCTGATGGTCCCGCCACTGGTCAACGCGCCGCCTCTGCTGATGGGCGCCGTGGCGATCTGGACCGCCTGCCTCTTGTACGTGGCGCTGCTGCATCGCACGCCGCGCAGCTATGTCTTCATGTTGGCGGCCTATACGTTGCCGCTCGTCGCGCTGCCTTCGGTCGATAATCCAGCCGGTATCTTCGATCTTGCCGTCGCGCGGTCCGAGGAAATCTGCCTGGGCATCCTGTGCGCCAGCGTGGTTGGCGCGGTCGTGTTTCCGGCCAGCGTAGCCAATGTGCTGCGCGACAAGTCTCGCCAATGGATGGCCGATGCGACGCTGTGGGCGAGCGACATGCTGTCGGCAAGCCCCGGCAAGCAGGTGTCGCGCCACCATAGTCGCCATCGTCTGGCCGCCGATATCCTGGCGCTGGACCAACTCATCAGCCAACTGAGCTACGACGCCGAAAGTGCCCAGCGTGTGCGTGCCGCGCGTGAGCTGCGTGGCCGCATGACGATGCTGCTGCCCGTGATGTCGTCCCTGGCGACCGTCGTCGAATCGATGCAGTCCGCCGGCGGCGTGCCGGAACCCCTGGCCGCGCAGATGCGGGCGGTGAAGGCCTGGATTCAGGCGGGCGCCGCGGAAGGGGAGCGTCCCGAACTGACGTCCACGCCCGTCCAGGCGGGTTGGGATGCCGCCTTGGTCGCAGCAGCCGAAGATCGTCTGCAACAGATGGCGGCCTTGTGGCACGACTGCGTCTCGCTGTGCCGCCGCCTTGGTGAAAAGCACATCGAAGGCGAATGGCTGCCGGAGTTCCTGCGTTGGGATGTTGGCCGCGCCCGCCACTACGACCACGGCATGCTGCTGTTCTCGACCGTGACGGTGGCGCTGGCCATCTTCGCGATGGGCATGATCTGGATTCACACTGGCTGGGCCGATGGAGCTGGTGCTGTGGCGCTTGGCGCAATCTCGTGCTGTTTCTTCGCCGCGCTCGACGAGCCCGCGCCGATGATCCAGTCGTTCTTCAACTGGAACGTGGTTTGCCTGCTGATCTCGATGGTGATGCTGTTCGCGGTCCTGCCGATCGCGCACGATTTCGAGATGCTGGTGCTGATGTTCGCGGTGCCGTACCTGATCATCGGCCTGCTGGTGGCGCAGCCGCGCCTGGCGATGATCGGGATGCCGCTGGCCGTGGTTACGGCAAACGACATCGGTATCTCGGGCGCCTACAGTGCGAATTTCCAGAGTTTTTTCAACAGCAACCTGGCAGGTATCGCCGGGATCGCGTTCGCCCTGGTCTGGACACTGGCGGTGCGGCCTTTCGGTACGCGAGCCGCAACGCGCCGGCTGGTGCGCTCCGGCTGGAGTGACATCGCCGAGAACGCCGTGAGTACGCGTCCGGAGTCTCATTCGACGCTGCGCGCGCGGATGCTCGATCGTCTGGCACAACTCGTGCCCCGGCTGGCTGCGAGCGAAAGCGAAGTATCTGCCGACGGCTTCAGCGAAGTGCGTGTGGAACTCTGCACGCTGGCGCTGCAACGCGAGATGGCGGAGCTGGAAGCCGATGAGCAGCATGCAGTGAATCGCGTGCTGCGCAACGTGTCCGGCTATTACCAGTCACGTTTGAAAGGTGCCATCGATGCGCCGCCGCCGGCGTTGCTGACGCGACTGGGCAAGGCCCAGCAGAAGGTGCGTTCGCGTATCGCACTGGCGGCTCTCGTGGACCTTCAGGTTGCCCTGTTTCCGCCGGTCGTGGTGCCGGCAACCGTTTCCGGAAAAGCATGATGCCCGGTGAAATCAGTATCTATGGCGTGTACATCCCCAGCTTGCTGGTGTGGATGCTTGCCGCCTTCGTCATTACGAGCGCCGCGCGGGCGGTGCTGACGCGTGTCGGCTTCTACAAGCTCGTGTGGCACCGTTCCCTCTTCAACCTGGCGCTGTATGCGATCGTCCTCGGTGGGGTGGTTGCGTTGGTGCCCTCGCTGCAATCATGAAACTGAGACTCTCCTCGCTCGGGCCAGTCGTGCTGACGCTGGCCGTCACCGCCGTTGGCGCGGTCGTTGTCAAACACCTTTGGGACTACTACACCGTGGCGCCGTGGACGCGCGACGGCCACATCCGCGCCGAGGTGGTGCAGGTGGCACCCGATGTCTCCGGGCTGGTCACGCGGATCGCGGTCAAGGACAACCAGCATGTGAAGGCAGGCGACGTTCTGTTCGAGATCGACCACGAACGCTATGCGCTGGCGCTGCGTCAGGCGGAAGCCACGGCGGCGGCGGTGCGCGCCAATCTGGCCCAGGCACGCCGCGAGGCGAAGCGCAGCCAGACGCTTTCCGAGGTGGTCTCGAAGGAAATCGTCGAAGAGGGGCTGGCCAAGGTGCAGCAGGGCGAGGCCCAGCTGGCACAGGCCGAGGCCGCGATCGGCGTGGCGAAGCTGAATCTGGAGCGCACCCACGTGGTGAGCCCGGTGGAAGGCTACGTCAACGACCGCCTGCCGCGTCTGGGGGATTACGTCGTGACCGGCAAGCCGGTGCTGTCGATGGTCGATTCGAACTCGTTCCACGTGGAAGGCTACTTCGAGGAAACCAAGCTGAAGGGTATCCATATCGGCAGCCCCGTCGATATCCGCGTCATGGGCGAGAAGCGCGTGCTGCACGGCCATGTGCAGAGCATCGCAGCCGGTATCGAAGACCGTGATCGCACCAATGGCTCGAACCTGCTGCCGAACGTGAACCCGACGTTCAACTGGGTGCGTCTGGCGCAGCGCGTGCCGGTGCGCATCCAGTTCGACCAGATGCCCGAGGATGTACGCCTGGTGGCAGGACGCACGGCCACCGTGTCGGTGAAGGCCGATGACGAAAAGAACATCGGGGAAACGGAAGACAAGCCGACCGCGCCGGCGGCCGGCCGTAGTGCCTCGCAGGACAAGGTTGCGCTGGCCGGCAAGCGCGCGCCCTCAACCGGAGCAGTGCAGTGAAACGCTTTGCCCGTGCCTCGCTGGCGGCGATGTTGCCGCTTGCGCTGGCCGCTTGCATGACCGTCGGCCCTGATCACAAGGTGCCCGACGATGCGGTCGTGAAGTCATCGGCCGCCAATGGACCGTTTGCCGGCACCGACAGCGATGCGGTGTCGATCGGCGATGTTCCGAACGACTGGTGGCGTCTGTACGACGATCCCCGTATCGACGATCTGGTGCAGCAGGCACTGGTGGCCAACACCGACCTGCGTGTGGCCGCCGCCAATCTGAAGCGCTCGATCGCCGTGTATCACGAGGTGGAAGCCGAGAATCTCCCGGAAACGAAGTTCCGGGCCAGTGCGGAGCGCGGCCAGATCGCTGGCGAACCGCTGCTGCACGAAGAGAAGATTCCGGTCATGAACTTCGGCGACATTGGTCTCAATGTTTCGTACCTGATTGACTTCTGGGGCAAGCTCAAGCGTGCCGACGAAGCCGCCTTGGCATCGGCGCAGGCCAGCCATGCGGCGCTGGACCAAGCCCGTGTGGGCGTGGTGGCGGAGACCGTGCGTGCGTATGTGCAAGGATGCACAGCCACGCACGAACTACATGTGGCCGCGCATCAGCTCGACCTGCAGGAACGCGGCGTGAAGCTGGCGCAGAAACTGGTCGATGCTGGCCGAGGTCAGCCGACCGATCTGCTGCGCGCCGAGGCGCAAGCCGACACCCTGCGTTCGGCACTGCCGAAGTATCGTGCGGAGCAGGAAGGCGCGGCATACCGCCTGGCGGTAATGCTGGGCAAGCCGCCGACTGCGCTCGATGTCAGCGGCGTGGCATGCGAGCACGTACCGGCGTTGAAGCAGGCGCTGCCCGTTGGCGATGGCATGGCGCTGCTCAAGCGCCGACCGGACGTTCGCCAGGCCGAGCGCGAGCTGGCATCGGCAACGGCCAAGATCGGCGTGGCTACCGCGGACCTGTTCCCGCAGATCCGCATCGGTGCATCGGCAGGTTTCACCGGTATCCTCGACCACCTTGGTCAGGCGCCGACCGCGCACTGGGGCTGGGGCCCCGCGATTTCGTGGACGATCCCGACCAGCGGCACGCGCGCGCGCATCCACAACATGGAGTACGGGGCCGAAGGGGCGCTGGCTCATTTCGACGGCGTGGTGCTGAAGGCGCTGCGCGAGACGCAGACCGCGCTGTCGGCCTATACGCACGAACTGGACCGGAACGCGTCACTGCGCTCGGCGCGCGACAAGGCCAATGAGGCAGCCCGCCAGAACCGGCTGCTGTGGCAGGCAGGCCGATCGCCGTATCTGCAGAGCCTGGATGCCGACCGCACGCTGGCCAATACCGATGCCGCGCTGGCCGCATCCGACGCGCAGGTTGCGATGGATCAGATCAACCTGTTCCTGGCGCTTGGTGGTGGATGGCAGGATGCGCCGGCCATTGCCAGTCATCCGGTGGGCAAGGAGCCCGGACAGGCCACGGAACACACCGAGGAGCACTGAGGAGCGCCGAGGAACAATAAGGTAAGCTTCGGCCTCGGCCACGCCTTGGCTGCACTATCGAACTGATTCTGGCGTCGTTGCGCGGCTTCGCCGTACGATTTGTACTGGCTGCGGCCAGGCGCCAAGCCAGAACCGCTTCGCTTCAGTTTGATAGCGCCGCTTACCCGGCGAGGACCGACCGCCATGACATCTGCGCTTGGCGGCTCCTCGATTCCCAGGAAAACAAGACCTATGAAAATGCTCTCGATTTCAAAGACCCTGGCTGCCGCAACCGTGGCGCTGGGTATCGTAGCCGCCGGCAACGCGGCGGCTCAGGAACAGACGATCCGCGTGGGCACCGTCAGTGGCCCCGACGCCGAAGTCTGGCAAGTGGTGCAGAAGGTGGCCAAGAAGAACGGCCTGAACGTGAAGGTGGTCGAGTTCAACGACTACGTGCAGCCGAACGCCGCGCTCGACGCGGGCGACCTCGACGCCAACAGCTTCCAGCACCAGCCGTATCTGGACAGCCAGATCAAGCAGCGTGGCTACAAGATGACCAGCGTCGGCTACACCTATATCTCGCCGCTGGGCATCTATTCGAAGAACCTGAAGTCGTCGAAGGATCTGCCGCAGGGCGCCAAGGTGGCCGTGCCGAACGACCCGTCGAACGAGAACCGCGCATTGCTGCTGCTGGCCGCCCAGGGCGCGATCAAGCTCAAGCCGGGCGTGGGCACGAATGGCGTCAACGCCACGCCGCTCGACGTGGCCGAGAACCCGAAGAAGCTGAAGATCGTGGAACTCGACGCAGCCCAGCTTGCCCGCGCGCTGCCTGACGTGGCCGCCGCCGTGATCAATACCAACTACGCGCTGGCCGCCGGCCTGCAGCCGACGAAGGACGCGATCGCGCTGGAAGACATCCACAGCCCCTACGCCAACATCATCGTCGTGCGCACGCAGGACAAGGACAAGCCGTGGGTGAAGAAGCTCGTGGCCGCCTATCAGTCGGAAGAAGTGCGCCAGTTCATGAAGGCCCAGTACAAGGGCGCCATGGTGCCGTCCTTCTAAGAAGCCGCTTCAAAGAGATTCTGGCGTCGTTGCGGGGCCTTGCCGTACTACTTGTACTGTCTGCGGCCCCGCCCTTGCAGGGCGCGCATGTGCTTGCAGGCACATGCCGTTCCGCAGGCGGCTCGCATGCGAGCCGAAACCCCTGCTTCACCCTAGCCAGAACCGCTTCGCTTCATTTTGAAGCAGCTTCCAAGCAGCAAGGTTCCATTACCTTGGCTTGATGCGGAACGGCGGCCAATGGTCGCCGTTTTTGCATCTATCCATAGTCGAATTGCTTCGTTCGCAACGCACGGACGGGGCGCTAAGGTAGGGGACCGATTCCCGCCCCGGAGACTTACCGTGTCAACCCCGCTCAAAGTCGTTGCCGTCAATGGCAGTGCTCATCAACCGTCCCGCACGCTCGTACTGGTGCAGGCACTGCTGGCCGAACTGGATCAACGGCTCGTGCTGGATACGCAGATTGTCGACCTCAGCGAGATCGCCCGACCGCTCGGCGCGTCGCTGACCCGCGACGAACTGCCGCCCGACATCGAGGCACAACTGGCCGCGATCGAATCGGCTGATCTCGTGATTGCCGCGGCGCCGGTGTATCGCGGTTCGTTCCCCGGTCACTTCAAGCATCTGTTTGACCTGGTGGGCATGGATGCGCTGGCAGGCAAGCCGGTACTGCTGGCAGCCACCGGTGGCAGTGACCGTCATGCGCTTGTGCTCGAGCACCAACTGCGTCCGCTGTTCAGCTTCCTGCAGGCGCTGACGCTGCCAATCGGTGTGTACGCTTCCACGGCGGATTTCGATGGGTATCAGGTGGGCAGCAAGTCGCTGGCCGACAGGATCACCCTCGCGGTCGAACGTGCCGCGCCGCTGTTTGCCAATGCAGCGAGGCAGTTGCGGCGGGTGGCCTGAAGTACCGTATTGCTTTCTCCCCTCCCTGCACGACGTGAGAGGGGAGCAGAACCCTCAGCCTTCGATAGCCGGCGGCAGGCGATCATTGACCCAGTCGCGCACCTTCTCATAGGCCGCTGCCAGTTGCAGCACACCCAGATCGTCGCGCGGCCTGCCGATCAGTTGCATCCCCATTGGCAATCCGTCCGCGTTGAATCCCACCGGCACGCTGATCACCGGGCAGCCCGATAGCGTCCACGCGACCACCACTTCCATCCAGCGATGGTACGTGTCCATCTGCCTGTCGGCGATTTGCTTTGGCCAGTGTTGCGTGACGTCGAACGGAAACACCTGTGCGGTGGGCACGGCGATGTAGTCGAACTGGGTGAACGTCCGTTGCAGCGCCTGGTACCACGCACTGCGATCGGTGCTGGCGGCGTACAGATCGCTGGCCTTGAGGTCCAGCGAGCCTTCGATTTCCCATATCGCCTCGGACTTGAGCTGCGCACGCGTGGACGGATTGGTGTACAGCCCCAGACGCGAATTCCCAGTCAGGAAATGGCGATAGACAAGCCAGGTTTGCCAGATTTTCTCGGGCGGGTAGGGTGCTTTGATGGCCTCGACGTCCACGCCGAAATCCGGGAAGAAGCGCAGCGCCTGCTCGCAGAGCGACAGGATGCCGTCTTCCATCGGCAGGTAACCACCCCAGTCGCCCAGCCATGCAACACGCTTGCCGGTGAGATCCGTTTTCAGTATGTCCGCGACGTTTGCCGGTGTCAGCGAAGCCAGCATCGGATCGTGTGGCAGCGCCTGCGGCGTGCGCGCGTCGGGGCCGGATTGCGTGGCCAGCAGTAGCGCGAGATCCTCGACATTGCGTGCCATCGGCCCTTCGCTGCCCAGCTGGGGCAGAAACAACTCCGGCGTCGGGCCGTAAGGCACGCGTCCCGCTGAAGGCCGGAACCCATAGACATTGCAGAACGCAGCGGGATTGCGCAGCGACCCGCCAAAGTCGCTGCCATCGGCAACCGGCAGCATACGCAGCGCCAGCGCGGCGGCTGCACCACCACTGGAGCCGCCAGCCGAGCGCGTGGGATCGTAGGGATTCAGCGTGGCGCCATAGACGGGATTGAACGTGTGCGACCCCAGCCCGAACTCAGGCGTGTTGGTCTTGCCGATCAGGATCGAGCCGGCACGTCGCATACGCTCTACGATGACCGAATCACTGGCGGGGATATTGTCGCGAAAGATCGGCGATCCGTACGTTGTGCGAATGCCGCGCGTCATCGCCAGATCCTTCGGCGCCTGCGGGAAGCCATGCATCCAGCCGGAAGACTTGCCCGCCGCCAGCGCTTCGTCGGCCGCCGATGCCTCGCGCATCAGCGCTTCCTCGTCCTGCATGGCGACGATGGCGTTGCTGCCCGGGTTGACTCGGGCGATGTGCGCCAGATAGGCCGTCATGACTTCCCGGCTCGACACCTCCTTCTTGTGAATGGCCTCGGAAAGCTGTCGGGCAGACAGCATGACGATGGGGTCGGGACGGTAGGCGGACATCGGAGGAGGGCGCAAATTGGATGTGGCGGAAGACGGCATCATGAATGAATTGCCCGCGCTCGTGTATTGGGAGTTGACCGCGAGGCGTGTTGATCACGCCATGTCGTATCATTCCTGCCCAAAACCACAAAAATGACACTAGGGAGAAGCAATGCGCAAGCTGATATTGGTCGCCGCACTGTGCGCCGCCGGGTACTACTACTATCAGCACGACCGGCAGGCGCGCCTGCTGGCGGCAACGGAGATTGTGGCGGCAACGGAGACTGTGGCGGCCGAACCGTCTGCGCCGATCAGCCTGAGTCGGTCGAAACCGGCGGTGCAGTCATTCAGTTGCCAGGGCAAGACCAGATGCAACGAGATGACGTCCTGCGACGAGGCAACGTTCTATCTTCAGAACTGTCCTGGTACGAAAATCGATGGCGACGGTGATGGCATCCCATGCGAGAGGACGCTCTGCGGCGGCTAGAGGGATTCAGGCGTGAATGGATGCCGGCGCCGGGATGCGCCGGCATCAGTCCTTAAAGCTGCTCTGCGTGATGCCGCACGTGGTCGGCAATGAACGTCGAGATGAAGTAGTACCCGTGGTCGTACCCGTCGTGCCGACGTAGTGTCAGGGGCTGCCCGGCCTTTTCACAGGCGGCCTCGAACACTTCCGGATGCAGTTGCTCGGCCAAGAATTTGTCGGCGAGCCCCTGATCGATCAGGATGCCGGCCGGGAAGGGTGCCGACGTCTGCGCGCGCATCAGGGCACTGGCATCGTGCTGGGCCCAGCGGCTGCGATCTTCGCCAAGGTAGCCGGTGAACGCCTTCACGCCCCACGGGCAGTCCGACGGCGCCGCGATTGGCGCGAACGCCGATACCGATCGGAACCGCTGCGGGAAGCGCTGGGCCAGTACCAGCGCGCCATGTCCACCCATGGAATGCCCAAAGATCCCTACCCGTGCCGCATCGGCGGGAAGCTCGCGGGTCACCAACTGGAACAACTCATCCGCAACGTAGCTCTCCATGCGCCAGTGCATGCGCCATGGCGTTTCGACCGCATCCACGTAGAAGCCGGCGCCCACGCCGAAGTCCCACGCATCGGCCTCGCCCGGCACATGCGCGCCGCGCGGACTCGTATCCGGGCCCACCAGGATCAGGCCGTGCTCGGCGGCAAAGCGCTGCGCGTTAGCCTTGATCGCGAAGGTTTCCTCGGTGCAGGTCAGGCCGGCCAGATAGAACAGCGCTGGCAGCGGCTTCGCGCCGGGTTGCAGCGCCTGCGGCGGGAGATAGACCGAGAACCGCATCGGCAGCCCGATGGCCACCGACTGGTGCTGGTAGAAGCGCTGGACGCCGCCGTGGCAGCCGTGTTCTGACAGCAGTTCCATGGATCGCGTCCTCAGTACAGGACCACCGAGCGGATCGATTCGCCGCGCTTCATCAGGTCGAAGCCCTCGTTGATGCGGTCGAGCGGCAGCGTATGCGTGATCAGGTCGTCGATGTTCAGCTTGCCGTCCATGTACCAGTCGACGATCTTGGGCACATCGGTGCGCCCGCGCGCGCCGCCGAAGGCCGAGCCCTTCCATTCGCGGCCCGTGACGAGCTGGAACGGACGGGTAGAGATTTCAGCGCCCGCTTCGGCCACGCCGATGATGATCGACTTGCCCCAGCCCTTGTGGCAGCACTCCAGCGCCTGACGCATGACCTGCGTGTTGCCGATGCACTCGAACGAGTAGTCGGCGCCGCCGTCGGTCAGTTGGACGATGTGGTCCACCACGTTGTCAACATCCTTCGGATTCACGAAGTGGGTCATGCCGAACTTGCGTGCCATCGCCTCACGCGCGGGATTGAGGTCCACGCCGATGATCTTGTCGGCGCCGACCATCTTTGCACCCTGGATCACGTTCAGGCCGATGCCGCCCAGGCCGAACACCACCACGTTCGCGCCGGCTTCCACCTTGGCCGTGAAGATTACCGCGCCCACGCCCGTGGTCACGCCGCAGCCGATGTAGCAAACCTTGTCGAACGGTGCGTCGGGGCGGATCTTGGCCAGCGCGATCTCCGGCACCACGATATGGTTGGCGAACGTCGACGTGCCCATGTAGTGGAAGATAGGCTTGCCATCGATCGAGAAGCGCGAGGTGCCATCCGGCATCAGACCCTTGCCCTGCGTGGCGCGGATGGCCTGGCACAGGTTGGTCTTGCGCGACAGGCAGAACTTGCACTGACGGCATTCCGGCGTGTAGAGCGGAATCACGTGATCGCCCGGCTTGAGCGACGTGACACCCGGACCAACGTCGGTGACGATGCCCGCGCCTTCATGGCCCAGGATGGCGGGGAAAATGCCTTCGGGGTCCGCGCCGGACAGCGTGTAATAGTCCGTATGGCAGATGCCGGTGGCCTTGATCTCCACGAGGACTTCGCCCGCGCGCGGACCGTCGAGGTCCACCTCTTCGATGGTGAGTGGTGCACCGGCTTTCCAGGCGATGGCGGCTTTGGTTTTCATGAAGCAACTCCCGAGCGAATGAATTGAGGCGGCACGTGTCCGCGTGACAGGCCAATACCAAGGCCACGACTATAAGCCGAACCGCGCGCACGAGCCAGACCAGCGGGCGATTATCGGCTGCCGGTCTGGCCTCGGGCGAGTACAGCCGGTGAGGATTTCTCGACTGTCAGTTCGGTCAGTTGACCTTCGTGCTGGCGGCCAAGCCACCAGCCTAGCCAGCCCCACACGATGGCGAGTACCGCGCCCGCCAGCGCCACGGTTGCGGGGTGCCCGGACAAGGCGTCGATCGCCGTTTTCACCCAGGCGCTGACGGCATCGCCGGCACGATAGATTGCGGTATCGATGACGTTCTTGGCCTTGTACTTGGTTTCCGGGTCGACCACCGTAAACAGCATCTCCCGGCCGGGGCGCAGCATCGCGTACTCCCCGACGCGCCGCACGATCATGGCAGCCGCGAGCACGCCGAATGTGGGCCACATCGCCAGTAGCAGGAAGCCGCCGGTCACGGCCAGCGGCACGGCGGTCAACAGGGCGGTCACGCCGTAGCGCCGCGCCACGCGTCCTGAAAGGAAGATCTGCACGAGGATCGTTAGCGCCTGCACGGTGGCGTCGAGCGCGCTGAATACCTGTGTCTGCTGCGCACGCGAGTGGAAGGTGGCCGCCACCAGTCGTGCCTGCTCGAAGTAGAGGAACGTGCTCGATGTGGCCAGCAGGATCACGAACAGGCTGATACCGATGAGGTACCGGGAACGGAGGACCAGGGACAGACCAGCCCAGAGTCCGCCGCCTACCGGTTGCGCGGGGTCCGCCGCCGAAGCTGTCTCGCTGCCGGGCGCACCCGCTCCATACCTGCGTCGCCAGGCGAACAGGTAGCCGACCCCGGGCAGCGTCGCGGCCAGCAACGCGGCCGACAGCAACATCAGGCCAGTCAATCCGATGTGTCCCACGAGCCCGGCGCCGAGTACGGGTCCGGCGAGACCGCCTGCGCTGGCGCCTGCCGCGATGATTGCGAACAGTCGCTTGGCCTGTTCGGGCCGGAATACATCGGCCATCAGGCTCCACGCCACCGATACCACAAACAGGTTGAAGACCGAGATCCAGACATAGAACACGCGGGCCAGCCAGACACTATCGGGCAGGGCGCGGGTGACCAGCGCGAACGCCACGAGGTTGGCGATGAAGAATGCGTAGACCCATGGCACGAAGCGCCGGCGCGGCAGCCACTTGCAACATGCGCCGTAGAACGGGATGGCCACGAGCATCACCACGAACGTCGCGGTAAACAGCCACTGCAGATTCTGCACGCCGCCAGCGATGCCCATCGTCTCCCGCACGGGCCGCAGCATGAAGTAGCTCGCGAACAGGCAGAAGAAGAACAGGAAGCCCGCCACCACGGCCGGAGTTTCGCTCCGATCGATGCCAAGCAGCCCGCTGGGGCCGTCGGGATTGGGAGACGGGTCGGGTGTGTCCATGGCGAAGGCCGACGGTCAGGCCAGCAGTCAGGTCAGCAGTCAGGCCAGCGCCGCTGCGATGCGGGCGCGTTCGGGCGTATCGGGCATCCGCCCGAACGCGGCGCCTGCGTTGTCGAGCATATTGTGCGGATTGGAGGTGGCCGGGATGGCGGCGGTGACAGCGGGATGACTGACGATGAACTTCAGGAAGAGCTGACCCCAGGACTCGCAGTCGACCTCGGCGGCCCAGTCTGGCACGGGCTTGCCCTTGACGGCCGCAAACAGGCGCCCGTCCTGGAACGGGCGGTTGATCAACACGGCTACGCCGCGCTCCTGGCATAGCGGCAGCAACACGCGCTCGGCACCGCGTTCGCCCAGTGAATAGTTGATCTGGACGAAGTCGAGCCTCTCGGCCCGCACGATCTGCGCGACGGCATCCTGCGCGTCTTCCCGATAGTGGGTGATGCCGATATACCGCGTCTTGCGCTGTTCCTTCCATTGCCGAAGCAGCTTCAGGTTGTCGCGCCAGTCGATCAGGTTGTGCACCTGCAGCAAATCGACCGCATCCGTATGCAGATCAGATAGCGAACTGGCGAACTGCGCTGGCGCACTGGCTGCGTTGGCTGAGATCTTGGTGGCCAGGAAGACGCGGCGCCGCGCGTCGGCGGCTTGCAGCAGGTCGCCGGTCACCGCTTCGGCGCTGCCATAGCTCGGCGCGGTATCGACGACGGCGCTTGGCAGGCGTTGCAGCAGCACGGCCATGACTTCGGTCAGGGGCGCGCGTTCTTCGGTGCTCTTGCCGGTGTTGAACGTACGGGCCGTCCCCATGCCAATGACGGGCAATTGCACGGTCGAGCCCGGAATCTTGCGCCGCATCGGCGCGTCGACGGTTGCGGCGCTGGCCGTGTTGCCGAGCGTGAGGCCGGCTGGCAGCGCGGCCAGCGAGGCGGAGATTCCCAGAAAGGTGCGGCGGTCAATCGACATGGCGATGTCCCCGGCTGTCAGGTGCAACGACCTTAGCGCTTGTGGGGGGCGAAGTAAACCGGCACCGGGTGCTGCGCGGGTCGCGCCCGATTGCAAAAATGCGGCGAGACCTGAACAATCGGCGCCAACCTTCCCGAACCCGCGGTCATCCATGAAAAGGACCGGATTGTGATATCGAGCTTGCCTGGCGTGCTGTTCGATGGCGTGGCATACGGCAGCCTGCTGTTCCTCATCAGCATCGGGCTGTCCGTGACGATGGGGCTGATGAACTTCGTGAACCTGGCGCATGGCGCGTTCGCGATGCTTGGCGGCTACGTGGCGGTGGTGCTGATGAACCGGGCCGGGGTGCCGTTCCTGGCAGCATTGCCGCTGGCGTTCCTGGGCGCGGCGGCAGCCGGCTGGGTGCTTGAGCGCACGCTCTATCGCAGGCTGTATCGGGCCAGCCACCTGGACCAGGTGCTGTTCTCGATCGGCCTGACCTTCATGGCGATGGCGGGCGCCACGTGGCTGTTCGGCCCGGGCCAGCAGCCCGTGGTATTGCCGGATTTCCTGATTGGGCAGGTTCGCGTGGGCGGGGTCGACCTCGGCGCCTACCGCCTGTTCCTGATCGCGGTCGTGATCGCCATTACGCTGGCGCTTGGGTGGCTTGTTGCGCGTACCCGCTTTGGCGCGCAGGTGCGCGCGGCAGTCGATCATCAGCAGGCGGCGCGCGGACTTGGCATCGACGTCGAACGCGTGTTCAGCCTGACCTTCGCGCTGGGATCGGGCCTGGCCGGACTTGGCGGTGGGCTGGGCATCGACGTGTTGGGCCTCGATCCGACGTTTCCGCTCAAGTACATGGTGTATTTCCTGCTCGTGGTCGCCGTTGGCGGTGCCGGGAGTATCCGTGGCTCGCTGGTCGCCGCGATCGTGCTGGGCATGGCGGACGTGGCAGGCAAGTACTACGTGCCCGAGATCGGCGCGTTCGTGATCTACGCGATGATGGTGCTGCTGCTGGTAGCGTTTCCCGCAGGTCTCTACGGGAGGCGCGCATGAAGACCCGTGTGCATCGTCTGCCCGATGGCCGCTGGCATCCGGCGGAGATCGTGTTCTGGCTGGCGCCGGTCGTGGCGTTCTTCTTGCTGCCCGACTACCTGATCCTCGGCAGCCAGATCCTGATCGTTGGACTCTTCGCGCTATCGCTCGATCTGATTCTGGGTTATGCGGGCATCGTGTCGCTGGGCCATGCGGCGTTCTTCGGCCTGGGCGCGTACATGGCCGGTCTGCTTGGCGCGCATGGCTGGGGTGAGCCACTCACGGGCTTGCTAGCCGCAGCTGCGGTGGCGGCGCTGGCCGGATGGCTGTGCAGCTTCCTCGTGATCCGGGGCGGCGATCTGACCCGGCTGATGGTGACGCTCGGCATCGGCCTGATGTTGTTCGAGGCGGCGAACAAGGCGGCATTTCTGACGGGTGGCGTCGACGGGCTCTCCGGCGTGACGATGAACAAGCTGCTTGGCATGTTCGAGTTCGACCTGTTCGGCAAGACCGCTTATGTCTACAGCCTGGTGGTGCTGTTTGTGATCTTTCTGCTGGTGCGAAGGCTGGTGGCTTCGCCATTCGGTCTGTCGCTGCGGGGTATTCGCGAGGGTGCGCGGCGAATGCCAGCGCTTGGGACCGACGTGCCCGCACGACTTCGGGCGGTCTTCACGGTGGCAGCGGCGATTGCCGGCGTGGCGGGCGGCTTGCTGGCCCAGACCACGCAGTTTGTCGGCATGGATGTGCTCGGCTTTCCGCGCTCGGCTGAATTGCTGGTGATGCTGGTGCTTGGTGGCACTGGGCGGCTTTACGGCGCGTTGGTTGGCGCGGCATTGTTCATGATCGCGCAGGACGTCCTGGCTGGTATCAACCCCGTGTACTGGCAATTCTGGATCGGGTTGCTGCTGGTGGTCATCGTGTTGTTCGCGAGAGGTGGTGTGATGGGGGCGCTGTCGGCGCTCGGCCGGCGCAGGCATCCGTCCGAGCCAGCGCGAAAGGAGGTCGACGCATGACCGCGATCCTGCGCACGGAAGGGCTGAGCAAATCGTGGGGCGCGTTCGCGGCGAACAGCGACGTCTCGCTGACGTTCAAACCGGGCGCCCGCCATGCGCTGATCGGACCCAATGGGGCGGGCAAGACCACGTTTGTCAATCTGCTGACCGGGGCGCTGGCGCCGTCGGCAGGACGCATCTGGCTCGGCGAGCGTGACATCACCACGCTGCCGCAGCACGTGCGCGTGAAGCTGGGCATGACGCGCACATTCCAGATCAACACGCTGTTCCCCGGGCTGACGGTGCTCGAATCAGTAGTGCTGGCGGTCGCCGAGCGCACGGGGGCGGGGCGCGTCTGGAGGCGCACGGTGGCGTCGCAGGTCGCGCTCGTCGACGAGGCGATGGCAGTGCTGGCCATGCTCAGGCTCGAGGCCGACGCCGATGTCGAGACCCGGCAATTGCCCTATGGCAAACAGCGCCTGCTGGAGATGGCACTCGCGCTGGCCACGCGGCCTTCGATCCTGCTGCTCGACGAGCCCGCCGCCGGCATTCCGACCGGTGAGAGTGCAGAGTTATTCGCGGTGATTGCCGCGCTGCCCCGCGACATCACCATCGTTTTCATCGAGCACGATATGGATCTGGTGTTCCGCTTCGCCGAACGCATCACGGTACTGGTGGCCGGGCGCGTATTGATGGAAGGGACGCCGGCTGAAGTCTCCACCGACCCAAGAGTGCGTGAGGTCTATCTTGGAGAGGCCGCCCATGAGTGATCTGCTACGGCTGGAGACTGTCAGCGCCGGATATGGCGAGGCGACGGTGCTCGAGCAGATCGATCTGGCGCTGGGCGCCGGCGACAGCCTCGCGCTGCTGGGCCGTAACGGCGTAGGCAAGACTACGTTGCTGTCCACGCTGATGGGCTTCACGCGATTGCGCGGGGGCAAGCTGGTCTGGCAAGGGCGGGATCTGGCCAGGGTGCCGCCGCATCGCCGTGCCCAGAGCGGCATCGGCTGGGTGCCGCAGGAGCGCTGGGTCTTTCCCTCGCTGACCGTGGAGGAGCATCTCGGCGCGGTGGCCCGGCCCGGGCCATGGGATGTCCAGCGTGTGTATCGGACCTTTCCGAGGTTGGGTGAGCGTCGGCGTAATCTCGGCAACCAGTTGTCTGGCGGGGAGCAGCAGATGCTGGCCATTGGCCGGGCACTGATGGTCAACCCCGCCCTGTTGCTGCTGGACGAGCCGATGGAAGGGCTGGCGCCGGTCATCGTGCAGGAGTTGCAGCGCGTGATCGCAGGGCTGATCGCAGACGCGGGCATGGCTGTGATCGTGGTGGAGCAACACGCGCGGTTGGCGTTGGGCATGACCCGGCAGGCGATTGTTCTGGACCGGGGCCGAGTAGTGCACCGGTCGGATAGCGCCACACTGCTAGCCGACAAGGCGTTGCTGGATCGGCTGGTTTCGGTCCGATAGCCGAGGGGCGGGCGTTCGCATTAGCGCTCGGACGATTCCGAACGTTTTCGGAATCGTCTTATATCCGCGTGGTCTCCCGGCTTTGACAATGCATGGGTCGCTACAAGGGTGGCGACGCGGGCCACACGCCCGCCTGAACGCTTTGTCGAAAGAAAGGAGTTACGCCATGCATCGCCACGATGTCTGCATCTTACTTGCCGTTCCGGTCTCCCTCCCCCTGGGGAGGCCGGGGCATGGATAAGCCGGTACCCGGAGCCGCTTCGCGCAAGCCCGCCGGCAAGCGGCAGGCCGGGCCACCAGGGCAACCCCATGCGGGCTTTCCAGCGCCGGATGTGATGGCGTTCCGGCAGTTGCAGCGCGTCGAAGGGGCAATGGGTGTGGTGACGGTTGCAGTCGAGCACGCCGCCGCGCCGGAGTTTTCGAATGAAGGGGCTGCGCTGATCCTGCGCATGTTGAGGCAGGAGGCAGCCAGGGCTCTCGAGGAGCTGTCGCCGTACTGATTGGCGCCGGAGCGGATTCACGGTCTGTGGTATCCGCTCCGCCAATGCCCGTCAGTGCATCCGATCCGGTCTTGGGTTGAAGTTGGTAACAGGATTTTTATAAGAGGCGCTATCAAAATGAAGCGAAGCGGTTCTGGCTAGACGCGCGGGCGCAGACAGTACAAGTGGACTGGCCAAGGCCGCGCAACGACGCCAGAATCATTTTGATAGCGCCTCTAACAGGATTTTTGTCCATGGATGTTCGTACCATCGGTGTCGATGACCTCGACCTCATTTGCCAGCATCGGGAGGCGATGTTTCAGGAGGCAGGCTTTGCCCCGGGCACGTTGCGCACGATGACAGACCACTTTCGCGCCTGGCTGCGGCCACGCCTGGCGGATGGCAGCTACTTCGGCTTTCTGTTGACCGATGCGGGGCGCCCTGTAGCGGGTATCGGCCTGATGCTGGTCGACTGGCCACCGCATCCCGCGCATCCGACACAGGATCGCCGGGGCTATGTCCTCAACGTCTATGTAGCGCCAACGCGCCGGCGCCGGGGTCTGGCGCAGCAGTTGATGGCGCTGGCCGAGGCGGAGTTCGCGCGACGCCGCGTGGAATTTGCCGTTCTCCACGCTACCGAGGCAGGTCGACCGCTCTATCAACGGAGCGGCTGGAATCAGACTTCGGAGATGTCCAAGGTGATTGCCCCGCCCGCGCCGTGATGGCACGGGCGCGGCAACCACGCCGAGCGCCTTGGGGCTACTTCCCCGAGTCCTTCACGCCATCGAACTTGTCGAATTCGACGTTGTAGAGCTCGCCGTTCACCTTCTCTACCTTCCGGATATAGACCGTCTGGACCACGTCGCGGGTGGCGGGGTCAATCGTGATGGCGCCGCGCGGGCTCTGCAGTTTCATGCCCTTCAGAGCGCCAACGAGCTTGTCGCCGTCCGTCGCGCCGTTGGTCTTCTTCAGCGCATCGTAGATGGCGGCCATGCCGTCGTATGCGGCCACGGCCATGAAGTTCGGGCGTCCGGCCCCTGGGTTGGCATCGGCAAAGGCCTTCAGGAACGCCTTGTTCTCCTTCGAATCATGCGCCGCCGAGTAGTGGAACGACGTGATCACGCCCAACGTGGCATCGCCCATGGCCGGCAGCACGTGGTCGTCGGTCAGGTCGCCCGTGGCGATGACGCGGATACCGGCATCGGCCAGCCCACGTTCGCGGAAGCCCTTCATGAACGCCACGCCTTGTTCGCCTGCCGGCAGGAACAGGAACACGGCCTCGGGTTTGGCATCCTTGATGCGCTGGATGAACGGGGCGAACTCGGGATTTCGCAGCGGCACGCGGATCGATTCGACAATCTGGCCGCCACCGCCCAGGAAGTTGGTTTTGAAGGCCGTTTCGGCGTCGATGCCAGGGGCGTAGTCTGCGACCAGCGTCACGACCTTGCGGACGTTATTGCGAACGGCCCACGTCGCCATCGGTGCCGAGATCTGCGGCAGCGTCATCGACACGCGGGTGATGTAGTTTGACTTGGTGGTGATGACCGACGACGCCGCATTGAAAATCACCATCGGCTTCTTCGCCTGCTCGGCGACCGGGGCAACGGCCAGCGCCTCGGGCGTCAGGCCGAAGCCTGCCAGGATATCGACCTTGTCGCGCACCACCAGCTCCTGCGCCAGCCGCTTGGCGACCTCGGGGACCGGACCCGTGGTGTCCTTCATGATCACCTCGATCTTGCGGCCCGCCACGACGTCGCCGTTCAGCTTCTGCCAGGCCTTGATGCCGCCTTCCATCTGCTTGCCGTAGTCGGCAAAGCTGCCAGAAAACGGGGCGATCAGGCCAATCTTCACGGGATCGGCCGCAAGGGTGAGGAGGGGATACGCGAGGACGGCGAAGGCGCTGCAGGCCGTGATGGCACGCCGCATCGGACTGAACGTCATGAGAGTCTCCCGGAAGTGCAGCATCGGACGGCTGCATCGAACAGGGAGTGTAGGAGGGGTGGGGGCTTTGTGCTACCCCGGGTTTTCTCCCCCGCCGTCGGGCGGAACAGGGGAGAAAACACCGCCGCGAAGCCTCAGGTCACCGTCGCCAGTCCCAGCGTCAGTAGCAACGCCACGACCGAAATGATCGTTTCGGCGACCGACCAGGTCTTGAAGGTCTGGGTCACGGTCATGTTGAAGTACTCCTTGACCAGCCAGAAGCCGCCGTCGTTGACGTGCGACAGGATCAGCGAACCGGCGCCGGTCGTCAGCACCAGCAGTTCGGGGCGCGTGCCCGGCACGCTGGCGGCGATCGGGGCGACGATGCCGGCGGCGGTGGTCATGGCCACGGTGGCCGAGCCGGTGGCGATGCGGATCATCACGGCCACCAGCCAGCCCAATACCAGCACCGAGACGTTTGCGTGGGTTGCCACGTCGACGATGGCGGTGGAGATGCCGGAGTCGCGCAGGATGCGGCCGAAGCCACCGCCGGCACCCACCACGAGGGTGATGATGGCGGTCGGCGCCACGCACTCGTTGGTGAACTTCAGGATCGCATCGCGACCGAAGCCGCGGGCCTTGCCGAAGGTATAGAAGCTGACCAGCGCGGCGATCAGCAGTGCCATGACCGAGTTACCGATCAGCTTGAGGAAGTCGTTGGCGAAGGTCTTCGGCGTGGCAATCAGGTCCGCCCAGCTACCAATCAGCATCAGAATCACCGGCAGCAGGATCGTGAAGACAGTGATGCCGAAGCCTGGCAATTGGCGCGTGGCCTTGATGTTCTCGGCTTCTTCGGTGAACTGCGCGGCCAGCGGGTTGACCTCGGGCAGCTTCACGTGGCGGTCGATCAGCTTGGCGAACAGCGGGCCAGCGATGGCGGCTGTCGGGACACCGACGATCAGCGCGTACATGATCGTCTTGCCCATGTCAGCGCCGTAGGCCTGCACAGCCAGCAGCGCGGCAGGGTGCGGCGGAATCAGCCCGTGCACCACCGAGAGGCCGGCGACCATCGGGATGCCAACCAGCACCATCGAGGTATTGGTGCGCTTGGCGACGTTGAAGGCGATCGGGACGAGCAGCACGAAGCCCACCTCGAAGAACACCGGCAGGCCGACGATGAAGGCGATGACCACCATCGCCCAGTGCACGTTCTTCTCGCCGAAGAAGTCGATCAGCGTCAGCGCGATGCGCTCGGCGCCGCCCGATTCGGCCATCATCTTGCCAAGCATCGTGCCGAGCCCGATCACGAGCGCGATATGCCCGAGCGTGCCGCCGACACCCGCTTCGAACGACTTGACGATGTCGCCCATCGGCATCCCCACGGCGAAGCCCAGCGCCACCGAGACCACCACGAGCGTGATGAATGGATTCAGTTTGAATTTGGCGATCAGGATCACCAGCGCGATCACGGCGATCAGCGCATAGACCAAGAGCGTGGTTCCTGTAACGGCACCCATGTCGTCTCCTTTTTGCGGGTGCCGCCGGTCCGGACGGTCCGCTTCCGCGTGTGAAAAAGCCGCTATGCCTTGTGTCGCGTAGCGGCGGGTTGAGAAAGCTGGAAAAGCTAAAAAGCTATGAAGCTGTGGCCCTGGCTCGGCTGGCTCGCCGACCACGCCCACGCCGGCCGGGTTCAGGCCGCCGGCTTCTTGT
Organism: Cupriavidus sp. Met-2; assembly: GCF_049843575.1. NCBI lineage: Bacteria > Pseudomonadati > Pseudomonadota > Betaproteobacteria > Burkholderiales > Burkholderiaceae > Cupriavidus > Cupriavidus sp. Met-2. The sequence goes on from NZ_JBBHZL010000017.1 coordinate 21,486, forward strand.
AGGCGATGCAATCCACTTCGACCTTGCAGTCGACCACCATGCTCGATTGCACGCAGGCCCGGGCCGGCGGATTGGCGCCGAAGTATTCCTTGAAGATCTTGTTGAACGACGTGAAGTCGCGGGCATCGTCCAGCCAGACGCCGCAGCGAACCACATGCTCCGGGCCGTAGCCGGCTTCCGCCAGGATGGCCATGACGTTCTGAATGGCCTGGTGGCTCTGCGCGACGATGCCGCCGTCGATGACTTCGCCGTTGACCATCGGTACCTGGCCCGACACGTAGAGCCAGCCGTCCGCTTGCACGGCGCGTGCGAACGGCATGTGCGAGCCGCCCTGGCCGGTGCCACCTTCGACGCCGAATCGTTTGATATCCATGGAAACTCCTGTTTTCAGTGTTGTTGCTGGGTGCCGCGTGGCAGGAAGCGGCCGGCGCGTACGCCGGTGGCGGCGCGTTGCCGCCATGTCAACTCGCCGTTGACCCAGACGGCCGCAATGCCTTCGGCCGGTTGCTGCGGATCGGTGAAGCTCGCCGCGTCGCGGATCGTGGCGGCGTCGAACAGAACGAGATCGGCCCAGTAGCCTTCGCGCACGAAGCCGCGACCGGTCAGGCCGAAGCGCTCGGCCGACATGCCAGTCATCTTGTTGACGGCCACCGCGAGCGGGAACAGTTCGCGATCGCGCGCGTAGTGGCCCAGCACGCGTGGAAATGCGCCCCAAAGGCGCGGATGCGGTAGCGGGTCGTTGGGTAGCCCGTCGGACCCAACCACGGTGGCAGGATGGCTCAGGATGCGATCGACGTCCGCATCCTCCATGCAGTGATAGACGGCGCCGGCAGGCTGCAGGCGCCGTGCCGCCTCAAGCAGGTCGACGTTCCACTCGGCGGCGATATCGGCCAGCAGCCGGCCACCCATCGTGGGATGCGGCTCGGACCAGGTGACCTGGATGTCAAAGTCGCTGGTGACCTGCTTGAGATCGAGTGTCGACGAACTGGCGGTGTAGGGGTAGCAGTCGCAGCCAACCGGTTGCCAACGCTCCGCGCCTTCGAGCGCGGCGAGCACCTCGCCGCTACGGCCCCAGTTCGACACGCCCGCGCATTTCAGGTGCGAGATCACCACCGGCACGCGCGCGTGCCGGCCGATGCGGAAGGCTTCGTCCATCGCGTCCAGAATCTCCGCGAACTCGCTGCGCAAGTGGGTGGCGTAGATCGCGCCTGCCTTGGCCAGCGGTTCGGCCAGCGCCAGCACTTCGTCGGTGGGAGCGTGGAATGCGTTGGCATATGCCAGGCCGGTGGAAAGCCCAAGCGCGCCATGATCCAGGGCTTCCTGAAGCTGGCCGCGCATTGCGGCGGTCTCGGCCTCGGTCGCGGGCCTGTCGAGCCTGTCCATATGATTGCTGCGCAGCGCGGTATGGCCGACCAGTGCGGCCACGTTTACGGCTGGTTTCGCGGCGTTGACGGCTGCCACATACGTTTTGAAGTCGGGGTAGCGAAACGCGTCGGCGCGGCCCAGCAGGTTCATCGGGTCGGGTGGATCACCGGCCAGCGTGACGGGTGCGGCGCTGATGCCGCAGTTTCCGACGACCACAGTGGTCACGCCTTGCGAGATCTTCGGTGTCATCGCCGGCTCACGCACGACATTGGTGTCGTCGTGCGTATGGACATCGATGAACCCGGGGGAGAGCACCAGACCGTGACCTTCCACGACGTTTGACGCGGAATCGGGGTCGATCGCGCCAGGCTCGTCGATGCGGGCGATGCGGCCATCGCGGATCGCCACGTCGGCCAGGCGCGCCGCGGCGCCCGAGCCATCGAGCAGCAGCACGCAGCGGATCAGGGTATCGAACAGGTGTGGCATTGTCAGTCTCCGAGCGGCTGGCGGCTGTCCGGCCCGTCGCTGTCCTGGCTGACGCCTCGGTGGGCATCCAGCACGTATTTCAGCCGGCGCAACTTTTCCTTGCTTTGCTCCTGTTGCAGCAGCGCAAAGCGGGTGGACAGTACGTCCAGCACCATCAGCATCGCGTAGCGCGAGGCCGACGGCTTGAAGATGAAATCCGTTTCCAGCGTCCGCACGGGCAGGAGCACGTCGGCGCGCGCGGCCAGCGGCGAGCCAAGCGCGGTCACGGCAATCAGCCGCGCGCCATACTCGCGCGCGATATCGCAACTGGCCAGTATCTCCGGCACGCTGCCGCTGGCCGAGAACGCCAGTACCACGTCATCGCGCGTCAGTGTTGCGGCGACCATCTTCTGCAGCAGCGCGTCGTGATACGTGGCCACCGGGTGCCCCAATCGCGCCAGCCGATACCGCGCCTCGTCGGCCATGAAGGTCGAGCCTCCACCCATGCCAAAAGCGTAGACCATGCGTGCGTTGAGTAACAGGCGCGCGGCAATGTCAATCCGCTCGGGATCGATCAGCTTTCGGTTGACTTCGAGCGTGGCGAGAACGTCGGCGTGGATGCGCTCGGCCAGCGCGGCCGGTGCGTCAGTATCGACCGGGCCCGGCGCCGGTTGCAGGAAACGCGATCCGACTGCCGTGGCTTGTGCCAGGCGCAGTTTCAGATCGCGGACGTCGCGGCAACCGATGGCCTTTGCGAAGCGCGTGACACTGGCCTCGCTGACCGCCGCCTTGCGTGCCAGTTCGTTGATGCTGGCAGCCGCCGCCCCTGCAAGATCTTCAAGGATCACCTGCGCCACTTTCTGCTCGGCCAGTCGCAATGACGGGCCACGCTCGGCGATGCGGGTCAGGATGTCGAAGGGCGCGGTCATGGCGTACGGTGGGTGGGCGGGCCCCGCCGGTCACCTCGGCCGACGAAGCATGTTACTTTATAACAAGGATGAAATATCGTAGTTTCAAGGCTATCATTACGTCAATTGAATTTTGACGGGGTGATGTCAGTCATGCGTGAAACAAAGTACCAGACCGGTATGATCGATCCGCTGAACAAGGCGATGGGGCGTCTGGACGCGCCGCTCACGCCGTCCGAGGCGGGGCAGCCGGGCTGGCGTCTGCTGGCCGAAGAGCTCAGTCTCCCGGCCGCAGTGCTCTATGAAGACCGTCTGACGCACAACCTGCAGTGGATGCGCAATTTCATGGGCGCATACGGCGTGCAGCTGGCACCGCATGGCAAGACAACGATGGCGCCGAAACTGTTCGCGCGTCAGCTTGCCGAGGGCGCTTGGGGCATCACGCTGGCCACCGCCCATCAGACCGCGGCGGCAGCCGCGCACGGCGTCAAGCGCGTGCTGATGGCCAACCAGCTTGTGGGGCGGCGCAATATGGAGATCGTTGCCGATCTGCTGGCCGCCGATCCGTCATTCGAGTTCTTCTCGCTGGTCGATTCGGCCGCGCTCGTCGACCAGCTTGGCGCGTTCTTCGACGCGCGTGGTCAGACGCTGCAGGTGCTGCTGGAACTGGGTGTGGAGGGCGGCCGGACCGGTGTGCGCGATGCCGCGCAGCAGGCGGACGTGCTCGATGCGCTGTCGCGCTGGCCGAACGCCCTGAAGCTGGCTGGCGTCGAGATCTATGAAGGCGTGCTGCAGCAGGAAGCCGATATCCGCAAGCTTTTGCAGCGCACGGTGGCCGTAACGCGCGAACTGGCCGCGGCGGGGCGTTTCGGACGCAGCCCGGTGGTGATGTCCGGCGCGGGCTCGGCATGGTACGACGTGGTGGCCGAAGAGTTCGCGCGCACCGATATCGGGATGCCGATCGATATCGTGCTGCGTCCCGGGTGCTACCTGACGCACGACGTCGGCGTCTATCGAGCGGCGCAGGAACGCATCCTGGCGAGCAATCCGGTGGCGCAGAAGATGCGGGAGGGCCTGCTGCCCGCGCTGCAGCTCTGGGCCTATGTGCAGTCGATTCCCGAGCCAAACCGCGCCATCATCGGCATGGGCAAGCGGGATGCCGCGTTCGATGCGGGCATGCCGATACCAGCGCAGATGTATCGTCCGGGTGCGGCCGGCCCCGTTGCCACGCCCGCGCGCTGGAAAGTGACGGGCATGATGGATCAGCACGCCTATCTGGAAATCGAAGCTGGCGATGACATCCGCGTCGGCGATATGATTGCCTTCGATATCTCGCATCCTTGCCTGACCTTCGACAAGTGGCGCCATATTCCCGTGCTGGACAGCCAGTTCCAGGTCATCGACATTGTTCAGACGTTCTTCTGACCCCGGTGTCAGTCCCTGTGGCCAGACCGAATGGAATGAAGAGGAGATGAAGCCGAGATGAGTATCGATATCCTTGCCTATGGCGAACCGCTGATCGAGTTCAACCAGCAGCCCGACGATCCGTCGCGTTACCTGCAGGGCTTTGGCGGCGATACCTCCAATTTCTGCATTGCCGCCGCGCGCCAGGGCGCGACCACGGGCTATATCACCGCAGTAGGGGCCGACAGTTTCGGTGAGCGGTTGCTGGCGTTGTGGACACGGGAACGTGTCGATACCCGACACGTGGTGGTCAATGCCTCTGCGCCCACCGGGGTTTATTTCGTCTCCCACGACAACCACGGCCATCGCTTCGACTATCTGCGCGAGCGTTCCGCGGCCAGCCGCTATCACCATGAGCAGTTGCCGCTGGCAACCATCGCGCAGGCGCGCTTTCTGCATCTCTCCGGTATCAGCCTGGCAATCAGCACCAGCGCCTGTGATGCAGGACTGGCGGCGATGGAACATGCGCGCAAGGCCGGGGCGAAAGTATCGCTCGACACGAATCTGCGATTGCGGCTCTGGTCGCTGGCCCGCGCGCGCGGCATCATGCGCGAGGCATTCTCCCTGACCGACATCTGCCTGCCGAGCTGGGACGACATCACGATCCTGACCGGGCTCGATGACCGCGACGCGATCGTCGACTATCTGCTGGGTTGCGGTGTGGAACTGGTTGCGCTGAAGCTCGGAGAAGAGGGCAGTTACATCGCCACGCAGGAGTCGCGCGCGCTGGTGGCGCCGTTCCCCGTACGTCCGGTCGATGCCACCGGCGCGGGCGACTGCTTCGGCGGCAGTTTCATCGCACGGCTGGCTGCGGACGCTGATCCGTTCGATGCGGCTCGCTATGCCAACATTGCCGCCGCGCTGTCGACCACGGGTTATGGGGCCGTGGCGCCTATCCCCCATGCCGAAACCGTGCGGGCCCGGCTGGAGCAGGGCGTCACAGTGATTGCCTGATGCATTCGGCAACAGCCTTGTCCCGTTTTACGACAATTCGGCCCCTTGCACCAACGCACCAACGCACCAACGCACCAATTTATCGAAGATCTGTCATGCCCATCCACGCTTCCCCTCTGCTCGAACGACTGACCAATGTGCCGGTGATTCCGGTGCTCGAATACCACTCCGTCGACGACGCGCTGCATATCAGCGAGGCCTTGGTGGCCGGAGGCCTGCCGCTGCTTGAGATCACGCTGCGCACACCGGTGGCATTGCAGGCGATGGAAGCCGTCGCCAAGGCCTTGCCGGAAGCAGTGGTCGGCGCGGGAACCGTCCTGACGACTGACCAACTCCAGGCGGTACGTGATGCTGGCGCTCAGTTCGCGGTGTCGCCTGGGCTGACGCAGAAGCTGGCCGATGGCGCTCAAGATGCGGGTATTTCGCTGCTGCCGGGCGTGGCGACTGCGAGCGAGGCGATGTTCGCGCTCGAAGCGGGCTTCTCATTCCTGAAGTTCTTCCCGGCGGAGGCAGCCGGGGGCGTGCAGATGCTGAAATCGCTGCACGGGCCGTTCTCTCAGCTCAAATTCTGCCCGACTGGAGGTATCGATCTGGCGAAAGCGCCCAACTATCTGGCCTTGCCCAACGTTGTGTGCGTAGGCGGTTCGTGGGTGGTGCCGAAGGATGCGGTTGCGGCGAAGGATTGGGGGCGAATCCGCAAGCTGGCCGAAGAGGCGGCCCAGTTGCGGAAGGTCTGAGCCTGACGGCAGTCGTCGATAGGATGCGGCACTGGCAAGCCGCAACAGGAAAAAGAAAAGGGGCGCTGGAGCGCCCCTTTTTCATGCTTCAGTTGGACAACCTGAGCGCTCAGCCGTCTTACTTGCGCTCGGCCGAATTCTCAAGCTTCTGACCGCCCTTCTGAATGTCCTGGCCAAGTCCTGCCATGGTATTGCAGCCTGCCAGCAATGTGGCGACCAGTACGCACCAGATCCATCCTTTCTTCACGAGGGGCTCCTTTCAGGGATAGTAATCAACGGGCACATTTTATCGCCGCGCCGATACTTGTCGATGCAGGATATGTGCCAAAGTGTAAGTCCATCTGTACTGCAATTGATGTGATCCGCGCGTTGCGCCTCACCTCAATGCCGGTTAGACCAAATTGGTTGGCCGCAGGAGCTGGCGAGCGCGCTCGGCCACGGCTGCGTGGGTCTGCACCAGCCATTGCGCGGGAAAGGGCTGCGCCAACAGATAGCCTTGCACGCCATCGCAACCCCAATCGCGTACGGCCTCAAGCTGGGCGCGAGTTTCCACACCCCGGGCATGGACCGCCACGCCCCGCGACCTGGCGAACACACATGCCGCGCGCAACAACGTGGCAGCATCGCGCGCCTGCGCCGAACTGCCCAGATGCCGTGCATCGAGCATCACCATGTCCGGTGCGACCAATGCCAGCGCGTGCCGGCTGACCTGGTCATCTGTGAAATCCGAAAGGGAAATCTGGATGCCGCAGTCATGTAGTCGTGCGGCTTTCTGCGTGGCATCGGCAACTGCGCTGATGCACTGGACTGGCACCTCCACGCAGAGACGGTCCGGGGAGATACCGGATGTCTCCACAGCGCGCTGCAGCATGGTGATCGCATCGTCGGCCAGGAGCTGCGGGCTGGACGCCAGCAGCGTGAACTGGACCTTTGCCACATGTTTGGATTCCTGGATCAATTGCAGCAATTGCTGCACCAGCCAGTGGCCGACCTCGCGCATCATGCCGAGCGCTTCGACGGCTGGCAGGAAGTCCTGCGGCGAAATACGCCCAAGCACTGGGTGATGCCAGCGCAAGCGCACCGTATAGGCGGCAATCTCCGCTGTGTCGAATAACGCACGAGGCTGTAACTGCAGGCTGAATTCGCCGCGTGACACGGCCTCGGGCAGCGCCGCCAGCAGGGTCACCATGCGCGGGCTAACAGGCTGGCTGGCATTGGCAATACCACCACCGCCACGCCGATTGATCTGCAGCATCGCATCGAACGCCTGCTGCAGATTGCGTTCGGTGGCGCTTTCCGGGCTGTCGATGGCGGTGCCGATGCTGCACGAGAGGAATAGCTCGAATCCGTCGACGGAGTAGGGGAGCCGCAGCGCTGTGGCAATGCTCTGGCTCAGTTCGGCCATCTCTTCGGCGGTTGCCGGCAGAAGGCAGGCGATGCCAAGGTCGGCCGGACTCAACCAGTGCATCACGGCGGGCATGACGCCGACACCGGCTATGCGGGATTTGACCTCAGCCCGCAGCAGGCGGGTGCGCCGGCTGCCGATCGTTTCGCAGGCAAACTGAAAACGGTCCAGGCGGACGATCACGATCGCCAGCGGGTGTGCGGTTCCAATCTCCGCGCGATGCCCGGCAAGCGCTGCCAGAAAGGCGGCGGGCTGGGACTCGGACAGCGCAGGCTCGCGGGCGCGGTCATCCCCCCAATGCGCGTCTTTGGCTTCAGAGTCCATCGAATACGTTTGCTGGCAGCAAGTTCATGTTAGGCAATAGCCGCCGGCGATACCGCGACTGCGTTCCGTCCTGATGTACTCGCGCCCGGCGCGCCCCGGTGGTGCGGCAGGGTCTATGGGGTGTGCGCGGTCGCACTACCTATGCACGGCTGGTCAGATAATACGGCAGGAACCTGCGAGATCGTAATTCGACGATGTTGGCACAGGCATATCGTCGCAGCGAAAGTTGATCTTGAGCAATATCGGGATTGCCCGGCTGTCGCGTATCTTGAACACGGCAGTGGCGAGCGATAAACACACTCGGCTTGAAACAAGTGAAAACGGACACCGAAGTGTCCGTTTTGATCGATCAATCGAAATGATCGGTACCGGTCAGGTATTGCCGATCAGTATTGCCGATCAGCCGGTGGTATCGGGCTCGGGGCCGTCCTCCGCCGGCACGCGGGAGGCCAGCACCTTGTCGATGCGCTTGCCGTCCATGTCGACAATCTCGAACTTCCAGTCCTCCCACTGCACGGCGTCGGTGGTTTGCGGCAGTCGACCCAGAAGCAACAGGAGCATGCCTGATAGCGTGTGATAACGCTCCTTGGCCTCTTCCGGCACCGCCCGCAGGCCGATGCGGTCCTTGAGTTCGGGAATCGGGATCAGGCCGTCCAGCAGCCATGATCCGTCGTCGCGCTGCACGGCCCATTCGTCGCCAGCCGCATCCGGCTTGAACTCGCCGGTGATCGCTTCCACGAGATCCTGGAGCGTGACGAGGCCCAGTACTTCGCCGTACTCGTCGATTACGAAGGCAACTTGCCCGCCGGACGAGCGGAAGTTCTCGAGCAGTTCCATGCCGGTCACGCTTTCGGGCACAAATACCGCCGGCTGCAGCACGGCTGTCAGCTCGGCCTTTTCGCCGCGCAGGCGCTTGGCCAGCATTTGCCGGGCGCTGACTACGCCGAGAATGTCGTGCATCCCGCCGCGTACCACCGGAAAGCGGGCGTGGTCCGATTCCTCGATGCGGCGCAGGTTCTCGTCCTCGCTCTCCTCGACATCCAGATAGACCACATCGCCACGGGGCACCATCAGCGAAGCGAGTTGGCGGTCGTCGAGGCGGAACACGTTGCGCACCATCGTGTGCTCCTGCTGCTCGATGATGCCGGCCTCCGAGCCTTCCACCAGTAGCGCGTGGATTTCCTCCTCGGTAACTGCCGGGCCGCGATTGGTTTTCACACCAAGCAGGCGCAGCACGAGGCGGGTAGAGCTCGACAGCAGCTTGACGAAGGGGGTGGAGGCAACGGCGAGGAACGAAATCGGGCGGGCGGCCATCCGGGCGATCGCTTCCGGCGCAAGCTGACCCAGCCGCTTGGGCACGAGTTCGCCCAGCACGATGGAGAAATAGGTCAGGCCGGCCACCACGATCGCGGTGGCAACGTATCCAGCAGTAGTGGCCGAAATACCAAATCCCTGAAGCCATACGCCAAGTGGCGCCGCCAGCGTGGATTCACCAACCACGCCGTTCAGCACGCCGATCGACGTAATGCCGATCTGGACAGTCGAGAGGAAACGGGTAGGGTCCTCGCCCAGTTTCACGGCAGCCATGGCGCCCCGGTCGCCTTCGTCGATATGGCGCTGAAGGCGGGCCTTGCGAGCCGTCACAAGCGCGATTTCGGACATGGCGAACAGCCCGTTCAGCAGAATGAGCGCCAAAAGTATGGCAATTTCCATCAGGGTGCGCGCCCTGTGCGCGCGGGAATTGAAAAGTCAGAGCATACCATCGGCATGTGACGGGGTACGGCCTTGGTGGCGTAAGCATCACTGTCGTGGTGGCGCAAGGGCAGGTCATGCTGTCAGCGGCTGGATGTCGCGCTCGATGTTCGCCCCTGCAGTCGCGCGCGCCAGCCGCAGTGCATATGCGGTCTGGAGGCCCGCCCAGAATTCCGCACTAGTGCCGAAATAGCGGGCCAGCCGCAGGGCGGTGTCTGGCGAGATAGCTCGCTGACGCCGCACGATATCGTGAATTCGTTGCGGCGCCATATGCAAGGCCACCGCCAATGCTTCCGCCGACAGTTCGTTTGGCGCCATGAACTCGGTTTCCAGTACATCGCCGGGGTGTGCCGGCGGAATCGGCTGGCCGGTGGCAATGCTGCGAAAATCCGCGCGCCGCAAGTCTTCGCGGTTGATTGTCATGCGCGCTCCTTATTCCTCGTATTCGGCGATGCCGACGTCCCAGGCTTCGCCGTTGATGAAGCGAAAACAGAGATGCCACGGACCTTTAATGCGGACGCGCCAGTGTCCGCGGCGCTTGCCAAGAACTGGTTCCAGCCGGTTTGCGGGTGGGGCGACCATATCGGGAAGAGACGACGCAGCGTCGAGGATCGCGAGCTTGCGCAGCGCGTCGGCCTGAATGTGAGCGGGCAGTGTGTGAACGGACTGGCCGCAATAGATGGCGGCCGTTGTCTTGTCGGAGAGCGAGCGGATCATGATGGTTGGCGGTACGGTCAGTCATTGGTTCCGGGATGGAGCCATCGTACGAATCGCGCGCCATTACCAATATGGGATGAATCTGAAACCCCGGATTCCCGAGGTTCTGAATCGTGGATGCGAAAACGCCCACCGGTAACGGTGGGCGTTCCGAGGCCGCCGCTATCCCGTTGCGCTCAACCTGCCAGCGCACGGCCTACGACCAGCGGGTCGACCAGGCCGACATGCTCCGGGCTGCGATTTGTATAGGCAAAGCGGTGGAGCACGACGCGCATCGCGTTCAGGCGCGCCCGTTTTTTGCAGTCCGAACGGATCACGGTCCAGGGGGCGTCGGCGGTGTCCGTACGGGCGAACATCGCTTCCTTGGCCTGGGTGTAGTCTTCCCATTTGTCGAGAGAAGCAAGGTCGACCGGGCTCAGTTTCCACTGCTTGAGTGGATGGACCTGACGCTCCTTGAAGCGGCGCCGTTGTTCCTTCTGGCTCACGGAGAACCAGAATTTGAACAGATGGATGCCGCTGCGGACGATGTGCCGCTCGAACTCGGGTGCCTGATACAGGAAGTCGTGATACTCGGCATTGCTGCAGAAGCCCATCACGTGCTCGACACCTGCACGGTTGTACCAGGAGCGGTCGAACAGCACGATCTCGCCAGCCGCCGGCAGGTGCTGGATATAACGCTGGAAGTACCACTGCGAACGCTCGGTGTCCGTGGGCTTTTCGAGCGCCACCACGCGCGCGCCGCGTGGGTTCAGATGCTCCATGAACCGTTTGATCGCGCCGCCCTTGCCGGCCGCGTCGCGTCCCTCGAAGACGATCACCACGCGCTGGCCCGTTTCGCGCACCCACGCCTGAAGCTTCAGCAACTCCACCTGCAGGAGGTACTTCTGCTTTTCGTAGTTGCGGCGCGACATCAGGTTCTGATAGGGATACGTGCCCTGGCGCCAAGTGGGTGACAGTTCTTCGTCAGGATGGCGTTTTTTGCCGGCAGGCCACGTCGAGGGCTCGCCCTCGAGGATCAGGCGACGCAGTTCGGCGGCCTCGTCGGGCGACAGGCCGTCCATGACCGTGCGGACGGTGGCAAGGACAGTATCCGGGTCCTTGCCGGCGACATCGGCCAGCACGTCGCGTAAGCCACTGGCCACGAGCACCCTGGCGGCTTCCGCGCCATCGCGCACAGCGTGAAGTTCGGCCGAACGCGCCGAGTTGGTGGGAAGAACGTCCCCCTTGTTGACCGGACGCTCTTCGGCACTGGAGCCTGCAAGCGGTTGCGCGGCGTCGATGGACTGAAGCCCTTCGCTGGCCGCTGTGTTTTTCTTGCCAATGGCCATGTTAGTTTCCGGCGGTCTTGCGAAGAATCACGTACAACTGATCCTTCAGGCGCAGCTTCTCTTTCTTCAGGTTTTCGATGGATTCATGGGTTCCGACGACGATGCCGCTTTCCATGTTCTTGATCTGATGATCGAGATCGTTGTGGAGGTTGAACAGACGCGAAAAGTGGGCGTCTTCAGTCTTGAGGCGGGAGATTTCTTCGCGGTATTCCGGGAACATGTTGTGTCCTGTTAAGCGGGGGGAGGGCGAGAGACTGTGCCGATTGATTACATTTTGTGTAGCTGGCGGCAGCTTGGAATTGACGTGGGTCATGCTTGTTGCGGCGCTCACGAAGAATCAGACATTTCCTTGTGAAGACAACGAAGCCCGCTGTGGGCTGGTCTCGGAACCCCTCACTATCACTGTCGATCGTCGATAGTCCGCGCGTTCGTGGCAGCAATGGCAGTGTTTGCATGGTGGATGATTGAATTACAACGATTACCTCGAAGGTAGTCGCCCGGGCATGGCCGGCGTGCTGTAATCCGTCCCATGGATACGCTAACTCCCGGCTCCGAAGCCGCCCTCGATTTCCCCGGCCTGCTGCGCTACTGGCGCGGAAAGCGCGGCTATAGCCAGCTTGCCCTGTCGTTGGCGGCCGGCGTGTCGCAGCGCCATATCAGTTTTCTCGAGTCAGGCCGCGCCCGGCCCAGTCGTGAGATGGTGCTGGCGCTCGCAGAACGCCTGGGCGTGCCCTTGCGGCAGCGCAACCGGCTGCTGCTGGCCAGCGGCTATGCCCCAGCGTATAGCGAGCACGCGCTGGCCTCGCCTCCGATGCAGATGGTGCGGCACGCCATCGCGCTGATCCTGGCCAAACAAGAACCGTATCCGGCCGTGGTGCTCGACCGTTTCTGGCACCTGGTCGATGCCAATCAGGCCTACCGGCGCATGCTCGACAAGCTGCTGCAGGGCCGCAAGCCAGCCATGCTGGACGAAGGAGGGGGGCGACTGAACCTGATGCTGGCGGTGTTCGATCCCAAGGGTCTCTGGCCTGTGATCGAGAACGCGCGGCAGGTGGGCCGCTATTTGCTGCGGCGCGTCTGGCAGGAACTGCAGGTACAGGCGCAGGACCAGACCGCGCGCGAGATCCTGCGGCGAATCGCCGAATGGCATCCGGACATGGTCGGGCCAGGAGGCGTCCTGCTTGTCGAGGATGATCCGGCCGAAGGCACGCCGCCGCCCGTGCTGCCGGTGGCGCTTCATGCCGGGCGATTCCGTGCCTCGCTGTTCTCCACGCTGACCACGCTGGGTATTCCACAGGATGTCACCCTGCAGGAACTGCGGATCGAATGCTTCTATCCCGCTGACGACGCCACAAAGGCGGTATTCGAAGCGCTTGCCGAGGTGCCAGCAAATCCGTTGGCAGCGTCGACGAATCGCTGAACAACTAAAAAAGCACAGTCGTGCTAAGATCCTCGGGCCGCTGCGAGGTCTCTCGCGGCGGCATCGTTACGTCTTCAGGGCGGGGTGTAATTCCCCACCGGCGGTATGTGGCCGGCGCCAATGGCGCATTGTCACGAGCCCGCGAGCGCCCACGCTCTCCGCGTGGGGTCAGCAGATCTGGTGAGAGGCCAGGGCCGACGGTTAAAGTCCGGATGAAAGAAGATGGGCGGAATTCGCATGACCCCATGCGCGCGCGATGTCGTCCATTGCGTGCTGTCGGGGTGTCTTTGCCGTTCTCGCTGATCATCCCCTGAAACGCCCATCCATGGAAATCCACGCACGGAGCGTTTCAATGCTGACCCTTACCAAATCCACCAGCCTTCCTGATTCCACCGCCGCACTGGCGCCATCCGATGCCGACGCGCGTCCACTGGCCGAGCGCATCGCGCAGGCCCTCGATGCGATGCGCGATGGCCGTCCGGTCGTACTGCTCGACGATGACGACCGCGAAAACGAGGCAGACCTGATTCTTGCAGCGGAGCGGCTGACGAACTCGAACATGGCCATGATGATCCGCGAATGCAGCGGCATCGTCTGCCTGTGCCTCACGCCGGAGAAGGTGCGGCAACTCGGCCTGCGGCCGATGGTCGAGAACAATCGCAGCCAGTACGGCACTGCGTTCACGGTATCGATCGAGGCACGTGAAGGCGTGACCACCGGTGTCAGCGCGGCGGACCGGATCACGACCATTCGCGCAGCCATCGCCGATGAGGCGGGCCTTGATGCCGTGGTGAGCCCCGGACACGTGTTTCCGCTGGTAGCAGTGGAAGGGGGTGTGCTGGCGCGTCGCGGGCATACCGAGGGCTCGGTCGAGCTCGCGCGCATGGCGGGACTGTCGCCGGCCGCGGTGTTGTGCGAGTTGATGAATCCCGATGGCACGATGGCACGCAGGCCCGAAGCGCTGGCGTTTGCCGAGATGTATCAGTTGCCAGTACTGACGATCGCCGATCTGGTGGCGTGGCGGGAAATTAACGGCTGACCAGCCGCAAACAAATGACGCGGCGGGGATCTCAAAACGATGCAGATCGATCAAGATCATCGTCGCGCGCGAACGCTGTGCGAAAATGCGGGGACTTTTTCCCGTCCTTACGAGGGTTCCCAATGTTCTCCCGCTTTATTTCGCGCGCGGCCCTGCTCGCCGGCGCGTGCCTTTGTCTTGCCACGCCGATTGCCTATGCGGAATCGGATGGCATGGGTCCAATGACCCCTCCGATGCCCAATCCTGCGGTGCGCCCGGTAGCAGCCGGTGCTCTGTATCAATGCCAGGGCCCGAATGGTGGCACCGTGTTTCGCGCTTCGCCGCGTGAAGGGTGCACATTGGTGGCCTCGCCCGATCCGGCCGCACCAGACCCGCAACGCTGGATGCCGCTGATGGGCGCCACTGGCATGGTTTCCTATCTCGATCAGACGGCCATCCGCCGGCGCGGCACCGAAGTGGGTGTGGTGCTGGTGCATAACGCACCGGCTGGTGTCATCAAGACCGCCAGTGGCGACACGATCCGCTCATCGCTCAAGCGCATGGTGCTTAACTGCGCGACGTCGATGTATGCAGTGATCGAACAGACCCTCTACAACAAGCGCTACGCGCGCGGCGAATCGCTCTATACGATTCGTGGGCCTCAGGCCGGGATGCCCCAGCCGGCGGCCCCCGGCACGCTGGCCGGTGAACTGATCGGCCGTCTCTGCCACTGAGTATTCGCGCTGAGTATTCGTCTACCGGCCGACTGCGGGAGTGCCACCCGGCACTCCGCGTCGGCCGGTGGCCTATCAGGCGTCAGTCCTGGACTTGACGCGCCTTCCAGGTGCCATTCGACTGCTTGCAGAACCAGCCTGACCAGGCCTCGGTGGCGCTTCCCCGCTTCAGTTCCGATTTCAGCCGGCGGCAGGATTGGCCCTTGTCCGTCTTGGTGGCGATCGGGCTGACCGTGCCATCCACGGCCTGACGACGACCCTCGCCGGGGAAATGCCATTCCACGACCTGGTTGTCTTCCGTGTCGTTGAGTGCCTTGCGCACGGTTTGCTGGAGTGAGGCAACTTCCTTCTTGTTCAACGTGCCCACGATGCTGCCGGACAGGTAATTGTCAAAATAGGCCAGGGCCGGCTGGCTGGCGCCAAGCAGCAGGGCGCAACCCGCGGTGGCTGCAATGGCAAGGCGGAAATGACGCCGGAAGGACATGACGGTTCCTTGTGAAATGACGTTGTCGATGGGCCGATTGTAAGCGCGTGGTGACGGATTGCGTGCAAAGGAAGGGCGTCCGCGGCACATTCTTCGATGCGGCCGTTAACGCCCGGCGCCACCTTGTCAAACCATGACCTATGCTTGACTTCAACCCGCAAACGCTTGTCCGGAGCGGCTTTCAGCCCACAGGTGTGACATTTTGTTGCAAACGTTGCGACACCGAAACGTGACTTTTAAGGCTCGAATTGTTAAGGTTTCGCATCGCAATGCAACAAAGCCATCAAACCTGTCCTGCGGTGGGCCTATCTGGCACTGGCACGGATATGCCGACGCGGGCGTCGTTGCGCAGCACCCTGGCTCATCTCTTGCTGCTTCCGCATGTTGAAGATTCACGATCCGGCCACATGATCGGGTCGCTGCTTCCGTTAACCCACTCCCGGGCCTTCATGACCGCCATTACACCTTCAATTCGCCACGACCAGATTCCGACCGCCGCGCCTGCGCGGCGCTTATCGGCGAGGATGTCCGGTCTTGGGCGATGGATTGGTGGCGGCCTGCTGGCGGCGATGGTGGTGACTGCGCACGCGTTCGACTTCGAGACCGTGGCGGCGCGCGCGCGTCAGTTGTCGGCGTCGCCGTACAAGCCGGTGAAACACGACTTGCCGCGCGAACTGAAGGATCTTCCCTACGAGCGTTATCGCGAGATCGAGTACAAGCCCGAACGCTTCGCGTGGCGCGGCCAGCGGCTGCCGTTCGAGGTGTCGTTCTTCCACGAGGGCATGGTGTTCGACCAGCCGGTGAAGATCAACGAGGTGGTCGGCAATAGCGTGCGCGAATTCCGATTCGATCCTTCCGCGTTCAACTATGGCTCTCACCGGGTGGATCCGGCCAAGCTCAAGGGACTCGGGTTTGCCGGTTTCAAGCTGCTGTATCCGCTGAACCAGGGCAAGCGCAAGGATGAGCTGGCGTCGTTCCTGGGCGCGAGTTACTTCCGCGCGCTGGGCAAGGACCAGTGGTATGGTCTGTCGGCCCGCGGCCTGGCGGTCGACACGGCCTTGAACTCGGGCGAGGAGTTTCCGCGCTTCGTCGAATACTGGATCGAGCGACCGGCGGCCAACGACAAGCAGCTGACCATCTACGCGCTGATGGACTCCCGCCGCGTGAGTGGCGCGTACCGGTTCGTCATCAAGCCCGGCAACGAGACCGTGATGGAAGTGAAGTCACGTCTCTTCCTGCGTGAGAACGTGACCAAGCTGGGTCTGGCGCCGCTGACGAGCATGTATCTGTTTGGCGAGAACCAGCCGTCTCAAGACACCGACTACCGGCCCGAGGTGCATGACTCCGATGGCCTGTCGGTGCAGCTTGGTACCGGCGAATGGATCTGGCGTCCGCTGGTCAACCCCAAGCGACTGTTGGTGACATCGTTCGCCGCCACCAATCCGCAAGGGTATGGCCTGATGCAGCGCGATCGCAGCTTCGACAACTACCAGGAGATCGGTGCCTGGTATGAGCGCCGTCCGAGTGCCTGGGTGGAGCCGAAGGGTAACTGGGGTTCGGGCCGCGTGGAGCTGGTGCAGATTCCAACGCCCGACGAGACCAACGACAACATCGTCGCGTTCTGGGTGCCCGACAGCCCGCCGAAACCCAAGCAGGCATTCGATTACGAGTACCGCCTGAAGTGGCAGAAGGATGGCGAGAACTTGCCGCCGCTGTCATGGGTCACGCAAACGCGCCGTGGGCAGGGCCTTACGCGCAAGCAGGATGACACCAGCTTCTCGCTGATGGTGGATTTCGAAGGTCCGGCCTTCAAGAAACTGCCCGATGACGCGAGACTGGATGCAGTGATTTCGGCGGACGCCAATGGCGAACTGCTCAAGACAACAGTCCAGCGCAATGAGGCCACGGGTGGCTGGCGCATGACGATGTTCATGCGGCGCAAGGACGAGAACAAGCCGGTTGAGTTGCGCGGCTATCTTCGCAACGGCAATACAACCCTTTCCGAAACATGGAGCTACATCTTACCCCCAGGCTAAAGCAGTTACCGGCCCAGGCGGCGGCAGTATGCGAGCGCTATGTCGATCGTCTGCCGGCTTCGCCCGAGGTACGTAGTGAACTGCTGGCCGATGCCCTGTCTCCGGCTGTGTCGAGCCTGCCGGCTGAGGGCATTGAAGTGCCGTCGGCGATGACGGAGTTGCAATTGCGCCTGGCTGGGCGTGACCCGAAGGAGAAGGACATCGCGGATCTGAATACGCGGAATACGGCCGGTGGTGCTGCATATGCCTCGGTGCCCCGACGCTTCGCGATGGCGTACGGCAATCCACAGGTCGATGGCGCCCCGTTGCTGCAGCGTCGGGATGATGGCACCGTGCGCGTGGACACGGGCCCGGAGCCGCAGCGCGCGTCCATGGTGCCGCGTCAGTGGCCACCGCATGTGATCTCGGGCTGGATTCGCAATACCTGGCGCAAGATGCTGGGCCGGCCGCCGGTCCCAGAAACCTGGGATACGCTGCACGACGGCCCGGATGCCGAAGGCAAGTGGCATCCCGCTGGGTCGCATCGCCGTTGGTTCCTGCTGGCGCTGGTGGTCTTCCAGACCGCGCTGGCCACGTATTTCATGGCGAAGGTCCTGCCGTATCACGGCGCGGATCCGCTCGAAGTGGCGATCCTGGTGCTGTTCGCCGTGCTGTTCTCGTGGGTGTCGGCTGGTTTCTGGACGGCGATGATGGGCTTTCTGGTGCTGGCCAAGGGCGGCGACCGCCATCTGATATCGCGCAGTGCCGCGAGCGATGCGCCGATCGATCCCGCAGCGCGAACGGCCGTGATCATGCCGATTTGCAATGAAGACGTGACGCGCGTCTTCGCCGGTTTGCGCGCGACCTACGAATCCCTCGAGCGCACCGGCGAGTTGCAGCATTTCGATTTCATTGTCCTGTCCGATAGCGGCAATCCCGATCTGCGCACGGCCGAACATGACGCGTGGATGGAAGTGTGCCGCGCCGTAGGCGGATTCGGCCGCATCTACTACCGCTGGCGTCGCCACCGTGTGAAGCGCAAGACCGGCAACGTGGCCGACTTCTGCCGCCGCTGGGGCAGCAAGTATCGCTACATGATCGTGCTTGATGCTGACAGCGTGATGAGTGGCGACTGCCTGGCCACGCTGACGCGGCTGATGGAGGCCAACCCAGGTGCAGGCATCATCCAGACCGCGCCGCTCGCGGTCGGCCGCGACACGCTTTACGCGCGCGTGCAGCAGTTCTCCACTCGCGTCTACGGCCCGCTGTTTACGGCTGGCCTGCATTACTGGCAACTTGGTGAATCGCACTACTGGGGCCACAACGCAATCATTCGCATCAAGCCGTTCATGGAGCACTGCGGCCTGGCGCCGCTGCCGGGTAAGGGTCCGCTCTCTGGCGAGATTCTGTCCCACGACTTTGTCGAGGCAGCGGTCATGCGCCGCGCGGGTTGGGGCGTGTGGATCGCATACGACCTGCCGGGTTCGTTCGAGGAATTGCCGCCGAACCTGCTCGACGAGGTCAAGCGAGACCGCCGCTGGTGCCAGGGCAACCTGATGAACTTCCGGCTCTGGATGAAACAGGGCTTCCACGCGGTGCACCGCGCGGTGTTCCTGACCGGCATCATGGCCTACGTGTCGGCGCCGCTCTGGTTCCTGTTCCTGCTGCTGTCCACGGCCGCGCTGGCGAAGCACGCGCTGGTGCCGCCCGAGTACTTCACCAAGCCGTACCAGATGTTCCCAACCTGGCCGGAGTGGCATCCGGAGAAGGCGCTCGCGCTGTTCTCGGCAACGGCCACGCTGCTGTTCCTACCCAAGCTGGCCAGCGTGTTGTTGCTGCTCAAGGACGCCAAGCAGTATGGCGGTGTGGTGCGGCTGTTCATTAGCATGTTGCTGGAGATGACGATGTCGGCCCTGCTGGCACCGACGCGCATGTTGTTCCACACGAAGTTCGTGATCGCAGCCTATAGCGGCTGGGGGATCTCGTGGAAGTCGCCACCGCGCGAGGACGCCGAGACCACCTGGGGCGAGGCATTCCGTCGCCACGGCTGGCATACGCTGCTGGGGCTGGTGTGGGGCGCAGGCGTCTACTGGATCAGCCCGGGCTTCATCTGGTGGCTGCTGCCAATCGTTGGGTCGCTTGCGCTGTCGATTCCGTTGTCCGTGATGCTGTCGCGGGTTTCCCTGGGTCGTGCCGCGCGTCGCGCGGGCCTGTTCATGATTCCCGAGGAAACGGTCGTGCCGCGCGAGATCGTGGAGACGCAGCAGCACGTGGAGAATGCACAGGAGGTGCCGGGCTTCGTTGATGCCGTGGTCGATCCGGTGACCAACGCGCTGATGTGCGCCACCGGTACCGCGCGCAAGGTCCAGCCGGAAGCGGCACGGCTGCAACACGCGGCGCTCGTGCAGCACGCGCTGACGAACGGGCCGAAATCGCTCTCGGCTGCGCAGAAGCACGTGTTGCTGGGCGATCCGTTCGCGCTGGCCAGGCTGCATGAGCTGGTTTGGGGTTCGCCACTGGCGGACAGCGCCTGGAAGGAAACGCGCGTGTTGATGCGCCGGGCGCCGAACGTGTTGCCATTGCGTCCACGGGCGGCCTGAGGGACGCATCGCTGGAATCAAAAACGGCAGGCTTTGAAGCCTGCCGTTTTTGTTTGTCCGGCATCCGAACGCGAAGGGGAGACCGGCGCTTTCCTGCTATGCCGTGGCGCGATATTCGCTCGGGCTGCGCCCCGACACTCCATGGCATCTTCGGGCGAAGGGACCACGACAGCATCGGTTTGAGGATGGCACTCTGGCCGATGCCGAATCCGCCTGCATGCAGGCGTGTGGCACTTGTTTGAAACGGGTTATCGCAACGCGGCGGTACAGATCGGGGCGTTGATATAGACGTCGCCGACACGACGCTCGCCGCGATCGTTGCGAGTCATATAGCGGAACATCATGCTGATGCCGAGCTTGGTCAGGATCTCGACGTCGCGGTTAGCGCAGATGTTGCGCTGTAGCGGCGCCGCGTAGTTGACCTCGAAGCTGGCGAGGTCGAGCATCGGGCCACGGTAGTTGGTCAGTTCCAGCTGAAACAGGATGTGCTTGCCTGGAATCGACTGACAGCGCCGCAGGCGAGTCTCTCCGTCGATCTCGATCGGCAGCGCATCGTTGAGCTGGCGGCAGGCGCGCGCCAGCACGCTGTCAGGGCGATTGGTATTGCGCAGGAGTTCCGGCACGCCGGCGGCGCCCGTGTTCTGACCGGTGGCGGCACCCTTGAGCATTCTCGCCAGGGCGTCGGCTTCGTCCACCGCCACGGGCGCGGAAGACGGAGCCGGCGTCGCGGTCGGCCTGCCCGGCGCGGCCCATGCGGGCAACGGCGGCAGGGCTGCGATCGCAACCAGGCTCAGCGAGGCAATTAACGGCTTATATCGTATGGTCATGCAGGATAACGGTGCCGGGGACGGTTCCCGTGATCCGTCTCCCGCGATGCGTCTGACTGCGTGGTCGGTGCAACATCCGAGCCGACAGGCAGGCATTGTACCCTCCACCCCGCCGCGCGTGAAAGCCAGTCCAACAATGTTCCGCACCGGTGGCGGGTTGCCTGGCGGTCGATGCCAACATCCTTGCTTCCCCGACGGGTGGGCCGGTGCGCATTTGCCGGCTGTGCAACAATTGCGCCTTGCGTTTCCGGAACCCTTTCATGACGTCGACCAAGGGCGCGCCATCGTCCTCCCGTTTTCCCCTCTGGCTTCTGATTTGCGCATCGCTGACCGCCATCGCGCCGCTGTCCATCGATATGTACCTGCCGAGCTTCCCGGCGTTGGCAGCAGATCTGCATACCGACATCGGACAGGTGCAGCTGACGCTTGGCACGTTTCTGGTTGGGCTGGCGATTGGACAGGCGTTTTACGGCCCGATCAGCGATCGCTTCGGCCGCAAGCCGCCACTGTACGTCGGACTCACGATCTACGGCGCGGCGGCTGCAGGCTGTGCGATGGCGTCGACCGTCGATTCGTTGATGCTCTGGCGGTTCCTGCAGGCGCTTGGCGGCTGTACCGGCCTGGTAGTCTCGCGCGCGGTGATTCGTGATCGGATGGAAGCCCATGAGTCGGCGCGGGCGTACTCCTCGCTGATGCTCGTGATGGGCCTGGCGCCGATCCTGGCGCCGCTGATTGGTGGCGCGGTGCTGGCGGCTTCCGGCTGGCGTGCGATCTTCTGGATTCACTGTGGCGCAGCGGTGCTGCTGCTGTGGTTCGTCCACGTACGCATGGAGGAGTCGCTCGACGTGCAGCGCCGCCGGACACTGCATCCGGTTGCAGTGCTGCGCAGCTACTGGGAGTTGCTGCGCGATCGCGAATTTCTCGGCTATTCGCTGGCGGCGGGATGCGTGCAGGGCGGCATGTTCGCCTATATTGCGGGGTCGCCGTTTGTGCTGATCGAACTGCATGGCATCGATCCCTCCCACTACGGCTTTGTTTTCGGGGCGAATGCGTTTGGCCTGATCGGCATGTCGCAGGTCAATACCCGCCTGGTGCGGGCGCGCGCGCTTGACGATGTGTTGCGCGTGGCGCTGTTCGCGCCTTGCGTGGCAGGTCTCGTCCTGGCCGGCACAGCCCTGATCGGCTGGGCAACGCTTCCGGTACTGCTGGTCTGCTTCTTCGCATTCCTGTCGGGCCTTGGCTGCATCACGCCCAACGCCTCGGCTTTGGCGCTATCCCATCAGAGTCATCGCGCCGGCACGGCTTCGGCGTTGATGGGCACGTTGCAGTTCGGCTTCGGCACGCTGGCAGGCGCGGCGGTCAGCCTCTGGCACGATGGCACCGCGTTGCCGCTGGCCGTTGTCATGGCTGTCTGCGGCAGTGGCGCGGTCGTGCTGCGTCTCTACGGGCGGGCAGGTATGCGGCAGCGCTCCCAATCCGCAACCTGATCCCGCCGAGCTTGCCTGGCCGGATCAGGCTCAGGCCGCCTGGTTTGCCGGCGTGCCCGATGCTACCGATACGGCCGGCGCGTTCTGCATCACCACAACCTGGGCCGGCATCGGCGCCTGGAAGCCCGCTTGGCCGAAGCTGTCGCGAATCGTGCGGTTGGTATCGAAATAGACCTGCCAGTAGTGATCGGTATGGCAGTAGGGGCGGACGGCCAGGACCGGGCCAACCAGCGTGAATTCGAGGATCTCGACATCGACGGGCGGTTCGGTCAGCACGTTCGGAATGGCCGCGATCTTTTCCTTGAGCAAAGCCGTGGCGGCTGCCACGTCAGTCGACCCGGCAAGTTGCGCCTTCAATTCGACCCGGCGGAACGCATTGGCCGAGAAATTCTGGATCGTGTCGCTGAAGATCTTGTTGTTGCCGACGACCGTCATGACGTTGTCGGGCGTGTCGAGCGTGGTGGAGAACAGGCCGATCTCGCGCACCGTGCCGGTGACACCACCGACGGATACGAAATCTCCGACCTTGAACGGGCGCAGGACCACCAGGAACGCGCCGGCTGCGAAGTTCGACATCAGGCCAGACCAGGCCATACCGATAGCAACGCCGGCTGCGGCGATCAGCGCTGCAAACGTCGTAGTCTGGATGCCGAAGTAGCCGAGGATGCCGATGACCAGCACGACATTCAGCGTGACGGTAACGATCGAGCCAACGTAGCGCAGCAGCGTCGGGTCTACCTTCTGCCTGGCCAGCGAATTCTGGACCATGCGCACCACGAAATGAATCAGCCAGCGGCCGACCACCCAGAAGGCGAGGGCGGCAAGGATCTTGACGCCGAAAACAGTGGCATAGCCATAAATCACATCGCGGATGCTTTGCAACGAAGAAGTATCCATGGGGGCACGCTCCAGTTCTTTATGGAAAAGTGAAAATCAGGCACGTCAGAATCAGCGCAAATCGGTGTGGATGGTGCCAGGGCTGCAAGACACGCCTGTGTCGGCGTTTCTTCGGGAGTCCAAGGGCATTATTGGGCGCGTCGAGATCAAAGTTCAAGTTAATCTTTGTGAACACAAAGTAAAACGGCCGGATGATTCCGGCCGTTTTATTTGGGGCGATTCGAGGCTGCAAGCGCGTCGATTACCAGCTCGTTTCGCGCTCCGGTGTAGCGGAGATGCGGTGCAGTGTCAGGTCGGCGCCGTTGTACTCCTCCTCAGCGTCCAGGCGAATGCCGACGACCTTCTTCAGCGTGCCGTAGACCACGGTGCCGCCCACCAGGGCAATCACGATCCCCATGGCCGTGCCGATAAGCTGGGCCACGATCGAGACGCCGCCGATACCGCCGAGCGCGTGGCTGCCGAAGATGCCCGCGGCGATGCCGCCCCAGGCGCCGCACAGGCCGTGCAGGGGCCAGACACCGAGTACGTCGTCGATGTGCCACTTGTTCTGCGCCAGCGTAAACAGATGAACGAACAGCACACCCGCCACCGCGCCGGTAATCAGCGCGCCCAGCGGATGCATCAGGTCCGAGCCCGCGCAAACGGCGACCAGGCCTGCCAGGGGGCCGTTGTAGGCAAAGCCCGGATCGTTGCGGCCGGCCCACCACGCGGCCAGCGTGCCGCCCGCCATTGCCATCAGCGAGTTGATCGCGACAAGGCCGCTGATCTTGTCGACGGTCTGCGCGCTCATGACATTGAAGCCGAACCAGCCCACCGCCAGTACCCAGGCGCCCAGCGCGAGGAACGGGATATTCGAAGGCGGGTGCGCGCTGATGCGGCCATCCTTCTGATAGCGGCCGCGGCGTGCGCCCAGCAGCAGCACCGCCGGCAGCGCGATCCAGCCGCCGACCGCGTGGACCACCACCGAGCCGGCAAAATCATGAAACGGCGCACCGGTCACGGAGGCGATCCAGTCCTGGATGCCGAATCGGTTGTTCCACGCGATGCCTTCGAAGAAGGGGTAGACGAAACCGACCAGCACGAACGTGGCTGCCAGTTGCGGGTTGAATCGCGAGCGCTCGGCAATACCGCCCGAGATAATCGCCGGGATGGCCGCAGCAAATGTGGCCAGGAAGAAGAACTTCACCAGCTCATAGCCGCTTTTTTGCGCCAGTACATCTGCCCCGGACATGAATTGCACACCGTAGGCGACCGTATAACCGATAAAAAAGTATGAAATCGTCGAGACCGCGAAATCGACCAGGATCTTGACCAGGGCATTGACCTGATTCTTCTTGCGGACGGTGCCAAGCTCCAGGAATGCGAATCCCGCGTGCATGGCTAGCACCATGATCGCGCCAAGCAGGATGAACATTGCATCCGTACCGGTTTTCAAGTTGTCCATCGTTGCCCCATGCTCAAAATGGGAGCATGGGTATGCAAAAGCCGTTCCAGATCTGGGCATGAACGCCGAAAAACCGCGCAAACTCAGTGCGTGGCGCACTTGGATGGCGTTTCGGGTCACGCTGAGCCGCGGAATGCCAACGCCCAAAAAGAGGGAATATGGCGTAAATGCGCCGTGATGGCGCACGTTGTGTTGTCAAATCAGACCCGAAACGGTGCATTGCACCTGAACTGGGCGTTGTTGAGTCTGGACGGACTGATGCCTGGTAAATGGGAGCCGAGCGTTCCGGTGACGGGTACGGCAATTTCTCCGGGAATGCCGATGTGCGATATTCGGTACAGCAGGCAGCCGCAAAAAGTGATGTTTCGATTCTCGGAAAAGAGGGGGAGAACGCCCGCTAAGTCTTGCCACAGAACGATTTCCGGCAGTTTTCGTTGCATTGGTGCCACTGGGGATTGCCCAAGGCACAAAGGGCAGATTAGACTGCGCCGATCGGACTTCTGCCATGCGGTAAAAAGTCCGGTGACGACGACCAACAAGGGAAATCAGCCATGAATAAAGGTGAACTGGTATCGGCCATCGCCGCGGAAGCAGAACTCAGCAACGCCGCCGCCGAGCGCGCGCTGAACGCTGCGCTGGACAGTATCAAGAAGGCAGTAGCCAAGGGCGACTCGGTCACTCTGGTGGGTTTTGGCAGTTTCAGCTCGGGCAAACGTGCTGCCCGCACCGGTCGTAATCCGCGCACCGGCGAAACGATCAAGATTCCTGCGGCCAAGACCGTGAAGTTCTCGGCAGGTCAGGGTTTCAAGGACGCTGTGAACAAGAAGAAGTAAGCACATCGCGTCTGAGAAGCAAAGAAAGCGGCCTGAGGGGCCGCTTTTCTTTTGTCGGAAGTTTCTTGCATGGCTGGGGTGGACCGGGCTCCCATTCACGCACGCGGCGAGTTACACTGCCGGCGCCTGAATGCCCGAATCTGGATTTCCTGCGATGAACGATCTGTCCCACCAGCTTTCCATGACCGTGCTGATGACGCCGGACATGGCCAATTTCTCCGGCAATGTCCACGGCGGCACGATCCTGAAATACCTCGATATGGTGGCCTACGCCTGCGCCAGCCGCTACGCCGGCCGCTACGTGGTTACGCTGTCGGTGGACCAGGTGATGTTCCGCCAGCCGATCCATGTGGGCGAACTTGTGACGTTCCTGGCTGCCGTCAACTTCACGGGCCGCAGCTCGATGGAGATCGGTATCAAGGTGGTGACCGAGAATATCCGCAGCAAGGTCGTGCGCCATACCAATAGCTGCTACTTCACGATGGTCGCCGTTGACGACAACGGTGCGCCGGCCGAAGTGCCGCCGCTGCAGCCGCGTGACGAAGTGGAGCGCCAGCGTTTCGAAGCCGCCAAGCAGCGACGCGCGCTGCGCCAGGAAATGGAACGTCGCCACGACGAGATCAAAGGCTCCACGCCGTGACCCCGACATGACCAGACTTCGTATCAGCATGGCCGCAGGCCTTGCCATCGGTATGCTTGCCTGCGCGGCACAGGCCGAAGAGATCGGCAGTGTTTCCACCAATTTCCGCATGACCGGATCGGATAAAGTCGTTATCGAGGCTTACGACGATCCGCAAGTCGACGGGGTGACCTGCTACGTCTCGCGCGCCCGGACCGGGGGCATCAAGGGCACGTTCGGCATGGCCGAAGATCCGCCAGAGGCGTCGATTGCCTGCCGCCAGGTGGGGCCGATTACGTTCAAGGGTCCGGTGAAGGCGCAAGAGGATGTGTTCTCCGAGCGCATGTCGATCCTGTTCAAGACGCTGCACGTGGTGCGCGCAGTGGACCGCAAGCGCAATACGCTGGTCTATCTGACGTATTCGGATCGGATCGTGTCCGGCAGCCCGCAGAACTCGGTCACTGCCGTGCCGGTGCCGGCGGGGACGCCGATTCCGGTGAAGTGATATTCAGAGACTGACGGTTTGCGCCCCTCTCCCGTTTGCGGAAGAGGGGGCGTCACCTCAGACAATCAAGCCGCGAACAGCTTCCTGAGGTTCGACTTCAGGATTTTCCCGTTCGGATTCCGCGGCAGCATCTCCTCCAGCACGATCACGCGCACCGGCACCTTGAAGGCCGCCAGACGCGCGCGCACGAACTCCTGCAGTTCGGCCTCGGTTGCCTTCATGCCAGGCTTCAGGCTGACCACCGCGCCGGGCTCCTCCCCCAGCG
The DNA here is from genome assembly GCF_049843575.1 of Cupriavidus sp. Met-2. Taxonomy (NCBI): domain Bacteria; kingdom Pseudomonadati; phylum Pseudomonadota; class Betaproteobacteria; order Burkholderiales; family Burkholderiaceae; genus Cupriavidus; species Cupriavidus sp. Met-2. Next base: position 48,053 of record NZ_JBBHZL010000017.1, read on the forward strand.
TGCGGTGCGGAATGCCTACCACCGCCGCATCCATGATGGCCGGATGATCGTATAGTGTGCTTTCCACCTCGATGCAGTAGATGTTCTCGCCGCCACGGATCAGCATGTCCTTCATGCGGTCGACGATATAGAGGAATCCGTCCTCGTCGATACGCGCCACGTCGCCAGTGTGCAGCCAACCGTCGACGAAGGTCTTCGCGGTTGCTTCGGGCTTGTTCCAGTAGCTGTGGACCACATTGGCGCCGCGCACCAGCAACTCGCCGACCTCGCCGGGCGGGAGTGCCCGGCCGAATCCATCGTCGATCTTCATCTCGCAGATCGGCAGCGCCGGGCCGGCACTGTCGGGACGATGGATGTATTCCTCGGCGCTGTGGCTTGTGAACGTGGCTGACGTTTCCGTCATACCCCAGCCGATGCCCGGTGCGGCATGTGGGAATACCTCTTTGATCCGGCGCACGAGTTCCGGTGAGGCGGGGGCCCCACCATAGTTCATGTTCTCGAGCGACGACAGATCGAACTCGCCGCGCTGAGGGTGCTCCAGAATCTGCCACGCGATGGTCGGCACGCCACCCGCGCCGGTGCAGCGCTCCGCCTGAATCAGTTCCATGGCGCGCAGCGTGTCCCAGCGATAGAGCAAGACGATCTTTCCGCCGGTGGCGAGCGTGCCATTCAGGATGGACATGCAGCCGGTGACGTGAAAGAACGGCACCGCCAGCAATCCCCCTTTCTGTGGGGCGTCCGGATTCGGTTCCGGCACCGGCTCGCCACGGCGCAGCAGGTTGCGCAGCGGGCTGAATTGCGCGCACACGGCCACCGTGCAGGCGTTGCGGTGCGTGCCGACGGCGCCTTTCGGCTTGCCCGTGGTGCCGGACGTATAGAAGATCGTCACGTCATCGTCCGGATCCAGGGGGACGACCGGGAGCGATTGCGAGGGGAGTGCCGGCCACGCATCCGATTCGCCGATTACCGATGCCAGCGGCACGATACGCGGGTCGTCGAAGGTCGCATTGGCGGGGGCGCGCACGACGTAGATCCGTTCGAGATCGGGGCAGGCTGCCAGATGCTCCGTGATGCGATCCAGCCGTTCGTAGTCGACGATGGCAACGCGGCTGCCCGAATCGGCCAGGCCATATTCCAGCTCGGGACCGGTCCACCACGCATTGAGCGGGGTGACGATGGCGCCGGCGAGAATTGCCGCGTAGAACGCCACAGGCCACTCGGGCAGGTTGCGCATGGCCACGGCCACGCGGTCGCCCTTGTGGATGCCGTCGCGTACCAGTTGCTGGGCCAGCGTCGTGGCCGCCTGCGCGAACGCGCGATAGCTGACGCGCTCCTCTTCGTAGACCACGAAGGTCTTGTCGCCCCAGGCTGCCGCGATCAGGAACAGATCGCGCAGCGTCGGTGGCGCATTCTTCCAGACCGTGGTCGGGATGCCCCGGATCACGCGCGTCTCGGTTTCGAACGGCGCGCCCGGCGCGGTCAGCCGGGCGTGCGCTTCGGCCAGGGACATGACCGGCCATTGGCCGGCGCCGGCCTCCGGCGGCCGGGATTGCTGCGTCTGCTGCTGGTGCTCTTGGTGCTGCTGTTGCTGCGGTTGTTGCGACATGCATGGCCTCCCGCAAAAACAATCGTCAGATGGTAACGCCCCCGTCAACAACCAGTGCCTGGCCCGTCATGAACGTGCTGGCGGCGGAAGCCAGATAGCAGGCCGCGCCCGCGATTTCCACCGGTTCGCCGATGCGGCGCAGCGGCGCGTTCTCGGTGGATTGCTTGTAACGCACCGGATCTTCCCAGAGGGCACGTGCGAAATCGGTCTTGATCAGGCCCGGGGCAATGCAGTTCACGCGTACGTTGTGCGGCCCGAACTCCACGGCCAGATTGCGGGCCAACTGGAAATCGGCGGCCTTGGACACGTTGTAGACCCCGATCGTGGGCGAGCCGCGCAGGCCACCGATCGACGACACGATGATGATCGAGCCCTCGCGGCGTTCGATCATCTGCGGCGCCACCATCTGGATCAGCCAGTGGTTCGAGATCACGTTGTTGTCGAGCACCTTGCGGAATTGCTCGTCGCTCACGCCACTCATCGGGCCGTAGTAGGGGTTCGATGCCGCGTTGCAGACCAGCACGTCGACCTTGCCGTAGACGCGATTGGTTTCGTCCACCAGATGCTGCAGTGCATCCTTCGACGAGATATTGGCGGCCACGGCCAGCGCGGTGCCCGCGCCGTGCTTGGCGTTGATGGCGTCGACGACTTCCTGGCAGGCCTCGATCTTGCGCGAGGAGACGACGACCTTCGCGCCCTGGATGGCAAGCTGCTCGGCGATGGCCCGGCCGATGCCGCGCGAAGAACCGGTAATGATGGCTACCTTGCCCGACAGATCGAACAATGACATGGCGTCTCCTGTTGTTTGACAGCGGTCATTGCCGCTGTCTGGATGGGTGATTGGCCGGGACATTATGGGCAGGCGCCAGGACTCAGTCCATAACGAAAGCGGTGCCAGGATGCCTGTATCAGCAAACTTTCTGCGGGCAATTCACGCGATGCATGGCGTGTGCCGCTGCGCGGAATGGCGGCCGGGTCTCTATCCGAGCACCGCTGGCAGTCGTGCCGCCAGCGCGGCGCGCAAGGCGGGATCGAGCCGGATCTGGAAGCGCGTTGCCAGCGTGTCGATCACGGCGTCGGCCGACGCCAGGGCGGTTTTTCGCACGCTGCCGTCGGGCGAGCGCTCGCTCAGGTTGCCATTGGCGAGCGCGAGCCGGGTGTCGCCGTCGGTACGCGCGGCCATCAGCGTACGGGTGAAGTGGCTGTCTGGATGCGTGGAGACGTACCAGTTCCGCGCGATGAAATCGATCCAGGGCTGCGGGGTCAGGTCGAAACGGTAGATCGGTTGCCAACCCGAAGCGTCGTCGGTGACGTCGGGCACCGTCAGATCCAGGCAGTGAAAACCCGTACCCGTCAGCGCGTTTGCCGGGGAGGGATGCAGACGATAGGGCGTGTTTTCATCCGGCGGCAGCGATAGCGACAAGGCGCGGTCCGGCGTCGGCCCGCCGAAGCCCACATCGGCGATATAGCTTTCGTGCGCCACTTCTACGCGCAGGAGCATGTGCGACAGCCCCGTCGGCGTGGCTTCCGGCACATGCCAGCGCACGCGCGCTGCAAGCGGCGTCACTGCGTAACCGAGTGCCTTGAGGCCGGCGCAGAGCAGGGTGTTCTGCTCGAAGCAGTAGCCGCCGCGGCCCTGCGCCACGAGTTTTTCGAATACCGAGGGCAGATCGATCGACACCCGGCGGCCGAGCAGCGCGTCGAGATTCTCGAACGGGATGTGCGCGAGTTGGGCCGCGATCAGCGTGTTCAGCACCGGTAGCGTGGGGGCGTCGGGAACCTCTGCGATGCCGATGCGTCGCAGCCAGGCGACCAACTGGTCGGGGTGGAGAGCGGGGATTTCGTCGGCGGCAAGCATGGTGGGGGGCTGGCGGGAATTAGTGGGGGCGCTCGAACGGAAGGGGGAACGCTACCGAATCGCACGGGACGTGACTACTATAAGGCCGCAACGGCCGCGATGCGAACCTTGCGCCAAAGCATAAAAAACTACGGAGACGCCCGTGAAAACCCTGATCGATCACCTGTCGAACTACGCTGCCTATCACCGTGATACCCGCAACGTCGTGACGCATTTCATCGGCATCCCGATGATCGTCCTGGCCGTGACGGCGCTGCTTGGCCGGCCCGCGCTGCCGCTTGGTGACGGCGCTCGATACCTGACGCCGGCGATGATCGTCTACGCGCTTTCGTGCCTGTTTTACCTGCGCCTGTCGTTCGCTTTCGGCGTGGTAATGGCCGTGATTCTGGCGTTTTTCGTGTGGGCCGGCGCGTGGCTTGCGGCGTTGCCGACGGCCGCGTGGCTGGCATCTGGCATCGGTCTGTTCGTCGTGGGCTGGGTCATCCAGTTCGTCGGGCATTACTTCGAGGGTCGCAAGCCGGCGTTCGTCGACGATCTGGTTGGTCTGCTGGTGGGGCCGCTTTTCCTCGTCGCGGAGACGGCTTTCGCACTTGGCCTGGCGCGTGAAACGCGCGATGCGATGCTGGCGCACGCGCATTGAATGACCCGAAAACGCGCCGTCGCGCGACGCTCGCGGAATGCGAAAGTGGGGGGACGTAACGCTCCGCAGCGTGTTTGCTGATGCAAACCAGCTACAAAACACGGGGTTTTCACTTGGTTTGCCCTGCGGCATGTACGAAAACCCCTTTACTTCTGGCCGTTTCCGCTATGATTCAGTGCGTACCGGCACTGACGTTCAGCAACATGCCAAACGTTGCGATCGGCCGGTACACTATCTTCAACTCTCGTATATAGACATGGCGACCAAAGCGAAACCGACCGCGAAGACCGCAACCAAGCCCGCTGCCAAGAAGGCCGCGGCACCCAAGGCACCCGTGAAGGCACCTGTGAAGGCTGCTGCCAAGAAGGCCGCTCCGGCCAAGAAGGCTGCTCCCGCCGCTGCCGCACCGACTCCGAAGCCGCTGAAGGACACCTTCAACAAGTCGAGCCTGGTCGCTCACCTGGTAGCCCAGACCCAACTGGAAGCCAAGGCCGTGAAGACGGTGCTGGCACACCTCGAAAACACCATCGTCAGCGCACTGAACAAGAAGGGTGCTGGCGAATTCACGCTGCCGGGCCTGCTGAAGGTGACCGCACAGCAAGTGCCGGCCAAGAAGAAGCGCTTCGGCAAGGATCCGTTCACTGGCGAAGAGCGTTGGTTCCCGGCCAAGCCGGCCAGCGTCAAGGTCAAGGTGCGTCCGCTGAAGAAGCTGAAGGACGCTGCGGCCTGATCGCCCGCATCTTTGGTAGTCGTCAGTCCGGTGCCGATCGCTCGGCGCCGGGCGACTTGAAACCCCGTGCCCGAAAGGCCCGGGGTTTTTTGTTGGGCGGGCGGGATCGAGCGGGATCAGTGCCTCAGTAGGCCTTGAAGTTCGCCGCGACTCTTTGCCGCAGGAAATCACCTGCCGTAATCGCCGGATATCGCTTCGACGGCCCTTCGATCACCGCATCGCGGTTGGCCTGGCAGAAGAACGCAAGGCTGTAGCGCGGGCCCATGTACTCTCCCGGCGCGGGATTCCGGACGCGATGGAAGTTCGACGGCAGATGGTCGTCGCTCCAACGCATCAGCATGTCCCCGATGTTGCAGGTGACCACGTCCTCGATCGGCGCGATCGGGGTCCAGGCCTGGGCATCCATCTCCTTGCCGGGACACACCTGCAGACCACCCTGGCCTTCGCGCTGGAACAGTAGCGTCAGGCAGTCGAAATCGGTATGGGCGCCGGCGCGCCACAGGTCGAGCTTGTCCTGCGCCTCGGGTGGAATCGCGTAGTAATGCAGCAGCCGTAGCGTGCTCTGGTAATCCGGCGCGGCCGGGTCATGCGCGCGCGAGAAGAAGTCGGTGTCGAAGCCGAGTCTGTCGGCGAAGCAGGACAGCACCTTCATTCCCACGTTCCAGCATTGCGCCTCGAATTCGAGCATCGTCTGCCGGAACCCGGGCAATTCGGTCTCCGAAGGCCAGAGTGGCGCCATGTGTGGGCGCGTGATCTGATAGGACTCCTTCTGGTCCGGCGTGCCGGTGGATGGCCTTACCTGCGCGCGCGATTCCCAGCCCGCGTTGTTGGCTTTCTGCAATGGATACCGGGCTTTTACCGTCTCCGGCAATGCGAAGAATTGTTCGGCCATGGCAAATGCCTGCCGTATGGCGGGCAGGTCGATACCGTGGTGCCGCAGTTGGAAGAAGCCGATGTCGGTGGCGGCACGCCAGAGCTGATCGGTAATCTCTGGCTTGCGGGTGTCGAAGTCCGACAGGTCGATGCAGCGGATCTCGCGCGTGTCGGTTTCGGAGCCATGGGCGCCCATGCGTGATTCGCGGGCAAGCTCGTGGAGGGGAAGGGTGGCGTTGGTCATGGGTGTCCGGGTTCGGGAATGTGGGCCGATCGGTCCGTCCCGGGAGCAAGACACACGCATATCGCGGCAATGCGGCTCTCGACTTCCGGGATGGACACGGAACTCAAGAGCAATTTCCTGCCGCCCCGGTGCCTGGAAAGGGCGGGGCGGTTGAACGCTTCTACTCTTCGATCGTAGGTGACGCAGGATTCGGGCCAGCCGGCGCGCGCCCCGATTCACCAGATTGGCGCGGGCGACGGCTACTCCGTGGCGTCGAATGCATCGTGATAGCGCACGGTGCCTACCGGCACGTCGGGCCCGAAGGCAAGGGTCTGGAAATACTCCTGCGGTACGCCGGGCAACACCAGCCGGGAATCGGCCTGGAAGCCGAATCTGCCGTAATAGGCAGGCTCACCTAGCACGACGCAACCGCGTGCGCCAAGGCGTCGCAACTCATCAAGCGCCGCCAGCATCAGCACCGAGCCAATGCCCCTGCGCTGCCGATCTGGCAATACCGAGACTGGCCCAATGCCATACCAGCCCGAATTGCCGGAGGAAATGGTGACGGGCGAGGCTGCAACGTGGCCGACGATCCCGCTTTCATCCTCCGCCACCAGCGAGAGCGTCAGGCATCCGGCACGACGCAAGCCGTTGATGATGAAGGCTTCGGTGTGGCTCGAGTGGGTCTCGCCCCTGAACGCCGCTTCCGTGAGTTGGGCGATGGTTTCAACATCCTCGGGACGCTCGGTCCGGACGGAGATGGTCATGCAGTTTTCCTCATTGATGCTCTCGCGGTGGACATCAACCATACTGCAATACGGTCAACCAATCATCCAGATCGTGGGAGGCGGGCAATGGGAAGTATTGGTGCGGTGGTGGTGGCGTCAGTCGCCTTCGTGGGCAGTCATTTCCTGCTGTCTCATCCGTTGCGGGGAGCGCTGGTTCGCGCGGTCGGCGAAAAGGGGTTTCTCGGCATCTATTCGCTGGTCGCCTTCCTGACGCTTGGGTGGATGGTGATGACCTACAAGCGAGCGCCGGTTTCGTCACCGCTGTGGGTGCCTGGCGACGGGATCTGGGCGGTGGTGACGGTGGTCATGCTGATCGCCTCGATCCTGCTGATGGGATCCCTGATCCGAAATCCGGCGTTGCCCACGGTTGGCCGCCCGGGCGCCTTCCCGGAGGCTGCGCGCGGCGTGTTTGCGGTGACGCGTCATCCGATGATGTGGGCCTTCGCGCTTTGGGGCGTGTGCCATATCGCTGTGTATCCGGTGACGAGGAACATCGTGGTCGCGCTGGCAATGATCGTGCTCGCCCTTGTAGGCGCCGCATTGCAGGACCAGAAAAAGGAACGGCTGCTGCCAGACCGCTGGCCGGACTGGGAGGCCAAGACGAGCTACCTTCCATTTGCGGCGATCGTCACCGGCCGGGCTCGGCTGGCCGGATTTGGCTCGCACGCGCTCCTTGGTGGGCTTATCGTCTGGCTCGCGGCGACCTGGGCCCACCTGCCGCTCGCCGCGATTGCGGCGGGCATCTGGCGGTGGTTGTAGTCGCCGCGGGGTTACAACATCGTACCGCCCCGACAAATGCCGGAGGGCGGGTCAAATCCACTGGTCGTTCTCGACGGTGCGCTCGCCCGCCGCACCGTCACCCGTGTTCACCACGCCGCGCGGCTCGATCAGCAGCAGTTTGACTTCCGCGTTCGCGCAGGGCTTGTGCTCGACGCCCTTCGGCACCACCGCCATCTGCCCGGCACGCAGCACGATCGACCCGTCGCCCGTGGGTCCCGCCCGGACGTCGATGCGCAGTTCTCCTTCCAGGACGATGAAGGTTTCGTCGGTGTCGACATGGCGGTGCCACTGGAACTCTCCCTCGACCTTCACGACCTTGAACTGATAGTCGTTCATTTCAGCGACGACGCGCGGTTGCCAGTGACCGTCGATCAGCGCGATCTTGTCGATCAGGTCGATGGCCCGGCACTGGCCACGGTCGGCATGCATGGTGGGATGTTTGGGGGCTTGGGGCATCGTTCTCTCCGCTCAAATGTTGACGATTCGAGCTTACGCACGATCCGCGCGACGGTATTGAACGATCGTGGGTGTGCTCAGCCGCGTTGCATGTACCCGGCGACTTGCAGCCAGCGCCCTGGCGTCAGTCCGAATGTCTTCGAGAAGTGCCGCGTCATGTGGCTCTGATCGGCAAGCAAAAGGATTCTCGCACGGAGCATCGACATCTCCGCTGGCGCATGACACCGTCCTTCAACTGCGTCTGAAGGACCCAGATGCATCTATATCAGTGCGCCAGCCATCTGCGGCGACCCTTTCCCCGGGAACTGAAAGCACATTTCATATTGCGAAATCACCGGAAATTTTCACCGCCGAGTTCTTTTCGTTCTCCGAAAACTCGTTCCACATCGCAAAAAATAGAGCTTATATCTTTGAAAAATAAGGATAAATTAACTCTTATGTCTTATATAAGACCTTGCCGCAATGCATCAAAAACCCCCTACAATTATTTCCACGCTGCTTGCTTCGACACCCGTAGCGGCACAGGCAAACACTTCTTCAAACACGCTTCACTCTTAGGAAACTCGTATGGCTCAGTATCAAGACGACATCAAGGCAGTTGCTGGTTTGAAAGAGCAACACGGCAGCGCGTGGAATGCCATCAACCCCGAGTATGCCGCTCGCATGCGTGCCCAGAACAAGTTCAAGACGGGTCTGGACATCGCCAAGTACACCGCCAAGATCATGCGCGCCGACATGGCCGCCTATGATGCGAATCCTTCCAAGTACACCCAGTCGCTCGGTTGCTGGCACGGTTTCATCGGCCAGCAGAAGATGATTTCCATCAAGAAGCACTTCAAGAGCACCGAGCGTCGCTACCTCTACCTGTCGGGCTGGATGGTCGCTGCGCTGCGCTCCGAGTTCGGCCCGCTGCCGGACCAGTCGATGCACGAAAAGACCTCGGTCAGCGCGCTGATCCGCGAGCTGTACACGTTCCTGCGCCAGGCTGACGCACGGGAACTGGGCGGCCTGTTCCGCGAACTGGATGCCGCCACCGGTGTCGCCAAAGCCGCCATCCAGGAAAAGATCGACAACCACGTCACCCACGTGGTGCCCATCATCGCCGACATCGACGCTGGTTTCGGCAATGCCGAAGCGACGTACCTGCTGGCCAAGCAGTTCATCGAAGCCGGCGCATGCTGCATCCAGATCGAAAACCAGGTGTCCGACGAGAAGCAGTGCGGCCACCAGGATGGCAAGGTCACCGTGCCGCACGAGGACTTCCTGGCCAAGATCCGCGCGATCCGCTACGCCTTCCTCGAACTGGGCGTGGACGACGGCGTCATCGTGGCCCGTACCGATTCGCTGGGCGCAGGCCTGACCAAGCAGATCGCCGTGACCGCCACCCCGGGCGACCTGGGCGACCAGTACAACTCGTTCCTGGATTGCGAGGAACTGTCGGCTGACCAACTGGGCAACGGTGATGTCATCATCAAGCGCGACGGCAAGCTGCTGCGTCCGAAGCGTCTGCCGAGCAACCTGTTCCAGTTCCGTGCCGGCACGGGCGAAGCACGTTGCGTGCTGGATTGCGTCACCGCGCTGCAGAACGGCGCCGACCTGCTGTGGATCGAAACCGAAAAGCCGCATATCGCCCAGATCGGTGGCATGGTTAGCGAAATCCGCAAGGTCATCCCGAACGCCAAGCTGGTGTACAACAACAGCCCGTCGTTCAACTGGACCCTGAACTTCCGCCAGCAGGCCTACGACGCGATGAAGGCCGCGGGCAAGGACGTGTCGGCATACGAGCGCACCCAGCTGATGAGCGTGGAATACGACGACAGCGAACTGGCCAAGATCGCTGACGAGAAGATCCGCACGTTCCAGGCCGATGCTTCGCGTGAAGCCGGTATCTTCCACCACCTGATCACGCTGCCGACGTACCACACCGCCGCGCTGTCGACCGACAACCTGGCCAAGGAATACTTCGGCGACCAGGGCATGCTGGGCTACGTGGCCGGCGTCCAGCGCAAGGAAATCCGTCAGGGCATCGCCTGCGTCAAGCACCAGAACATGTCCGGCTCGGACATCGGTGACGACCACAAGGAATACTTCAGCGGCGAAGCTGCCCTGAAGGCGGCTGGCAAGGACAACACGATGAACCAGTTCTGATCTGGGTCGTACTCCTAAGCAAGCTTCAGGCAGAACGCCAACCCTTCGCGGGTTGGCGTTTTTTTATTTGGCGACGCGTAAAAAAAAGAGCCGACGAATCGGCTCTGTCCAAACTCTCAACGTGACGACCTGAGAAACTTACTGCGGTCCGAGCTTGCGGATCAGCGCATCCAGCCGTGCCATTTCGTCTTCGGTCAGATCGGTCAGCGGCGCGCGCACCGGACCGGCATCGTGGCCAACCAGCTTGGCGCCAGCCTTGACGATCGACACCGCGTAGCCTTGTTTGCGGTTGCGGATGTCCAGGTACGGCAGGAAGAAATCGTCGATCAGGCGACCCACCGTGGCGTGGTCGTCAGCGGCAATCGCGCGGTAAAACTCCATCGCGGTCTTCGGGATGAAGTTGAACACGGCCGACGAGTAGACGGGCACGCCCAGCGCCTTGTAGGCGGCGGCATAGACTTCGGCGGTAGGCAGGCCGCCCAGGTATGCGAGCCGATCACCAAGCTTGCGGCGAACGCGCACCATCGCCTCGATCTCGCCCACGCCGTCCTTGAAGCCGATCAGGTTGGGGCAGCGGTCGACCACGCGTTCCAGCAGGTCGGCGCCGATACGGGAGTTCGCGCGGTTGTAGACGATCACGCCGATTTTCAGCGCCTTGCAAACCTCTTCGATGTGGTTGGCGATGCCTTCTTCGCTGGCTTCGGTCAGGTAGTGCGGCATCAGCAGCACGCCGTGGGCGCCCAGGCGCTCGGCTTCCTTCGCGTATTCGATCGCCACGCGAGTCGCGCCACCGGCGCCGGCAAGAATGGGTACCTTGCCCCGGCAGGTCTCCACCGCGGTGCGAATCACGTTCGAATAGTCCTGCTGCGTCAGCGAGAAGAACTCACCCGTGCCGCCGGCGGCAAACAGCGCCGACGCACCGTAGGGCGCCAGCCATTCCAGGCGCTCGATATAGGTATCGGGGCGGAAGTTGCCTTGCGCGTCGAAATCGGTGATAGGGAAAGAGAGCAGGCCTTCCGAGATGATCTGCTTGAGTTCTTGCGGTGTAGTCATGTCACGCTTCCTGATCGCCACATGGCAGATGGCGGTTGGTGGGGAACAAGGTGGGTTATGGCCTCGTTCCATCTGGTCGATGGCTTCGAGATAAGTCATCGTACAACTTTAGCGAAAAGCGCGCAAGCATCGACAGGGAAGTCCGAGGGAAAACCCCGGGTTTGACTGCTTCGGAAGCACGCCTGCGCTCAAATGGAAAGTGACGGCCTGAAGAGAAAATTGCCCTGAGAGCCCGTAAACAGGCTGAAAGAGGGCGATATGTGTCGGACTACGGAGTCGGAGAATGCGCGGAGTAGGGGTAAACGCGCACTGCATTCATTCGAGCCTCGTTCTTATAATTCAAGTCGTATGACGACATATCTCAAGCCGGTCCAGAAGCACTCCCGCATCCAGGAACCAGGGCTGTGAGGAGACCTCTCATGAATGCCACCCCCACCACAGGCGCTGCAGCCGCATCCACCGCGCGGCGCACCAATGTCCGTTACTGGATTCTCGCGCTGATTTTCATCGTGACCACGGTCAACTACGCGGATCGTGCCACGCTGTCGATTACCGGGCCCGCGATGCGCGAGGAATTCGGTTTCTCGGCCGTCCAGATGGGCTATATCTTCTCGGCCTTCAGTTGGTCGTACGTGATGGCGCAGATTCCTGGCGGCTGGCTACTCGATCGCTTTGGCGCCCGGCGCATCTATGCCGTGAGCATCTTCCTCTGGTCATTCTTCACGCTGCTGCAGGGGTGGGTCGGCATCTTCGCCTCGATGGGAGCAACGATGACGGCGCTCTTCATGCTGCGTTTCGCCGTGGGCCTGGCCGAGTCCCCGGCATTCCCGGCCAATGCAAAGGTGGTGGCAAGCTGGTTCCCGACCGCCGAGCGCGGCACCGCGTCGGCCATCTTCAACGCCGCGCAGTACTTCGCCGCCGTGGTGTTCACGCCGCTGATGGCATGGATCGTTCACAGCATGGGCTGGCATCACGTCTACCTGTGGATGGGCATCATGGGCATGCTGCTGGCGATGCTCTGGCTCAAGGTCATGCGCAGCCCGGTCACGCATCCGGCTGTGAATCGCGCGGAACTTGAGCACATCGAGCAGGGCGGTGGCCTGATTCACATGAATGAAGGGGCAGGCAAGTCAAAGCAGGGCGCTAATCCCGCTGGCTGGTTCTATGCCCGGCAGTTGCTGTCGAACCGGATGCTGGCCGGGGTCTATCTGGGCCAGTACTGCATCAACGTGCTGACGTACTTCTTCCTCACGTGGTTTCCGGTGTACCTGGTGCAGGCGCGCGGCATGTCGATCCTGAAGGCGGGTTTCGTCGCGTCCCTGCCGGCCATCTGCGGTTTTCTCGGCGGCGTGCTGGGCGGCGTGATCTCCGACCACTTGCTGCGCCGCGGCTACTCGCTGACCATCGCCCGCAAGGTGCCGATCGTGGCGGGCATGTTGCTGTCGGTGTCCATGATCGCCTGCAACTACGTGGATGCCGAATGGCTGGTGGTGGGCATCATGGCGCTCGCGTTCTTCGGCAAGGGCATCGGCGCGCTGGGCTGGGCCGTGGTGGCTGACACTGCGCCCAAGGAAGTGATCGGCCTGGCGGGCAGCATCTTCAACACGTTCGGCAATATCGCCGGCATTGTGACGCCGATCGTGATCGGCTATATCCTGAGCGCGACAGGCTCGTTCAACGGCGCGCTGGTGTTCGTGGGTATCAATGCCCTGGTCACCGTGCTGAGCTATCTGGTGATCGTCAAGGACATTCGCCGCGTCGAGCTGAAGCACCCCCAATAAGGAAGGAATCCCCAACATGTCGGACTTGTCGGTACAAAACGCGCAGGGCCAGGCCGCCGAACGCGCGCCGCTCTACATCCGCATTCACGCCAATGACAACGTGGCCATCGTCGCCAACGACGGCGGGCTGCCAGCCGGCTCAGTATTCCCGTGCGGTCTGACGCTCGTGGAGCGCGTGCCGCAGGGCCACAAAGTGGCGCTGGTGGATCTAAAGAAAGGTGACGCGGTTACGCGCTACAACGTGACCATCGGCTACGCCTTGCAGGACCTGCCGCGCGGCGCGTGGGTCAACGAGCGCGTGATCGAAATGCCAACCGCGCCGGGACTGACCGATCTGCCGATCGGCACACGCGTGCCCGAGCCGCTGCCGCCGCTGGAAGGCTATACGTTCGAGGGTTTCCGCAATCCGGACGGATCGGTCGGCACGCGCAACATTCTGGCGATCACGACCACGGTGCAGTGCGTGTCCGGCGTAGTGGAGCACGCGGTGCACCGGATCAAGACCGAGCTGCTGCCGCGCTATCCGAACGTCGACGACGTGATCGGCCTCGAACACACTTATGGCTGCGGCGTGGCGATCGACGCGCCCGACGCGATCGTGCCAATCCGCACGCTGCGCAATATCGCGCTGAATCCGAACTTCGGCGGCACCGCCATGATGGTGAGCCTGGGGTGCGAGAAGCTGCAGCCGGAACGCCTGATGCCGCCGGGCACAATCCCGATCCAGACCGGCGCCGGCGAGGTGCAGGTGGGCGTGGTTTGCTTGCAGGACGACAAACACGTGGGTTTCGCGTCGATGATCGACTCGATCATGGCGATGGCCGAGACCCATCTGCAGACCCTTAATGCCCGCAAGCGCGAGACGGTGCCCGTATCGGAACTGGTGGTGGGCGTGCAGTGCGGCGGTAGCGATGCGTTCTCCGGCGTGACGGCCAATCCGGCTGTCGGCTTTGCCACAGACCTGCTCGTGCGCGCCGGCGCGACCGTGATGTTCTCGGAAGTGACCGAGGTCCGCGACGGTATTGACCAGCTCACCGCCCGTGCCGCTACCCCCGAGGTGGCCGAAGCGATGATTCGGGAAATGGACTGGTACGACCGCTATCTGGACCGTGGTCGCGTCGATCGCAGCGCCAACACGACGCCAGGCAACAAGAAGGGTGGCCTGTCGAATATCGTGGAAAAGGCCATGGGTTCGATCGTCAAGTCGGGCAGCGCGCCGATCTCGGGCGTGGTGTCACCGGGCGAGAAGGTCAAGCAGAAGGGCTTGATCTATGCGGCGACCCCGGCCAGCGATTTCATCTGTGGCACGCTGCAACTGGCTGCCGGCATGAACCTGCACATCTTCACGACGGGGCGCGGCACGCCGTATGGTCTGGCCGAGGTGCCCGTGATCAAGGTCGCAACGCGCAGCGATCTGGCGCGCCGCTGGCACGACCTGATGGACGTGAACGCAGGCCGCATCGCCACGGGCGAAGCCACGATCGAGGATGTGGGCTGGGAGTTGTTCCACCTGATGATCGACGTGGCCAGCGGCCGCAAGCAGACCTGGGCCGAGCACCACAAGCTGCATAACGCGCTGGCGCTGTTCAATCCGGCGCCGGTGACCTGAGTGGTGGTTTGTTGAGGGGTGTCGCCTCTCTCCCGCAGGTGGGGGAGAGGCGGAAGATCGCCAGGCTTAGCCGCCAATGATCTGCTTGGAGTACGTCGCGCGCTCCATTTCCACGACGTTCACAGACACCTGAACGCTTTGCGCCGACGCGCCGGGGCGGACCATTTCCGAGATCGCATTGCACACCAGCTGGCCGAGTTCCTTGCGCACAGCCTGATCACGGCCGTCCAGGATCTGCAGCGTGGCGTGGACGAACGCGCGGTCCACGTTCTCCGTTCCCTGGCGATAGGTGGAGAGCGTCACGCAGCGCGACTTGATATCGGGTTCCTGGAATTGGCCGCTGGACAGCAGCGCGGCGTTCGCCTCGTCGAGCAGCTCCTCTTGAGAGCAGGTCAGACGGGTGTTTTCCGTGAGTTCGATGACGAGATGGGGCATGGAACCGGGTCCGGTTGATAGCGGGAAACCCGCATCGTACGGCATTCCGGTGCGGCGTGCCCGCAACCGTTTCCCATCCCGTCAGTGTTGCGCTCCGTTACCGTGTGACACCGAACGCGGCTTCGATCTTGCGGATATGGTCACGCAGCAGCGGACGCACTTTCTCCAGCAGATGGGCTGGCGGCACGATCGCATTGGGGCCACTGCAACTCAGCGTCATCGGGGGCAATGAGGGACCCGGCCGAAACGCGTGGGCGATCGAATTGATGTCGGGCAGCCATTCACCAAACGACGTGGTGCAGCCAAGCCGGCGTTGCTCGTCACGGCTGTTCGCGAGGATGGCTTCTGCTTCGGCAGGGGCGACCTTCTCGTCCGTGCGGAATGCCGTCAGCGCCTGACGCTGCTCGGCTGGCGGCAATGCCACCAGGTAGGCACGGCCTGCTGCCGTATTGAGCCCCGATACGCGGCTTCCCACGGCGACGCGCAGAGTCAGGT
>NZ_JBBHZL010000018.1:0-56430 GCF_049843575.1 Cupriavidus sp. Met-2
TCGAGGTCAAGGTGGGGGCGACACCTGCGCGGAATCCTCGTGCCATTACGATAAGTTTTCTTATCGAAATGGCGACATCGGGGATGAAACCTGCAAGACGCCAACTACGGGAGACGTTGGAGGTGCTCGGTGTCTCGCCCGTACTCGAAGTTGACGATGGTCAGACAACGATCGACGTCGTGCGTCAGTGCCAACGCTGGGACGGCCTATGCCAAAGCGCCCTCTCGATACGCGCGCATCCTGCTCATCGAACTTGCAACAAGTTGTGATATTGCGAGTCGCATTGGGAATTTTCCGACATAAAATTCGGACAATTCCGAACCGCAGGGGATCCGACCCTCAGGCTTCCGGACGATAACGACAATCGCTGAACAGGGGTCACTGCATGCACGAACCACCTTAGACGCCCACGTGGCCAGCACGGCCACGCAATCGCGCACATCCAGGACACATCGGCGTGTCCGGGGGACTGCGCCAGAGCTTCCCGCATCCACTAACGGAATCCATCGACTTGGCCCGCCAGCGCAGGCCGAGCAGGTATCGTGCGCGCGCATTCTTTGCGCCGCCCGTGTACTCGCGACGCCAATGGCAGTGCCGAGAGCAAGGGGCTGACATGAATCGACTGATTGCAAATCCACGCCGTATGGGCGCGCTGTTGCTGTCCATCTGCGCGCTGCCCGTCGCAAGCCATGCAGAGAGCGGAGTCATTCGCTTCTCGGGACGCATCGTTGCGCCACCCTATGAGATACGTGCCGTTCCAGCGGCAATCGTCAGGACGGCCGCGCTGGAAACCTCCGGGGCCGATCTCGTGTTTTCGAGTTCGCCCTCCAACCGGCCAAGCGCCAGGCTGCAGGTCGAAGGGTTGCCCGAACATGCGCCTTTGACGCTTCGCTACCTAGATGCCAAAGGGGCGGCCACCGCCCTTCTTCCTGGCACCTCCCAGCGCATCGGACCGAATGGCGGCACGCTTTTCGTTACCTCCGGTCCCGGATTTGCCAGCGCGTTGGTAAGCGTGACATACAACTAGCGTGCGTGGCCGATGATCTCACTCATAGCGTGTGCAGATATGGCAGGCCACAGACATTGGAACGAACTGCTGCGGGCCATGGCGCGGTTTGGGGTAATGTGCCTTGCTGCCGGCGTGATGGCTGCGTGTGATGGGGGATCGGGCACAGGCCGGACCATTACACCAACTCCTTCAGCGACACCAACTCAGCCGGTTCAAACCGCGCAGCCTACGCAGCAGCCAGCAGGCGCCCTTTCGGCTCTTGTGATGGTTGGTTACCAAGGATGGTATGGCTGTCCGGGTGATGACGCATCGGGAAACTTGTTCTGGCAGCACTGGTTTGTCGGTGCCATTGTCCCTCGCTCGCTTACCGTGGATCAGTTGCCCGATATGCAGGCGCTGCCGGCCAAGCAGTTGTGCAACACCGGACTGCTTGTCCGCAGCGGCGCGCCGCTGCTACTTTACTCGGCACAGAACCCGCAAGTAGTGGCCTTGCGTTTCGAGTGGATGCGCGCTTACGGGATCGACGGCGCGGCCGTACAGCGTTTTGTATCGGAGACGACAGACCCGGTCAAGCGAGCGCGCAGCGATACGGTGTTGCTGAATGCCATGCATGCTGCGCAAGCGAGTGGACGGGTCTTCTATATCACCTATGACGTTTCGGGCGCGGATGCCGCCACGGTCACCGACGCCATCCGGACGGACTGGCGTCATGTTGTGAACGACCTGAAACTGACAGCCAGCACCGCTTATCTCAGGGATCGTGATCGCCCCGTACTGCAGCTATGGGGATTTGGCTTTCCCGATCGTCCAGGCGACCCTGCCCTCGTCTCACAGCTTATCTCCGATCTACACATCGGGGCCGGCGGACTACTGGCGGCAACACTAATCGGTGGCGTGCCCGAAGCGTGGCGGACGCTGGGTGCTGGTTCCAAATCCGATGCCAGTTGGAGCCAGATCTATCGCAGCTATGACGTAATCAGTCCGTGGAGCGTAGGTAGCTTCGACAACGATGTAAATGCCGATGCCTTTCTGGAAACGTTCGTCATACCTGACAGGGAGGAAACACAGCGGCTTGGCATTGAATACCTTCCCGTGGTGTTTCCCGGCTTCTCCTGGCACAACCTGATGCATCAACGAGGTACCGATAGACCGCTGAATGAGATCCCTCGCAACTGTGGACGCTTCCTATGGCATCAGGTGACGAACCTCTTGAGCGCAGGGAGGACGGGCATCTTCGTGGCGATGTTCGACGAAATGGATGAAGGTACGGCGCTGCTCCCTACACTTGCTGACCCGAACGCCCTCCCAGCCGGAGTGGAAATGGTTACACCAGCGCTGGACGGCTGCCAGATTCCGGACGACTGGTATCTGCAGGTCACCGGGCGCGCGGCACGTGCGGTGCACGAAGGCAGCCAGCCGCCTGCGGACTTGGCGACGGCCATGAGAAATTGATGTGTCACGCGGGTGCTATCACGCGCAACGTGACAGTGCCCATTGGCTCTTCTCAGTCATTTCGAGCAGACCAATTGCGGGAGACCACCATGCCGGCCACCCAATGCCGATGCCGATGCCGACCGCCGAATCTGAGCCATCAGGAAGATGCGTGCGCAAGCGTACAGTTCCCGCGCCCCAATGCAGCGGGCTGCGATCGGCGTGGATCATCCGCAAGACCGCCGCGCCCTTCACCCACCGGAGGTTCCCCGGTCGCCGGCGGGCCTTTTATGGCGGTCGCGACCGGGCAATTCACCACCGCAGTCATCAGCACCATGCATAAAATACAGGCCTGTCGCGCGCAATGCCGTCCGCCCGAACAAGCGACAGCCGAAAGCAAACTGTCAGTCCTGCCCCAACCGCTCTCGCCCATGCGGCGCTGAGAAATCAAGCATTGGACCCAACGGTACGATCCCCGTGGGGTTCAGCATCCGATGGCTTTCATAGTAGTGGCCCTTGATGTGCAGGAAATCGACCGTGCCTGCAATGCCTGGCCGTTGGTAGATATCCCGTAAATAGGCCGACAAGGCCGGATAGTCGACGATTCGGCGCAGGTTGCACTTGAAGTGCCCTACATATACGGCGTCGAAACGGATCAGTGTGGTAAAGAGCCGGATGTCGGCTTCGGTAAAACGATTTCCGACCAGCCAGCGCTGCTGGGAAAGCTGTGCCTCCAGCCAGTCCAGCGTATCGAACAACGACCGCACGCTTTCCTCGTAGGCCGCCTGAGAGGTGGCGAAACCTGCCTTGTACACACCGTTGTTGACGGTGTCGTAGATCCGCGCGTTGATGGCATCGATCTGCGCGCGCAGATCAAGCGGGTAGTAATCCCCTGGCCTCGCCCCAAGCCCGTCGAATGCACTGTTCATCATACGGATGATTTCCGACGATTCATTGCTGACGATCGTGGCCTGCTGCCTGTCCCACAGCACAGGCACGGTCACCCGCCCGGTGTAATTTGGGTTGGCTAATGTGTAGACCTGATGCAGCACGCGCGCGCCACTGACGGAGTCTGGTATCACCCCAGGGCCGTCGGCAAAGGTCCAGCCCTCCTCGCGCATCAGCCAGTGCACGACCGAAAAACTGATCATGTCTTCCAGCCCCTTGAGTTCGCGCATGATCAGTGTCCGGTGTGCCCAAGGGCAAGCCAGACTGACATAGAGGTGGTAGCGGCCCACCTCCGCGCGGAATCCACCTATGCCAGTGGGACCCGCCGCGCCATCGCATGTGACCCAGTTGCGGAAAGCCGCATCCTTACGCACGAAACGGCCACCGGTGGAGGTAGTGTCATACCACCTGTCCTGCCATTCACCATTCACCAAAAGTCCCATTGATCGCCCCTTTCCGTTTTACCGCAGCATCTCGCTTTGCCTGACGCATTGCTTTGAGATTGCATTGTGCTCCACATGACGACCTGCCATGTCTTACGTATGCCGATCACGGCTACAGCTATCGGGGTGCGGGACGAGGCCGGCCAGCCGCCAAGCAGTAGCCGGCCTTCGCTTTACCTCCAATTGGCGGCGATCACCCCCTCCAGGGCATCCCGGTAGTTCTGCGGCAATGTACTTTGCCCCGCGCTCAAGCGCCTGTGGTTCTACCGCCGTCCGGCATGGGCCCAGAAGGATTGGGAACGTTGGTGCACCCAGACAAGGCAAAGTCAGATTCCGGCCATGGCGTTGTTCGGCCAGCGCCTGCAGACCTATTGGCACGGCACCCTCGCCCGATGCGGGCATCCGCTCAATACCAGCGTGGTCGAGGGTATCAACAACACCATCAGGGTCATCAAACGCCGAGCCTACGGCTACCCAGTCATCCGCTCATCGACAACATGCGGCTGGACGACATCGGGCTGACCGCCCACCCTTTCATCCGATGAATCGGAAATTTCCGAGTTTCCAGGCTCGGCCGTTTACCAATACTGGAAGAGTCAGAACCCACGCCGCGGGCCTCACCATGGACGATATGCTGGCCCTACTCAACGTCACGCCCGTTGCCATCCTCCTCTGCGCGCTACTTGTGCCGTGGTTCGTTTCGCGAAAAACGAGCACAGACGAACATGGCGGGGCATTTGGCGGCGTTCTGAGCACGGTGTTCGTGTGCATTCCGGCCGCCATCATCCTGGTCTCTCGCTATCTCTGACGGAGCGCTGTCCGCCAGAACAGAACTTGCTACACATGTCCTCCAACTACGCTCGCGCCGCGTCCTATGGGATCGCATTGGCTCTGCTCACCGGCTGCGCCGCCTATGACCGCGGCTCACTCTCTTTGGCACACGCCATCACGCCCTATCAGATCACTATCGAACAGGGCAACTTTGTGTCGCGTGAGGCGGTCGCCCAGCTCAGGCCCGGCATGACCCGGGATCAGGTGAGCTTCCTGCTTGGCACGCCTTTGCTGACCGATGTCTTCCATGCAGATCGCTGGGACTATGTTTTCACCTTCCGGCGTGGTCGTCGCGATATCGTGCAGCAACGACGACTGACCGCATACTTCGCGGGCGACAGACTCCTGCGCTTTGACAGTGATCCGATGCCCAGTGAAAAGGAACTGATCGCCGAGATCGATGGCGTGCGGCGCGGAAAGGTTTTGCCAAGCGCGAACGCGAGTTCGCCCACCAACGCCGCCGAGCACCAACCTCCTGAGCCAACAGCATGAAGATTGCAGTACGGCTTCAACAAATCCAGTATCGCCTTCTTGTCGCTATATGCTGACGTGGAAGCGTAGACTCCACTTCACAAATTCGTGCCAAGTGCCCGGCACCCTCCCCCCTTCACTTTCACCTCATCCTGCCTTCACCCACGCGCTGAATACTCCCGGCCATCCAATCACCACGAAGGAACCGAGATGGCGACGCGAACCCAGGACTTTGACCACGACGTGGTAGTCATCGGCGCAAGCTTTGCAGGCGCCGCCTGCGCACTGGCTGCGGCACGCGCGGGATTGCGCGTGGTGGTGCTCGAGCGGAAGACAGACCCCGGGAGCAAGCTTCACACCACTGGCATCCTGGTCAAGGAGGCGGCCGAGCAGACATGGCTCGGCCGCGCTCCTGCCGATTGCCTGCGACGCATCGAGAAGGTTCGCCTCTATTCGCCGGCGCTGCGCAGCCTCGCGTTGGCGGCGCCCGGTTACTACTTTCTCACCACCGATACGCCGAATCTGATGCGCTGGCTGGCCTCGGAGCTGGTAAATCACGGGGTCGACCTGCGTCTCGGCACCTCTTTCAGTCAAGCGTCACGATCCGGTGCCGGATGGTCCGTGCCGGGCGTCGGCCGCACGCGGTACCTGGTAGGTGCCGACGGCGCGAGGTCAAGGGTGGCCCAGATCGCCGGACTCGGGCAAGGTAACGCCTTCCTCTACGGCGTCGAATACGAGTTTGCCGGCCTGCAACTCTCCGATCCAGATGCCCTGCATTGCTTCGCCAGCAAGCACTTCGCGCCTGGGTATATCGGTTGGGTGGCCCAGAATCCCACCGGTGTGCAAGCTGGCCTGGCGCTGCGCCATGCGCCACGGCGTCGGGCAGCGCCGGATATCGACGGCTTTCTTCGGCGTGTCCGGCACCTGCTCGGTGTACCGGAGGACGCGGCACCGACCACTACCCGTGCCGGCCTGATACCCTGTGGCGGCCCGGTATATCCGTTGGCCCGGGATGGCGTACTGCTAACGGGCGATGCGGCTGGTATCGTGTCGCCGGTGACGGCCGGCGGCATTCACGCGGCGTGGCGGCATGGCGAAGCTGTCGGGCGGGCCATTGCGGCGCACCTTCGGACCGGCGCCGCAACGCCAGAGCAGGTGGCCGAACAGAGCGCGCCGCGTTTTCGGACCAAGCGGCTGCTACGTTGGGCGTTCGACCATTTCCAGTCGGATTGGGCGTTCGATGTCCTGTTGCATTCGGCGCCTTTGCGATGGGTCGCGGAACGCATCTATTTCCACAAACGCGGCGTCGCGGCAGAGATTTAAACCTGATAGCGAGACTTGTGTAATGAAACAGCCAGCCGTACTTGTGGTGGAAGATGAATCAGCCATTGCGGACACGATTCTGTACGCCCTACGCACGGAAGGTATGCAGGTCGAGACTTGCACGCTGGGGAGTGAGGCATTGGATCGCGTGCGATCACGACGCCCCGATCTCGTTATCCTCGACGTTGGGCTACCAGATATCAGCGGTTTTGAGGTTTGCCGCTCGATGCGGACGTTTTCGGACGTTCCCGTCATCTTCCTGACTGCCCGGCACGAGGAAATCGACCGCATCGTCGGGCTCGAAATTGGCGCGGATGACTACGTGGTAAAGCCATTCTCGCCACGTGAGCTTGCCGCTCGCGTGCGCGTGATCCTCCGTCGCGCCAAGGGCGCCAGCGACTCACCCCACCCATCGCCAATGGCCCAGGAGGAAGCCGATTTCGTCCATGACACCGACGGCGCCCGCCTGGCCTATCGTGGCCGATGGCTGGACCTCACCCGCTACGAATACCGCCTGCTGGCGCTTCTGGTGCAACACCCGGGGCGCATCTTCGCCCGCTCGCAGCTCATGGATCTGGTCTGGCACGATTCGCTCGATACGGTCGATCGTACCGTCGACACGCACGTCAAGACGCTCCGAGCCAAGCTCCGCGAGATCGACCCCGCTGGCGACCCGATCCGGACCCATCGCGGCATGGGCTACTCACTCGAATCACGATAAGGAAGATAAGGGCATTCCATGCATATCGGCCTGCGCATCTTCTTCGGCTTCTTCCTGATCGTCGGGCTGGCAGCGTTCCTGACCTTGCGCGTGTTTGTCCAGGAAGTAAAACCTGGCGTGCGTCAGGCCATGGAAGATACCCTCGTGGACACTGCCAACGTCCTCGCCGTGCTGGCCACCGACGATTTCAAGAGCGGTCATCTCGCCGACGGCAATTTCGCGAATCATCTGGCGCGGCTGCATGAGCAGCCCGTCGAAGCCAGCGTGTGGGGGATGCACAAGGGTGCCGTCGGTTACCGCATCTACATCACCGATGATCGTGGCATCGTTCGCTTCGATTCGTCAGGCGCGGCGGTCGGGCAAGACTACTCCCGGTGGAACGATGTCTACCTGACCTTGCAAGGCAAGTATGGCGCTCGCAGCACACCCTCCGACCCCAACGACGACAGCAGCACGATCATGTATGTGGCAGCCCCGATCCGCGACGGCGAACGGATCATCGGCGTACTGACCGTGGCCAAGCCGAATCAGACCGTGGCGCCGTTCATCGCGCGCAGTCAGCGGACTATCCTGATGTACGGGCTGTTGCTGATCGGCGGCGCCGCGGTCATTGGACTGGTGTGCACGCTCTGGCTCGTGTACGGGCTACGCAAGCTGCAGCGCTATGCTCGGGCCGTCGCGGCCGGCGAGCGCGCCGAGATGCCCTTGCGCGGCGCCAGCGAACTCGCGGAACTCGGCCGAGCGGTGGAAACCATGCGCGTGCGACTGGAAGACAAGCAGTACGTTGAGCACTATATCCACACGCTGACGCACGAAATGAAGAGCCCGCTGGCCGCCATCGGCGGCGCGGCGGAACTGCTTCAGGAGGACATGCCGACGGCAGACCGCCAACGCTTTCTCGGCAATATCCGCAGTCAGGCGCAGCGGCTCGATTTGTTGATCCGCAAGCTTCTGGCACTCGCCGAAGTCGAACAACGCCAGCGTCTGGAGAAGCGCGAACCCGTGCGGCTGGCGCAGGAGATCGAGCATATTCTTGCGTCTCTGGAGCCACGGGCGCGCCAACGCGGCGTAAGCCTGCATTGGCAGCCACCGGCGCAGGGACAATCCTTCGACGTCTCCGGCGACGTGTTCCTGCTGCGGCAGGCAATTGTCAACCTGATCGAGAATGCCCTGGATTTCGCGCCGTCGGGGACCGACGTCGACGTGGTGCTGGAACCCGGGCCCCATCAGGATCAGGTCACGCTCAGGATCGAGGACCGAGGGCCCGGCATCCCCGAGTACGCGCTTTCGCGGCTGTTCGAGCGCTTCTATTCCCTGCCCCGCCCCGGTGGCGGCGAGCGCAGCACCGGGCTTGGCCTATGTCTGGTTCGCGAAGTTGCCCTGCTGCACCATGGCAGCGCTACCGTTACCAACAGAGAGGGCGGTGGCGCCAGCGCCGTGATGGTCCTGCCCATCTCCGCATGACGCGCAACACATGACGTAACGCGAAAGACGGAGCGCAGCCTTCACAACGGCTTCACGCCAACCACACGCCCTCCTCACCCGCGATCGCTAGTCTTGCTGCATCTTCACTCGCAAGACAGTCATGAAAAACTTTCGCTCGTATCCCTACAAGGTTCTGGTCGCGGCGGGCCTGATCCTGGTGTTGTGGGCCGCCCTGCAGATGGTCTTCAATCTAGTGGAGGAGCGCAGCCACCTCCAGGAGTCCGCCGAGCAAAGCATCTGGCGTAGTTATGCCGGCCCGCAAACCTTGACTGGCCCGATCATCGTCCTGCCCTACAAGGAAGTCCTCGTGGAATCCGAAGCAAAGGATGCCAAGGGCCGCAAGACACAGACGCAGTACCGGGAGGTCACGCGACAGTTGCTGGTCTTCCCGAAGTCCCTCCAGGTTCAAACCGAGATCAAGCCCAGCGAACGGTACCGAGGCATCCACAAGGCGATTGTTTATGAGGCGGCGAGCCAGTGGACGGGCACCTTCGTCTTGCCTGACCTGAAGGCGGCCACCGCATTCGAGAAATCCGCCGGGCATGTCCGCTTCGAACTGGGCGAGCCGTTCGTGGCACTGGGCGTGTCCGACATGCGCGGCCTTGCTGCGGCGCCGGTCATGCAACTCGCCGGAAAGTCGCTGGAAATGGAGCAAGGCGCGCAACTCAACGGGTTGGGCCAGGGGCTCCATGCGGAGCTCGACCTCCGCGGTGCGGCCGGCAAGCCCGCCGACGCGCGCGTCGTGCCGTTCTCGCTCACGCTTTCCCTGCTTGGAAGCCGTTCCATCGCGTTCGCGCCGGTCGCGGACATGAATACGTTCAGTATGCGATCCGCATGGCCGCACCCCAGTTTCGATGGCGACTTCCTGCCACGCCAGCGCACGGTGGACGCCAGTGGCTTCCGCGCCGAATGGTCGGTCAACGCGCTCAACACCCACGTGCGAGAGCGCCTTCTGCCCATGGAGAATGGCGAGCGTACGCAACCAGCCGTGACCGCCCCGGCGAACGCCGCGGAGTCCATCTCCGTCACGCTGATCGATCCGGTCAACGGCTATGTACGCGTCGAGCGTGCCATCAAGTATGGGCTGCTGTTCGTACTACTGACCTTCGCCGGCTTCTATGTATTCGAGCAGATCAAGGGACTGCGGATTCATCCGATCCAGTACCTGCTCGTTGGACTAGCGCTGACCCTGTTCTTCCTCATGCTCGTCAGCCTTTCCGAGCACGTGACATTCCTGCTCGCCTATCTGGCCGCGAGTGCCGCGTGCATCGGACTGCTCGCCTTCTACCTGACGTTCGTCCTCCACAGCTGGCGCCGAGGCGCGAGTTTCGCGGCGTTGATTGCGGCGCTGTATGGCGCGCTGTACGGCATTCTGGTTTCCGAGGACAACGCGCTACTGCTGGGTTCGACCCTGCTCTTCCTGGTGCTGGCCAGCATTATGACGGTGACACGCCGCGTGGATTGGTACAACGGGGATATGCAATCCAGGTCGGAGGAAGAAGGGGGCGAAGGTAAAAGTAATAACGGGCGCGTGGCTCAGTAGTGCCCAGGCCGCCTGCACCCAATCAGGAGGTGCGTAGCGCTTTTCCACGCGACAGATCCTCCGCCCCTTTTACGTGAGATGGCTCGCGCAACCTGTGACTGGTCGGGCCACTCACTCCCGCTCCCTCGTCAACCCACGAACGCCCCCGGCACCGGGTCCTCGCCCAGCACACTCAGCAGAATCGCCCAGTGCATGGCCTCATCGCCAAGGATGCTGCC
Source organism: Cupriavidus sp. Met-2 (assembly GCF_049843575.1). Taxonomy (NCBI): domain Bacteria; kingdom Pseudomonadati; phylum Pseudomonadota; class Betaproteobacteria; order Burkholderiales; family Burkholderiaceae; genus Cupriavidus; species Cupriavidus sp. Met-2. The sequence continues at coordinate 10,424 of NZ_JBBHZL010000018.1, forward strand.
GGCGGATTTGGCGAGTTCCCGATTGTGGAAGCTCGGCAGTACGCCCAGGTAGGCAGCAGTAGCACCCTTCTCCAGCCCGGCGGCGAACCGCAGGACATCGGCCTGGGTTTTCAGATCCGCAGCCGGGAAGTTGTATTCGCTGGCCTTCCGGGTCTTGACCGGCGTGCCGCCCAGCTTCATCACCGTGTTGGCCAGCACATCCGCATGGGCCTTGTGGTGCGTCTGGAACTTGACGGCGGTGTCGAGCACCGGCTTCTGCAGCAGCCCGCTTTCGGCGCCCACCTGGTACGCGGCGATCGCCTGGTACTCCAGGCCAAGTGCCGTGTTGAGGATATTGATGTCGTCCTTCGTGCTGGTGGAATGCGTTTGCCCCCAGGCGGGCATGGCCTCGCCAAGCGACATCACGGCCAGCGACCCGAGTGCGAATGCACCCGGTGCCTTGAGCCAGCCGCGGCGGACCAGATCGGGAGCAAGGTCGGCGTCGCAGGCGGAGCCGGCGAACGGCAAAGAAAGGTCAGGCTTGGTTTTCATGGGAACCCTCCTTGATTTGGGCGATGAACGCTGGCAGGCGAAACACATTGCCCGTGCGTTATCGGCTTATACGCAGCCATCCACCCGGCGGATGCACCGCTGACTCCCTGCTGCCTATAATCCCGCCAACCCCATCAGCCTGGAGTGCCGCGTGGCCCTGTCCCCGGAACCTCCTTCTTCGTTGCCCGACGCACCCACGGGGCTTGATGTATTGCTCGGCCGGGTGGCGTTGGGGGATCGGCTGGCGCTGCGCGCGCTTTACGATCAGGTCGTGCCGAAACTGTTCGGCCTCGCGCTGCGTATCACTCGCAGGCGTGACTGGGCGGAGGACGTGGTGCAGGAGAGTTTTGTCAGCATCTGGCACCACGCCGCCGATTACCGACCGCAAGTGGCCGCTCCGATGACGTGGATGACGACGATTGTGCGCAACCGGGCGCTCGACTGCCTGCGCCGGGCGCATGCGGCGCGGCTGGCATCGGCCACGTCCCTGGAGGACACCCCGGAAGCCGATCTCGAAGACGAACACGATGGCCCGGCCGAACTGGCGCAAGCCAGCGAACAAGCCCGCGCGCTGAACCGTTGCCTGCAGCGCCTGGACGGCCAGCAGCGCGAGGCGGTGGTGCTGGCCTACCTGCAGGACCTCAGCCATGCCGAACTGGCCGCGCGGCTGCGCGTGCCGCTGGGCACGATCAAATCGTGGATCCGCCGTGGTCTGGAGAAGCTGCGCGCCTGCCTGGAGGCCACGCCATGAATCTTGTGCGCCACCCTGACCTGCTCGACCGCATGGCCGCCCAGTACGCATTGGGCGTGCTGCGCGGTGGCGCGCGCCGTCGCATGGAGCAAATGGCGCGCCAGGAGCCCGCCGTGCGCGTGGCGATTGCCCATTGGCAGGCACGACTGGCTGGGGTGGCCGAGCTGCAAGCGCGGGCCGTTCCCGTAGAAGCCGTCTGGTGCGGCATCGAGCGACGGCTAGGCTGGAAAGCCGATCCCGCCGAGGCACAGCCGACACGCACGACTGGCTGGCGTCACGTCTGGCAGGCCGCGAGCTTCTGGCGAGGCGCCACGGCGGCGATGACGGTCATCGCGCTGATCGCCGTTATTGCCACCATAGGCCTCGGGCCCGAGCGACGGCCCAGTCCCTCCACAGTGGTTGCCTTGCTGCAGTCGCAACAATCCCGGGCTGCCATGCTGGTCAGTTGGGATCCAACCGGCCCCGCCCTGGTGGTTCGCAGGCTCGACGACCTGACGCTGACAAACCAGCAGGTCCTCCAGCTTTGGGCGCTCCCCGTGGATGGCAAGCCTCAGTCGCTGGGCGTGATTGGCCGCGCGCGCCAGGTTCGCCTGCCGCTGGCCACGCTGCCCGCCAACGTGCCGACCCTGGCGGTCAGCATCGAGCCACTCGGCGGGTCCACCAATCCGGATGGGCCGAGCGGGCCAGTCGTGTTCCATGGCGCCTTGCTGAAATCCCCGCGCTGACGGGCTGAGTGACTACGGCTACGTCTTCTCCGCGCCTGGCGCCGCGTACTGATTGTCTGGCGATACCACCACCGGAGCGGCGGGCTGGTCCATGTAGTGCGGGGACATGATCTGTACCCCGTTGCGGTTGAATTCGTCCTGGATCGCCGCGTGCAGGACCGATAGAAGCTCGAAGCGCCGCCGTGGGTCGTCAATCGAGCAAAACAGTTCGTATTCGACGTAGAAGTCCTGCAGACCACGCTGAAGCACGTAAGGGGGCGGATTGTTGCCAAGCCCCGGCACGGTGGCGGCCGCGCGGATCAACATGCCGTGAATCTGGCGCCATGGCGCGTCATAGCCGATGGTGACCGACGTGGAGACCAGCGCGCCCACATTCGCTTCCGAACCACCCCGGCGAGAGTAATTGTGAATCGCGCTGCCGACCACCACCGCGTTCGGCAGCGTCACTTCCTCTCGCCGCACGTTGACGATCTTGACCGACAGCGAATCCAGTGACGTCACTGTGCCGATCGTGCCGCCGATATCGACCATGTCGCCGCGCCGGAGCGCGCGTGAATACACCAGCACCATGCCGCTCATGATCTGGTTGACGATATTTGCCGATCCCAGCGTCACCATGAACCCGAACAGCACCGAAAGGCCCTTGAATACATCGCTCTGCGAGCCCGGAATGTACGGGTATGCAAACGTCAGCCCCAGCGCCCAGACCACGGTCGACGCGATGCGCCGCGTAGCGCCGGCGGTTTCCGGGTGCATGCCGGGCACCGTGACCTGGCCCCGCTGCACCGCAATAAAGATCGCGGCTACCAGCTTGTGCACGGCACGTGTGATAAGCAGGATGACCGCCACGGTCACCAGCCCCGGGACGGCGTCTAGCATGGACGTGCCGACATGCCCCAGCAGGCCGAGCAGGAACGCCCCCATGCGCTGGCCCAGCGGCCGGGTCAGCGGGAACTGTTCGAGCGCGAAATCGAGCCACAGGAAGATGAGTAGCGCGATCAGCGCCGCGCCGACGATCTGCGCGATGCTGTTGGCAAGCTGCAGCAGCGCGCCGGACCAGTCGAAACGACCCGACGTCCGTGTGCGCAAGCGTGATTCCAGCGCGCGGCGGAGCATCAGATCGAGGCGACGACGGCCGCGCGCGATGGACCACAACAGGCCGAGCAGGAGCAGCAACGCAGCCAGCGAGTAGCTTGTGCCACGCAGTATGGTGGGCCAGTGCAACTGGTCGCGGCGGGCATCGAGCGCAGTCTGGAGTTGCGCGGCGGCCGTGGCAGCCACGGACTCCACGGTCTGCCCTGGCTGTTCGGGGTCCAGGTCGCCATCGACGACCGAAAACAGGATGCGGTTACCGACCTGCACTGCCACGCCGGACACGTTGCCCAGTCGGCCCGGCAATTGGGTCACGGGTTCGCCGAGCTCGCGCCGGTCAAGCTTGTCGAACCGCTCCTGCGCGCGGGCGACCCGCACCGCGGGTGGCGTGCCACCAAGTTCCGCGCGTAGCGTCACCACCGGCAGGTTCATCAGCACCAGATCGGCGGGCGGCGCTGCAGGTGACGTGGACGCCTCGGCAGCCCACGTGGCGAAAGGCATGGTCAGCCACCACAGCAGCGCGATCCATAGCGCGACGGGCACCCTGCCGCCGCTGCTTCGCTTCACTCCCCGTGGTATCAGTGAATCCATCATCTCCATGCATCCGCCTAGCCGTTCACAATCGCCGATATCACCCACGTTTGGCGCCTCAGGCAAGTGAAATCATTCGTGTTGTGATTTAAGTTCGGTCCGTCCGCTAGAATTCCCGCCAGATACAGGCCCCCGAAGGTTTCGAAGTTGGCACTACAGCAGGGTTTTCTCCTGACCCGTCACTGGCGCGACACGCCCGCAGGCACGGAAGTCGAGTTCTGGCTCGCCACCGATGAGGGCCCGCGCCGACTGCGCCTGCCCCGGCAGCCATCCACGGCGTTCATACCGGCCGCGCAACGCGAGACGGCCGAGGCGCTGCTGCGTGGCGAGTGCGATGTCGAGTTCCGCCCGCTGAACTTGCAGGACTTCCAGCGACGCCCGGTGACAGGGATCTACTGCGACCAGCACCGTCAGCTCATGCGGATTGAAAAGGCGCTCCGCGACGCGGGCGTCAGCGTCTACGAGGCCGACGTCCGCCCGCCAGAGCGCTATCTGATGGAGCGGTTCATCACCGCCCCGGTCTGGTTCGACGGCCAGCCCGGGGCGGACGGCGTGCTGCGCGACGCCCAGATGAAGCCTGCGGCCGGCTACCGGCCCAAGCTGCGCCTGGTCTCGCTCGACATCGAAACTAATGCGTTCGGCGAACTCTATTCCATCGCGCTGGAGGGCTGTGGCGAGCGGCAGGTCTACATGCTGGGCCCCACCCCCGCGCAACCGGCGGCGGATATCGACTTCGCGCTCGAGTACCACGCAACCCGTCCTCTGCTGCTGGAGGCCCTCAACGACTGGTTGGCCCGCCACGATCCCGACGCGATCATCGGCTGGAATCTGGTGCAGTTCGACCTGCGTGTGCTGCGCGAACACGCGCGCCAGCACCAGATTCCGCTGCGCCTGGGTCGTGGCGGCGCGGAACTGGAGTGGCGCGAGCACAACCAGCAGCAGCACTACTTCGCGGCAGCGGCGGGCCGGCTGATCATCGACGGCATCGAGGCCCTTCGCTCGGCCACCTGGAACTTCCCGTCGTTCAGTCTCGAATCCGTGGCCCGGACGCTGCTGGGCGAAGGCAAGGCTATCGACAACCCGTACGACCGCATGGATGCGATCGACCGGATGTTCGCCGAAGACAAGCCGGCACTGGCCCGCTACAACCTCCGCGACTGCGAACTGGTCACGCGCATTTTCGAGAAAGCGGAGCTGCTTCCCTTCCTGTTGGAACGCGCGACGGTGACCGGCCTGCCGGCGGATCGTAGTGGCGGTTCGGTCGCGGCTTTCACGCATCTCTACATGCCGCTGATGCATCGGCAAGGCTACGTCGCGCCTAGTCTTGGCGAGAAGGCGCCGGAAGCCAGCCCTGGTGGCTTTGTCATGGATTCCCGCCCCGGACTCTATGAATCGGTGCTCGTGCTCGACTACAAGAGCCTGTATCCGTCGATCATCCGCACGTTCCTGATTGACCCTATCGGACTGGTCGAGGGCCTGGCCCACCCTGACGATGCCGAATCGGTGCCCGGCTTCCGGGGCGCGCGGTTCTCACGCACGAAGCACTGCCTGCCGGCCATCGTCGCGCGCGTGTGGCAGGGCCGCGAAGCCGCCAAGCGAGACAAGAACAAGCCGCTCTCGCAGGCGCTCAAGATCATCATGAACGCGTTCTACGGCGTGCTGGGTTCCAGCGGCTGCCGCTTCTTCGACCCACGACTGGCGTCGTCGATCACGATGCGCGGCCACGAGATCATGCGCCAGACGCGCGCGCTTATCGAGGCGCGGGGCTACGAGGTGATCTACGGCGACACCGATTCGACGTTCGTGTGGCTGCGTCGCGCGAGGTCTGAGGCCGACGCCGCGCAGATCGGCCGCAGCCTGGTGGCGTACGTGAACGACTGGTGGCGAGATCATCTGTGGCAGACCTACGGCCTGGAGTCCGCGCTCGAGCTGCAGTTCGAGACCCATTTCCGGCGCTTCCTGATGCCGACCATCCGTGGCGCCGATCTCGGCAGCAAGAAGCGCTACGCGGGCCAGGTGATGCGCGCCGACGGCACGGCCGAGATGGTGTTCAAGGGCCTGGAAACCGTGCGCACCGACTGGTCACCGCTGGCGCAGCAGTTCCAGCAGACGCTCTACGCGAAGATCTTCAACCGCGAGCCCTATCGGGACTATGTGCGCGACACCGTCCACCGCACGCTCGCCGGCGAACTCGACGAGCAGTTGATCTACCGTAAGCGCCTGCGCCGCCAGCTCGACGAATACCAGCGCAACGTGCCACCGCACGTACGGGCGGCACGCATCGCCGACGAGTACAACGTACTGCACGGCAGGCCGCGCCAGTACCAGCGTGGCGGCTGGATCAGCTACCTGATGACGGTGGCCGGCCCCGAACCACTGGAAACACGCGCATCGCCAATCGACTATGAGCACTACGTCACACGACAGTTGCAGCCGATTGCCGATGCGATCCTGCCGTTTCTGGACGACGATTTCGAGACATTGCTGACTGGGCAAATGACGCTGTTTCCCCAGTAACTTCCCTAGTTGCACGGTTTCGGGCACATTCGCTGAGGTATGCTTGGCGACTTAGAACAAGAATCCGCAGAGACTTCCCGCGCAGTCCATCATGTCCACCACCCTCCCCGATCCCACTTCCCCGGTTGCCCGTTCCAAGGCCATGCGCGCCGCCGCCAGCATGCTCGTACTGCGTGACGGAACACGCGGCATGGAGGTGCTGATGATGCGCCGCCCGCAGCGCGACGACGACCGCAGCGCCGGCGCCTTCGTGTTTCCCGGCGGCACGCTCGACCCGCAGGACGCCACGTTGCACAGCCTGTGCAGCGGACTTGAGGACTCAGCCGCCAGCGCGCGGCTCAGCGTCGCGGCGAACGGACTCGACTACTACCTATGCGCGGTGCGAGAAGCGTTCGAGGAAGCCAACCTGCTGTTCGCCTACGACACACGCGGGCAGTTGGTGCAACTCGACAGTCTGGCGGAAAGCGTGCGCCGCCAGTTGCGCGAGGCGGCCGGCTACGGTGGCAAGGGGCTGGCGCACGTTTGCGAGATGCTGGGGTTGCGGCTGGCCGTCGACCGACTGGCGTACAGCGCCTACTGGCTCACGCCACCCGGACTGCCCAAGCGCTTCGACACGCGCTTCTTCATGGCCATGCTGCCCTCGGGCCAGACCGCTCTCCACGACGGCGTGGAAGCCGTGGAGCACCGCTGGCTGCGTCCGGCCGAGGCTATCGACCCGGCCAGCAATTTCACGCTGGTCAATGCCACGCGCAAGATCCTGCAGTCGATCGCGCATTTCCAGAACGCGCAGACTTGCTTCGATTTCGCGCAGCAGCAGCGCAATATCCCTCTGGTCATGCCACTTCTGGCGAGCGGACCCAAGGGCCAGCGCCCGGTGATGCCGGAAGAGGCACCGTATGCGGAAATCTCCCGCATCGACCCCGATGGCGCCGGGCACGGCCGCTACGCGCTGGAGCCGGGCCATGCCGTAAAACTGTCCGATCGCGTCTGGCGCGTAACGGCCAACAACGGCAGCGTCATGACCGGGCCGGGTACCAATACGTACTTCGTGGCCGGAGCGGACAACACCTGGGCCGTGATCGACCCGGGTCCCGACGATCCCGCCCACTTCGACGCCGTCATGGCCGCCGCGCCAGGCCCCGTCAAATGGATCTTCGCCACGCACACGCATATGGACCACTCGCCGGGCGCCGTGCGACTGCGCGCCGCCACGGGCGCGCCCGTCATCGGGCTGGTCACGACAGTGACTGACCGGCAGGACCCGACCTTCGCGCCCGACCACATGCCGCGGCACGGCGACCGTATCGCCCTCGGGCCCCAGACGACGCTGCGCGTGGTCCACACCCCAGGCCATGCCTCGAACCATCTCTGCTATCTGCTCGAGGAAGAGAAGACGCTGTTCACGGGCGACCACGTGATGCAGGGTTCGACCGTCGTGATCAACCCGCCCGATGGCGATATGCGCGCATACCTGGGGTCCCTGCGGGCGCTGCTCGACGAGGACATCGAGTGGATTGCCCCCGGTCATGGCTTCCTGATGGGCCGGCCGCATGACGCGATCCGCCTGCTGATCCGGCATCGCCAGCAACGTGAAGCCAAGGTCATGAACGCGCTGCGCGCGCTGGCCCCGACGGATCTCGCCACGCTGCTGGCCAGCGTCTACGACGACGTGCCTCCGGGCAAGCACCCGATCGCCCAACGCTCGCTGCTGGCACATCTGCGCAAGCTCGAGGCCGACGGCTTGGCACGCGAGGTGGAAGGTATCTGGCACCTGTTGCCTGGTGGGCTGTAACGGCCCGCCAGGCATCTTGCTGCGGCGCCGCAAAACCGCCGCTATCGCTTGAAATATCTGGATACCACGCCGGTCTTGGCGGTACGCCGGCGCGCTGCCTACATTGATGGCATTGAGATGCATCGGAGGCGCCATCATGTCCAGACTCCTTGCCGTGATGTTGCTGACGCTGACCGCTACAGGCGCGGGCGCCGCGACTGCCGTCACCAAGTGTGAAAGCAGCCAGGACACGCTCTATACGGCAACGCCCTCATGCCCCGCCGGCTACACCAACACGACCCGGACCATGCGCGGCAGCGTGGTCACCGTCCCCCGCGCCACCCCCAAGGCGCGACAGGCGGAGATGGCCTACCTGCAACATCAGGCGCAGATTTCGCAGCAGATCCAGGCTTGGGACGAACGTGACGCCGAGCAGGACTGGCGCTTGATGAATGCGTTCTGGAACCAGTGCCGCGTTCTCGATTACCAGATCCGAGGCACGGAATGGGCCATGGAGCACACCGAATACTGGAGCCGGGCAGACCGCTACCGTGAGGCGGTGAACGCCGCCCGTGCGACGCAGTTCCAGATGGGATGTTTCCTCTGACTTCGGATGGGTCGCGGGACGGCAGCCTCGCCGCCCCGCCGCGGAGCTTCCGGAGCTCCGCACACCGTATATTTCGCCGATATTAAATGCGCTTAGATCGGCATACAGAAAATTTCAGGCGGTTTCCGGCCGGATTCAGGTCTTCTCTCACATACAATCCGTTCCCATCCGGCCCGCCACGTTTACATGATCGAATCATGTTCCGAACGCTGGCAATGCGGTCGCAACCGCTTCCTGTGAAGATCATGCTTACTCTCACTGCGATAGTTGCGTATATGCTGGCCTGCATCGTTGCATTGGCCTTCGGTGCCCGCTGGGTACTCAAGAATGACCCGCTGCTCAAGCAGCAACAACTACTCGACTCCGCAGCTGGCGCTCGCGCGGAAGATCACCCCACCTGACGCGCCACAGACGCTGCAAGCACCGTCACCCTGTCGAAACGCCGGTCCACGAGACCGGCGTTTTGCTTTCCGGGCCTCCCGGATTCCGCCCTGCGCTGCCACCCCTCCGCATGGTTTTGATGCGACGCAAAATGATCTTGCGTCGCCTTTTCGTCTATAAACGCGCAACATGGCGAGACCCTGCCGGTTATCAAGGCGAAGCATCAATCCGACAAGAGGAGACACGAAGCATGCGTTGGAAGCAGCGTCCAGAAGGCTCCAACTGGGGCGAATTCGGGCCCGATGATCAACTCGGCCGCGTCAATCTGATCGGGCCCGAGCAGGTGATCAGAGGGGCGAAAGAGATACAGGCAGGCATCAGTTTCTGCCTCTCGCTACCGCTCGATTACCCTGGTGGCAACAAGCTCAATCCGCGACGCCACCCGCCTCAGTTGCGCCCGACATTCCGCGACGACATCCCCTATCTGAACTTCCCGCTGGCCAAGGTGGACCCTGCCGCCACCGATGTGATCAGCGACGATCAGGTATTGCTGTGTCTGCAGTATTCGACGCAGTGGGACTCATTGGCCCACGTTGGCGCGCTGTTCGACGCCGACGGCGATGGCCGTCCGGAACGGGTCTACTACAACGGCTACCGGGCCAATGCCGACATCGTTGGACCCGTGGACTACGCCGAGGATGACCACTTCGAAGCCCACGATTGCGGCCACGGCCACGGCAGCCATGCCGATGCGCTCGGCATCGAGAATTTCGCCGTCAAGGGGATGCAAGGCCGAGGCGTGCTGGTCGATCTGGCCGACGTCTACGGCACCGGATACCGCAATGTGGGCTACGAAGACCTGATGCGGGCGATGGAAGCACACCAGGCGGAAGTGGAACGCGGCGACATGCTCCTGCTGCGCACCGGCTTTGCCGAGGTGGTGCTGTCGATGCAACGCGAGCCCGACGAGAATGTGCTGCACCACAGCTGCTGCGCCCTGGATGGGCGCGACGACCGCCTGCTCAACTGGATCACCGATGCCGGCATCGCCGCGCTGATCGCGGACAACTATGCCGTCGAACGCTATCCGGCACGCCCGGCGCCGGCCGACGCGAAAACCCACCCGCTGCTGCCGCTGCATCATCACTGCCTGTTCAAGTTGGGATTGCCGCTCGGCGAACTCTGGTATCTGCGCGAACTGGCCGACTGGCTGCGCGCGCATCGTCGCACCCGCTTCATGCTGACCGCGCCACCGCTCAGGCTGCCGGGTGCCGTGGGATCGCCGACGACGCCGATCGCGACAGTCTGACTTGCTCCCCTCTCCCTCGCGTGGGCGAGGGGAAAAACCAGAAGAACCCGGAAGGACACCCGAACACCAAGGAGGAGACGCATGAAAACAAAAGCACAAAAGCTCGCTGCCGCGGTACTGGTCACGGCGGCATTCACCAGCGTGGCCGCGCACGTCCACGCGCAACCCAAGCCCGGTATCTCCGACGATATCGTCAAGATCGGACTACTGCTCGACATGAGCGGCCTGTACTCCGACGTCACCGGGCGCGGTAGTGCCGCCGCCGCGCAGATGGCGATCGACGACTTCGGCGGCAAGGTACTTGGCAAGAAGATAGAACTGGTGGTGGTCGATCACCAGAACAAGGCCGATATCGCCGCCAACAAGGCGCGCGAATGGTTCGATCAGGACCACGTGGACGCGATCCTCGACGTGGCCGCATCGGCGCCCGCGCTGGCCGTGCTGGACGTCGCCAAGCAAAAGAACAAGATCGTGGTGTTCTCGGGCCCCGGCACGGAGCGCATCACAAATGATCTGTGCACGCCCGTGTCCGTCCACTACGCATATGACACCTACGCGCTGGCCAACACCACCGCGCGCGCCATGGTCGAGCGTGGCGGCAAAACGTGGTTTTTCCTGACGGCCGACTACGCCTTCGGCCATACACTGCAGCAATCGGCCACCGCCGTGGTCAATGAGGCCGGCGGCCGCGTGCTGGGCGCCGCACGGCATCCTCTCAACACGAGCGACTTCGCCTCTTATCTGCTGCAGGCCCAGGCCAGCAAGGCACAAGTGGTAGGACTGGCCAATGCCGGTGGTGACACCGTCAACGCAATCAAGGCCGCATCCGAGTTCGGCCTGACACGCAATGGCAATCAGAAGCTGGCCGGGCTGCTGCTTTACATCAACGACATCCATGCCATCGGCCTGAAGACCGCCCAGGGTCTGGTGCTGACCGAGGCGTTTTACTGGGACATGAATGACGCCACGCGCGCGTGGTCACGCCGTTATTTCGAGAAGGTCAAGAAGATGCCGAACATGAGCCAGGCCGGTGTCTACTCATCGGTCTCGCACTACCTGAAGGCTGTGCAGGCAACCGGTACCGACGAGACCGCGGCGGTCATGAAGCAGATGAAAGCCACGCCGATCAACGACTTCTTCGCAAAGAACGGACGCATCCGCGAGGACGGCCGCATGGTGCACGACATGTACCTGTTCGAAGTGAAGAAGCCCGAGGAATCGAAGTATCCGTGGGACTACTACAAGCTACTGGCCACGGTGCCTGGAGACCAGGCGTTCATTCCGCCTTCGAAGTCGCAATGCCCGTTGCTGAAGAAGTAACGAACATCTTTAGAGTCATGCGTGGCGTCGACGCGCCGCGCATGATGCTGCGACTCGACGTGGTATGGCAATTCGTCGATAGGCCTGATCGAGCCAGCGCTACTCCTGAACGGAAAACTGAAACGGTTTGGTGACCCGTCCACCGGGATCGGAAAGCGCGCCAATGGCCGCGAAAAGGCGTGGCACCTTCATCGCGCAACCAGATTGGACATCCTTTCTCCCTTCAACACGCCCCTGGCATTGTTCACAGCCACGAACAAACTGTCACCAATTCCACTCTTCTTTGCTTCGTCTCCTCTCGTTACATTCCTGACGCCGCACCGCGCCCGAGCCCGCAAGGAGGCGTGCGTGCGTCTGATAACAAGGATCACGAAGCATGAAGACCCGTATAACCTGCCTGGCCGCGCTGGCCATTCTGCCCACCCTGCCCGCCACGGCCCACGCCGACGGCAGCATTACGCTCTATGGCGTCGTCGATGCCGGCGTGGAATACCTGACCCACGTACCGAACACCGCCGGCGGTAGCAACAGCGTTGTCCGCCTGTCGGCCGGCAACCTGTCGACCTCGCGTTGGGGCCTGCGTGGCAGCGAGGATCTTGGTGGTGGCCTGAAAGCCATCTTCACGCTGGAGAACGGTTTCGACCTGGACACCGGCAACGCCAACCAGGCCGGCCGGCTGTTCGGCCGCCAGGCATTCGTGGGCCTGCAGAACCAGTACGGATCGCTGACGCTGGGTCGTCATCAGACCGTACTCTATGACTTCTCGCTCACGTATGACCCGATGGCCATCGCCACGCGCTACTCGGTGCTGATGCACGACAAGTGGATGTCGGGCCGGGCCGACAACTCGCTGAAGCTGACCGGCAAGCTTGGCGCGGTCTACTACGGGCTGTTCTACAGCACCGGCTACGACAGCAAGGCCGGTGGCGAGATTCCGGGCGACTACAAGGCTGGCCGCAACTGGTCAGCCGCGGCCGGCTACGATGCGGGGCCGCTGTCGGCGCGCGTGGTCTACGACGAAGTGCGCGGCAGCACCGTTGCTACCGATGACAATCGCGAGCGCCGCGCCAGCATCGGCGCCAGCTACAACTTCGGCCGAGGTCGGGCTTTTGCCGGCTACCGCTGGTACTACGGCGATTTCGCCACCAGCTCGCTGCGCACCAACCTGTACTGGCTTGGCGCGAGCTACCAGGTAACGCCTGCGGTCACCGTGACCGGCGCAGCCTACTACACCGACGTGCGCAACAGCAGCGGCGATCCGTACAGCTTCGTGCTTTCGGGTACCTATGCGTTCTCGAAGCGTACGGACCTCTACGCCATTGCCGCCTACGCCCAGAACAGCAACGGATCGGCTATGGGACTTTCCGGCTTCGGCCCGTCGCTGAACGCCAACGCGACCACGCTGACGGCCGCCACCGAACAGGTCGGTGCGGGCCAGAACCAGTTCGGCGCGATCATCGGCATCCGCCATCGCTTCTGATCGGCAAGCACATACCAGACACGCTCCACGACGGAGGTTTCCTTCGTCATTGCAGGCCCGCCTTGGCGGGCCTTTTTTGCGTCTGGCCGAATGCCCTTCCCTTTAACGCCCGCCCCCTTCAACCCTTCAACCCTTCAACCCTTCAACCCTTCAACCCTTCAACTCGATCAGCAGATCCTTCGCTGCCACGCGGTCGCCAGGCTTGACGTGCACGGCAGCGATCTCGCCGTCGCGATCGGCCGCGATGTGGGTCTCCATCTTCATCGCCTCCAGCGCGAGCAGCGTCGTGCCGGCTGCCACACGCTGCCCGGGCTGCACCGCCACGGTCACGATCGAGCCCGGCATCGGCGCGGCGATGTGCAACGGGTTCTCGGGATCTGCAACCTGGCGGCCCTGTCGGGCCGTGGCGACGCTGACCGTACTGCGCTGCTCGATCAGGGCCGTGCGCGACTGGCCGTTCAGCTCGAACTGGACCTTGATCACGCCCTCTTCGGCATCGGGGTGAGTGCCTTGCAGCGAGACGAGGAGTGTCTTGCCCGCCGCAATGTCGACGGCCACTTCTTCCTGGGGCTGCAGCCCGTACAGATAGGCCGGGGTCGGCAGCACCGATGTATCGCTATAGGCGCGCACATGCGCGTGGTACTCGACCGTCTGCTTCGGATACATCAGGTACGACGCCAGTTGCATGTCATCGAGCGGCTGCTCGCAGGCGGCCTCACCCTGTGCGCGGACGGCATCGAGATCGACGGCCGGGATCAGGTCGCCCGGACGGTACGGCGCGGGCGGCTCACCTCGGAGAACCTTGCGCGAAAGCTCGGCGGGGAATCCATCCGGCGGGAAGCCCAGTTCGCCCTTGAACAGCGACACCACGGATTCGGGGAATGCCACCTCCTTGTTCGGATCGCACACATCCGCTGCCGTCATATCGTTGGCCACCATCATCAGCGCCAGATCGCCAACCACCTTCGACGTAGGCGTCACCTTCACGATGTCACCGAACATCCGGTTGACGTCGGCGTAGGCGCGCGACACTTCGGTCCAGCGATGCTCGATGCCAAGCGAGCGAGCCTGCTCGCGCAGGTTCGTGTACTGGCCACCCGGCATCTCGTGGCGATAGACGTCGGCAGTACCAGCGCGAATTTCGGACTCGAACGGCGCGTAGTAGCGGCGCACGCCCTCCCAATACATCGACGCTTCGTGCAGGCGGTCCAGACTGAGTCCGGGATCGCGCTCGCTGCCGGCCAGCGCGGCGACAATACTCGACAGGTTCGGTTGCGACGTGAGCCCGCTCATCGCGTCCAGCGCGCCGTCGACGGCATCGCAGCCCGCCTCGATGGCAGCCAGTGCCGATGCCGCTGAAATGCCGCTGGTATCGTGTGTGTGGAAATGCACGGGCAGCCCGGTCTCTTCCTTCAGCGCCTTGACCAGCGCCGCAGCGGCTTGGGGGCGGCAGATACCCGCCATGTCCTTGATGCCGAGCACGTGCACGCCAGCGCGTTGCAGTTCGCGGGCGATGCCCACGTAGTACTTCAGGTCGTACTTGGGGCGGGAGCCATCGAACAGATCGCCCGTATAGCAAATCGCACCTTCGCACAGCGCGCCGGTTTCGCCTACGGCGTCGATCGCCACGCGCATGTTGCGCACCCAGTTCAACGAATCGAACACGCGGAATACGTCCACGCCGGTACTGGCGGCCTGCTTGACGAAGAAACGCACCACGTTGTCCGCGTAGTTCGTGTAACCGACGGCATTCGAGCCACGCAGCAACATCTGGAACAGGATGTTGGGCACGCGCTCGCGCAGCTGCGCCAGGCGCTGCCACGGGTCTTCCTTCAGGAAGCGCAAGGCCACGTCGAACGTGGCGCCGCCCCAGCACTCCATCGAAAACAGTTGCGACAGCTCGCTGGCGTAGAACGGCGCGATCGGCAGCATGTCTGCCGTACGCATCCGTGTGGCAAACAACGACTGGTGCGCATCGCGCATGGTGGTGTCGGTCAGCAGCACCTGCTTCTGATCCAGCATCCAGCTTGCGAATTTCTCCGCGCCCAGTTCACGCAGTCGATCGCGCGTGCCGAGGGGAAGCGGTCTGGTGGTGTCAACCACCGGCAGGACTGGCCTCGGAAGCGGCAACTGCGGCACCGCGCGGCCCGTCATTTCCTGATGACCGTTGATGCTGACGTCGCCCAGATAGCTCAACAGCTTGGTGGCGGTATCACGCCGTTTGGTGAAGGCCAGCAGTTCCGGCGTCAGGTCGATAAAGCGCGTGGTGACGTCACCGCTCCCAAACGCGGGATGGTTGATGACGTTCTCCAGGAACTGCAGGTTGGAGGACACCCCGCGAATGCGGAACTCGCGCAGGGCGCGATCCATGCGGCGGATCGACTCGGCGGCCGTCGGCGCCCAGGTGGTGACCTTGACCAGCAGCGAATCGTAGTACGGCGTGATCACCGCGCCGCCATAGGCGGTGCCGGCATCCAGGCGCACCCCGAAGCCGGCCGCGCTGCGATACGCGGTGAGACGGCCATAGTCCGGCAGGAAGCCATTCTCAGGGTCCTCGGACGTGATCCGGCATTGCAGCGCGTGGCCATTGAGCGGAATCTGGGCCTGCGGCGGCACGCCCGCCGCGCGCGTGGTGATATCGCCGTTCTCGTCGAGCGTGTCTTCGGTCATGCCGATCCGGCCGCCTTCCGTGACGCGGATCTGTGCCTTGACGATGTCGATCCCCGTGATCATTTCGGTGACCGTGTGTTCCACCTGGATACGTGGATTGACCTCGATGAAGTAGAACTTGTTCGTGTCCGCATCCATCAGGAATTCCACCGTGCCGGCGTGCGAATAGCCGACCGCGCCCATCAGGCGCAGCGCCGCGTCGCACAGTGACGCGCGACCGGCCGCATCCATGTATGGCGCAGGCGCGCGTTCGATAACCTTCTGGTTGCGCCGCTGCACCGTGCAGTCACGCTCGTGCAGATGCACGAGATTGCCGTGCGTGTCGCCCAGGATCTGCACCTCGACGTGGCGCGCGTTGCGCACCAGCTTCTCCAGGTACACCTCGTCGTTGCCAAACGCGGCCAGCGCCTCGCGACGGGCCGCCGCCAGCGAGGGCTCCAGGTCCTGTTCGCTCTCCAGTACCCGCATGCCACGGCCGCCACCGCCCCAGCTTGCCTTGAGCATCAACGGATAGCCAATGCCGGCCGCCAGGCGCTTGCACTCGGCCAGGTCGAGCGGCAGCGGATCGGTCGCCGGCATGACGGGCACACCCGCCGCAATGGCCGCATTACGCGCCGCCACCTTGTTGCCGAGCATCCGCATGACTTCAGGCGATGGCCCGATCCAGCGAATGCCAGCGTCGATGACCGCCTGGGCGAAGTCCGGGTTCTCGGACAGAAAACCATACCCCGGGTGAATCGCGTCGACCTTTGCCTGCCGGGCGATCCGCAGAACGTCTTCGATATCGAGGTAAGCCGCCAGCGGCTTCTTGCCGTCGCCAACCAGATAGCTCTCATCGGCCTTGAAGCGATGAAGCGCGAGCCGGTCCTCCTTCGAGTAGATAGCGACTGTGCGGATGCTCATCTCGGCGGCGGCCCGCATCACGCGAATCGCGATCTCGGAACGGTTGGCAATCAACAACGACTTGATCGGGGCGAAGTCCATAGGGCATGCAACCTAAGCGAACAGGCCACGCGTGGGGACACGCCATGGCCAGAAGTCAGAAGACGGCGGTGGGCAGGTCCTGCCCATGCCGGAGAAGTCGGAGATCAGCCCGTCGGCACTGCACGGTGAGCGGGATTGACGATCAACTTGCGCGCACATTCACGTGTACGTCTGCAGGGGTCGAAAACGCAAAAAGCGGGCCACAAGGTGGCGGTGCGCGTATCTCGTTGATTTGTCAGGGAATATCAATCGCAGCGGTTTGATGCGATGGTTTCAGGAATGAAATTCATAAGTTCAATCGTGAAATCCGCCATTACCGAGCGACACCACTTGCCCCCCATCTTCATGGCGCCCGACTGCAGGGCGTTATGGGCACCATCTGCCGCTATCTCCCCTATTTCGGGACGTAAAGGGGGGCGAAGGCTGATACCGGCCACCCCACGGCCAGGATTCCTCTACTGTCCCCTTGAAAATTCCCGATCACTGTATATATTTACAGTAACTGTATGGATGAACAGTCCTAGGAATTCTCGGAGGTATCAGATGGAACACCTGATCCGCGTGCAAAACGAATACGACCGACAGGTACTGGTGTGGCTGCGAGGCCGGATTGGCGATGCCGCCCTGATGTCTGCCGCCAGGCGTGTCGCAGCGGATGGGAAGAAGCCTTATCTTTCCACCATCTGCCGGCTGCTCAATATCCGGGCGCCATCGCGCCGGAGCTTCGCCGAGGAAGCGCGCAAGACCCATCGCGCCGTGGGCGAACGTTATCTGGCGCAGATTCGCCAGATCCTGAACCAGCCGGCTGCCCAAATGAAAACGGCCGGACACGAAGTCCGGCCGCAGGCAACGCTCTTCTAGGATCAGTCGGAGCAACCCAACCTTTCCGACGTTTCCGACCTTAATGGCCGATCCGATTTCAGGTCGGCATTTCGGTCACCCGCATGGCGGGCGTGATCTGAAGCGGGTCGGTCAGCAGTTCCAGCACGGCGGGCTTGCCAGCATTGCGGGCCCGCTCGAAGGCCGCCGCGAAATCCTCGGTTTTCTCCACGCGCTCGGCCCAGGCGCCGCAGGCGCGCGCCATGCCAACGAAATCCGGATTGACGATCGTCGTGCCGCTTTGACGGCCCGGGTAGCGGCGCTCCTGATGCATCCGGATCGTGCCGTACATACGGTTGTTGACCACCACCACGATCAGGTTGACGCCATGCGCCGCAGCGGTGGCGATCTCCTGCGGGTACATCAGGAAGCAGCCGTCGCCGGCCAGACAGACCACGGTCTTTTCCGGATGGCGCAACTTGGCTGCGATCGCCGCCGGCAGGCCATAGCCCATCGCGCCACAGGTCGGCGCCAGTTCGGTACGGGGGCGCTTGTAGGCGTAGAAGCGGTGCAGCCAGACGGCATAGTTGCCTGCACCGTTGGTCACGACCGAATCCTCGGGCAGCACGCTGCTCAGGTGCGAAATCGCGGCGGACATATTCACGCCGCTCAATTCCGAATGCGGCTTCGGCGGTGTGACAAAGGCCTCGTGATCCGCGCGCGCGCCCGCCGTCCACGACTTCCACGGTACCTGCTCTGGCGGCTGCAGCGATGCGAGCATCGCCGCGCCGGGTTCCACCCCGGCATGGATCGGCAGTGCGGCCTGGTAGACGCGGCCCAACTCGAAGCTGTCGGCATGGATATGCACGAGCTTCTGTTTCGGCCGCGGCACCTCGAGCATTGTGTAGCCATCGGTTGCGATGTCCCCGAGGCGCGTGCCGAATGCGACGATCAGATCGGCGGTTTCCACGCGCTCTGCAAGCTTCGGATTGACGCCCAGGCTCAGGTGCCCGACGTAATGCGGATCACGATTGTCGAGCACGTCCTGACGGCGGAAGGCGCAGGCCACCGGCAAATCCCATGCGTGCACGAAGGCCGCGAAGTCGCGCACAGTGGCTTCCGTCCAGTTGGCGCCACCAGCGATCACGAGCGGACGCTCCGCCGCGCGCAGGGCCGAGGCCAGCGCCTGAGCATCTTCGGCACGCGGGGCCGCTGCCACCGCGCGATACGGCGCCGCGTCGACGCACTCCACCATGTTGTCGAGCACGTCCTCCGGCAATGCCAGCACCACCGGGCCGGGACGGCCCGACGTAGCCACCTGGAAGGCACGGGCCACCATCTCCGGAATCCGCGCGGGATCATCGATTTCTGCCGCCCACTTGGCCATCGAGCCGAAGACCGCGGCGTAATCCACTTCCTGGAAC
Source organism: Cupriavidus sp. Met-2 (assembly GCF_049843575.1). Classification (NCBI taxonomy): domain Bacteria; kingdom Pseudomonadati; phylum Pseudomonadota; class Betaproteobacteria; order Burkholderiales; family Burkholderiaceae; genus Cupriavidus; species Cupriavidus sp. Met-2. Next base: position 29,396 of record NZ_JBBHZL010000018.1, read on the forward strand.
GCTTCCCGCCCCTTGTGCTCGCGCGCGATCTGGCCAACGAACAGGATCATCGGCGTGGAATCCTGCGCGGCGATATGCACGCCGCAGCTTGCGTGCGTGGCGCCCGGTCCGCGCGTCACGAAGCAGATGCCGGGACGCCCGGTCAGCTTGCCGTCCGCCTCCGCCATGTTGGCGGCCGCCCCTTCGTGCTTGGTAACGATCAGGTCGATCGCCGGCTGGTCATGCAGCGCGTCCAGAACATCCAGAAAGCTCTCCCCCGGCACGCAAAAAATGCGCTCGGTGCCGTGGATGCGAAGTTGATCGACGAGGACACGTCCGCCAGTGCGGGCGACGGGAGAAGAAGCGTTAGCGGTCATATCGAAAGCCTGCGATGGAATGTCTGCGATTGTTCCGTTTGACGCGCGCCCTCGCGCGGTCTATCGTGCATTTCTGTTATGCGGATTCTGCAAGTCAGCGTGGCACTCGCGCGTGTAGATTTGCTGGCGAGGCGCGGAACAAGACGCCCGGATCTGCCCACGAAACCGACAGGCAGAACAAGAAGAAAACACAGCGAATATCGTACCGCAACGCCGTACCCACCCGTTCGCGTAACAGGAGACAACGCAATGTTTTTCACCCATCGTCGGATGCGGCCCATGCTGGCCGTGCTTTGTGCCGGATGCATGACCATCGCCACGCAGGCCGGCGCGCAGTCTGCCGATCACTGGCCCAGCAAGCCCATCACCTACGTGGTGCCATTCGCGGCGGGCGGCACTACCGATCTGCTGGGCCGCCTGATCGGGCAGCGCCTGTCGCAGACGCTGGGCCAGTCGATCGTGGTGGAAAACCGCGCGGGCGCGGGCGGCAACATCGGCTCGGACTACGTGGCCAAGGCCGCCCCCGATGGCTATACCCTGCTCGGCGGCACGATCAGCTCCCACGCGATCAATATCAGCCTGTATCCGAAGATGCCGTATGACCCGGTCAAGAACTTCCAGCCTGTGGCACTGATCGGCACCCTGCCGAACGTGCTGGTGGTCAATGCCAACAGCCCATGGAAGAGCGTGCAGGACGTGATCGCCGCGGCCAAGGCCAAGCCGGGCTCGGTCAACTTCGGGTCGTCGGGCAATGGCACGTCGCAGCATCTGGCAGCCGAACTGTTCGCCAACATGGCCGGGCTGCGCATGACCCATGTTCCCTACAAAGGCAGCAGCCAGGCTGTGCAGGCGCTGCTGGGCAACCAGGTCGACATCGTGTTCGAGAACAGCGTGGCGGCGATGCCGATGATCCAGGCCGGCAAGTTCCGCGCGCTGGCCACGACGGGCGCAAAGCGCGCGCCGGAACTGCCCGACGTGCCGACCATGGCCGAGTCCGCCCCCGGCCTGTCCGGCTATGAAATCGTGTCATGGCAGGCGATCTTCGCGCCGGCTGGCACACCGATGCCGATCATCAACAAGCTCTCCGGCGAGATCGGCAAGATCATTCGCCAGCCCGATGTGCGCAGCAAGCTGGCAGCGATGGGCATCGAACCCTCGGGCGCCGGCCCCACCGAACTGGGCAACTTCCAGAAAAGCGAAGTTGCCAAATGGGCAAACCTGATCAAGGTGGCCAATATTCACCTGGAGTAAGCATGAGTGAACACCGTATTCCGACCGCCGGCCTGCATCGGTGGGTGGTCGATCTCTGGCTGGCGGCAGGCTCCGATGCCCGCGAGGCCCGGCTGACCGCCGATCACCTCGTGGGCGCCAACCTGTCGGGCCACGACTCTCACGGCGTGGGGATGATCCCGAAGTATGTGATGTCGTGGCAAGGCGATCAGCTCCAGCTCAACCAGAAGGTCAGCGTGGTGCACGAATCGGGCGGCATCCTGAGCCTGGACGGCAATCGCGGCATGGGCCAGGCGGTGACCGAACAGGCCATGGGGATGGGCATCGAACGCGCCCGCGAGCATGGTGTCTGCGTGCTTGGCCTGCGCCGCTCGCACCATCTGGGCCGGGTCGGCCACTGGGCCGAGCAGGCCACGGCAGCCGGCATGATCTCGATCCATTTCGTCAACGTCCTCTCCAAGCCGATCGTCGCGCCACACGGCGGCTACGACGCGCGCTTCGGCACCAATCCGTTCACGATCGGCGTGCCGCTACCCGCGCAGCCGCCTCTGGTGCTCGACTTCGCCACCAGCGCCATCGCGCTTGGCAAGGTGCGCGTGGCCCACAACAAGGGCGTGGCGGTGCCGCCGGGCTCCTTGATGGACCCGAACGGTCACCCCACCGACGATCCCTCGGTCATGTTCCCCGGCGCCGGCGGCCCGCAGGGCGCGCTGCGCACGTTCGGCGAGCACAAGGGCTACGTGCTGGCCGTGATGTGCGAACTGCTCGGCGCGGCGGTGACCGGTGGCCATACGATCCGTCCGGAGACGCTCACGCACGAACATGCGGTGTGGAACAACATGCTGGCGATCATCTTCGATCCGGCACGACTGGGCAGCAGCACCACCTTCGGCCACGAGGTCGAGGCGTTTGTCGAATGGGTCAAGGCGTCACGGCTGCAGCCGGGCAATGACCAGATCCGCCTGCCCGGCGACACGGAACGCGAATGGCGCCGCGCCCGCGCCGATTTCATCCCCGTGGACAGCAGCACGCTGGCCCAGCTAGACGATGCCGCCGCTCGCGTGCTTCAGGCGCGTGGCAAGTCGCCGGGGCCGGTCTCGGCGCTGGTGACCGATTGAACCAGGAGTAACCGCATGACCCAACATCTGCCGCAGATCACCCCCCTGCCAAACCGTTTCCGGGCCGACGTGCTCGCGCGCAAGCGCCTGATTGGCCTGTGGAGCTCGCTGGGCCAGCCCGTGACCACCGAGATCATCGGCCTGGCCGGATTTGACTGGCTGCTGCTCGACGGAGAACACTCACCCAATGACGTGCTGACGTTCATGCCGCAACTCATGGCGCTCAAGGACAGCACCAGCGCGCCGGTGGTTCGCCCGCCGTGGAACGACCCAGTGATGCTCAAGCGGCTGCTCGATATCGGCTTCTACAATTTCCTGATTCCGTTCGTGGAATCGGCGGAAGAAGCCCGTCGTGCCGTGCGCGCCACGCGCTACCCGCCTGACGGCATCCGTGGCGTCTCCGGCGCGCAGCGCCAGAACCGCTATGGCACGTTGCCGGACTTCTTCAAGACCATCAACGACAATATCTGCGTGCTGGTACAGATCGAAAGCCGCAAGGGCGTGGAAGCGGCCGACGAAATCTGCGCGGAACCCGGCGTTGACGGCATCTTCATCGGCCCCAACGACCTGGCCGCAGCCTACGGGCATCTGGGCAACCCGAACCATCCTGAGGTCCAGGCAGCCGTGCGGCAGATCTATGAAGCGGCCAACCGCGCCGGCAAGGCCATTGGCACGCTGACGCCCGTGGAAGCCGACGCCAAGCGCTACCTGGACATGGGCGCGCATTTTGTTGCGGTGGGTATCGACAACGCACTGCTGCGCGACGCGGCACGCGCGTTGCGCGAGCGCTTTACCGTGTGACTCCCCTTCAACCGGATATCGACATGAGCAAGATCGGATTTATCGGACTCGGCGTAATGGGCAAGCCCATGGCGCTGCATCTGCAAACGGGCGGCCACGCCGTCCATGCTCATACGCGCAGCGGTGTGCCGCAGGCGTTGCTGGATGCGGGCGTCCAGTCGTGCGCCAGTGCGGCCGATGTGGCGCGGCAGGCCGACGTCATCTTCCTGATGCTGCCGGACACCCCCGACGTCGCCCGCGTGCTGTTCGGCGAACAGGGCGTGGCCGAGGGCCTGTCCCCGGGCAAGATCGTGGTGGATATGAGCTCGATTTCGCCAATCGAGACGCGCGAATTCGCGGCACGCATCGAGAAGCTCGGCTGCGACTACGTCGACGCACCGGTTTCCGGCGGCGAGGTTGGCGCGAAGGCCGCCACGCTGTCGATCATGGCCGGTGGCAAGCAGGATGTCTTCGACAAGGTGCTGCCGCTGCTGCAACTGATGGGCAAGAACATCACGCTGGTCGGCAATGCCGGCGACGGACAGGTGGCCAAGGTGGCGAATCAGGTCATCGTCGCGCTGACGATCGAAGCTGTCAGCGAGGCGCTGGTGCTGGCTGCCAAGGCCGGCGCCGATCCGGCACGCGTGCGGCAGGCGCTGATGGGCGGCTTTGCGAGTTCGCGCATTCTGGAAGTGCACGGCGAGCGCATGATCAAGCGCACCTTCGAGCCGGGATTCCGCATCGAGCTACATCAGAAGGACCTGAACCTCGCGCTGTCCACTGCCAAGGCGCTCGGTCTGGGCCTGCCTAACACCGCATCGTGCCAGCAACTGTTCAACGTGTGCGTGGCGCAGGGCGGCGCGGGCTGGGATCACTCGGGACTGGTCAAGGCGATCGAGCACATGTCGTCGTTCGCGATCGGTGACAAGCCGACCAACGCTCCGACCAAAGGCTGATGTCGGCACTGAACTCCGACGATCTCGCGTGCTTTATCTGCGTGGCCAACACGCAGAGCATTTCGCGCGCGGCGCTGGAACTGGGCGCGGACCAGTCGACCGTAAGCCGGCAGATCGCACGGCTCGAGGCATCGCTGGACACGCGCCTGTTTCACCGCAGCGGCCGCGGCGTGGTGCTGACCGAAGCGGGCAATACGCTGCTGGGCTACGCGCGGCAGGTGGCCGCCACGCTGACCGAGGCGCGCGCCGCCGTGCGCGCCTCGACCGCCCAGGGCCCGGCACAGCTCGTGATCGCGGCTCAGCCGACCATCGCCAACACCGCCTTCGCGGCCATTGGCACCGCACTGAAGACACGCTTTCCGGCAACAAAGCTGCGTTTCGTGGAAGGGCTTGCCAGCCCGATCCTGGCGTGGCTGGCCGCCGGAGAGATCGACGTCGCCCTGCTCTACCTGCCTGAGCAGCAAGGCGCGCTCAAGGTCGACATCCTGCTCGAGGAAGACCTGACACTGGTCACGCCCACGTCGTGGAGCCATCTCGGACCGACGTTCCAGGCCCGCCGCCTGGGTGAAGTGCCGATGATCCTGCCCAGCACCGGGCACGGCCTGCGCGTGCTGGCCGAATCGCTGGCCGCGCGGGTCGGCACCACGCTGAACATGGCGCTGGAATGCGATGCGTCGAACACGGTGTCGATGCGGCTCGTCGAAGACGGTTGTGGCGCGACGCTGTTGCCATTCGCCGCAGTGGCGGACCGCGTCGCACAAGGCCGCCTGCATTCCGCGCGGCTGGTCGATCCGGTGGTCACCCGCCAGGTAGCGCTGGCCACGGCACGGAACCGGCCACCTGTGCCGGAACTCTGGGACATCATGCAGACGGTGCGGCTTTCGGTCCGGAATATCGTGATGTCGGGGGCCTGGCCGGGGGCGCGGCTCATCTAAGCCAGATCCGAGCCCCCTCGGGCCATCATCGTGCGGATATCCCGCGTTCATGCAGTGTCAATGCAGATCGGCATCCGGTGCGTCAGCGTGGCGGTTGGCGGCCGGCAGCGGACGCTCCACGTCCCTCGCGACCTCCTTCGTGCGCAATGCCATCAGCAACAACGGCGTTGCGGCCATGGATAGCGCCACCACGGCGGTCACGATGGACGCCTGCTCGCCATTCAACAGGCGTGCCGCCTCGGCCACGGCCATCACGACGAACGCGAACTCACCACCCTGTGAAAGAAGCACCGCAAAGTAAACTCGGTCACCCCGCGGCAACTGAATCTGCCTTGCGAGGAAAAGCAGGCCTGATATCTTGGCGACCAGCAGCACCAGGAGCAGTACGGCAACGAGGAACGGCTTGCTTGCCAGGACATCGAACTTGATCGACATGCCCACGGCCATGAAGAAAAGGCCGAGCAATACGCCCTTGATGGGGCTGATGTCCGCCTCGATTTCCTCGCGGCAGTCGGAGCCCGCCAGCAACACCCCCGCCACGAACGCGCCCAAAGACATCGACAGATGCACGCTTTGCATCAGCAACGCGATGCCGATCACCCAGAGCAGCGCGAATACGGTCACCATGTCCCGCGTGCCGCTGCGCCGGATGATCGGCAACAGATACCGCAGCAGAAGGGTTCCGCCAAACACCACGGCAGCCAGCATGCCCAGCGCCTCGAGCGCGACGATCCACCCCGCGATCGTGTTGGTAGTGGCCGGTGCGGGGGAAAGCAGCGGCAACAGCGCAATCATCGGGATGGCGGCCATGTCCTGGAACAACAGGATGCCAAAGCTCGCCCGGCCAATCGGCGCCTGCATCAGCCCGCGCTGCTCCAGAATCGCGATCACCATCGCCGTCGACGACAGGGACAGTGCAAAGCCAGCGGCAACCCCTACACGCCAGTTCACCCCGAAGGCGGTGAATGCGAGAGCCAGCAGCACCGCGCAAAGCAGGACCTGGGCACCGCCGTGGCCAAAGATCGATCGCCGCAGGTTCCAGAGTTTTCGAACATCCATCTCGATGCCGATGATGAACATCATCAGCATGATGCCGAGCTCGGCAATGTGCAGCACGGCATTGACATCCGTGACGAACCCGAGCGCGGAGGGACCGATGAGCATCCCGGCGACCAGATAGCCGAGGACGGAACCGAACCCGAGCCTGATGGAGAGTGGCACCACCACAAGGGCCGATGCGAGGAATAGCACTGCCTGGAGTAACAATTCCATGGTTGCCGTCTTCCATGTCAGGTCAATCGGCCGGGTCTGATCATTTCAGTGGGAGAAATAGTCACCCGGTCGGCGCACCACTGGAGCCGCGTCGTTACATTCGCGTCGTGGCGATGAACGCCCCATCATATTCACGCCGGCATCCACTGACAATGCCTCTCTGGATCGAGGACGAGCCTTGAGCGTGACCCGAAGTGCGGACGTTCCGCCTTGAATCCCCGCATCGCGTCACCCACACTGGATCACATCGACACCCCATTCCTGGAGGCTACATGCATCTCGAAGGCTCATGCCAGTGCGGCGCCGTGCGGTTCAGCCTGGAATCGGATTCGCCCTACCCGTTTATGCATTGCCATTGCTCGATCTGCCGCAAGACTGGCGGCGGTGGCGGATACGGGATCAATCTCGGGGGCGATGCCAGCACGCTGCGCGTGCGCGGCAAGACCCATGTCGGACGGTTTCACGCGGTAATACGCGAGCCAGGCAAGCGACCGGTGCGATCGAAGGCGTTCCGGCATTTCTGCGTGAAATGCGGCAGCCCGCTATGGCTGTGGGATCCGCGCTGGCCGGAACTGGTGCACCCGAACGCGAGCGCCATCGACACACCGCTGCCTAAGCCCCCCGAAGTCATCGAGGCAGCGCTCGATTACGCAGCCCCCTGGGTCGACGTGCCACGCGGCAAGGGACACCGGCACGCCCGCACATGGCCGGCCGAGTCTCTGCGGGAATGGCACGAACGGCATGGCCTGCTGGGCTGAAACGAAATTCGGTTGGGCCGTAAACGCAAAAAAAAACGCAAAAACCGGCGGCGCGAGCCCCTCGCACCGCCGGGCGACCGTCCACCACGACGGTCGAAAACAACGATCAGAAAGCGAGATCAGAAGCGGTGCTGCAGACCCGCCGTCACGCCGACCTGGTTATTGGCATAGCCAATATTGTCACGCGAGACACTCACGTTCTGACCATTGCGCGCCTTGGCATAGCCGGCGGACAGATAGGCCATGGTGCGTTTGGAAAGATTGTACTGGGCACGCAGCGAGAACAGGATCGGATCTGCGTCGGTGTCGCCCTTGATGTTCTGCTTGTAGATCGCGCCGTACAGCGTGAAGGCCGGCGTGAAGTCGTACGCGGCGCCCAGCCAGTACATGTCGCTGAGTTGCTTGGCGGCCGACGTCGTGAACGTCTTGCGGTAGTTCCGGTAGCCCGCGTAGACGGACAGCGAACCGAAGTCGTAGCTGGCGCCAGCGTGGATGCCCTGGATGTAGTCGACGCTGTCAGCCGGCGTGGTGCTGGTGCCCGCGCCGTTCTGGCGATCCCAGGTCAGGGCCGCGGCAAACTTGCCGGCTTCATAGCCCACGCCCAGGTCGTACTTGGACGAGCTCTTGAAGCTGCCAGGCACTTCGCCCATCGCCATCGTGCCGCCCACCTTGACCGGACCGAACTTGCCGTCGTAACGCAGCACGTTGGTGGAGCGGGAGAACATGCCGTCCTTGCGGCCGCCCGTGGCGGTGGCCGACGTGGCCCACGAATAGTTCGGCGCGTAACCCATCGGGTCGAACGGGAGCATGAAGTCATAGGTCGTGGTGAAGTCACGGCCCATGCGGATGCTGCCCAGCGTCTTGTCCTGCAGGCCCACCCAGGCGCGACGATCGAACAGCGTGTTGTCCGTGTCGAGCTTGCCGGTGTCGAGGGCAATGCCGGATTCCAGCGTGAAGATTGCCTTCAGCCCGCCGCCAAGGTCTTCAGTGCCGCGCAGACCCCAACGCGACGTGTTCTTGCCGCCCGACGTCATCTTGACCACCGAGCTGCCGGTTGGCCCTGCGTGGCTCACGTACTCGATACCCGAATCGACCAGACCGTACAGGGTCACGCTCGACTGAGCTGCTGCGCCACCCGATGCCACGCAACCCAACGTAGCCAGGGCCAATGCCTTCCGTTTCATACAAGTCTCCTTTGTCTGCTTGTAGTTGTGGAACGGCACGGATGGTATTTGGGCCTCACTTTCAGTTCGCTTTCGATTCGTGGGTATCTGCGGCGTGGGTTATGCACCACGATCGGGATTTCCCTAACTAGGCATACCTGACCCAATGCAGGTATCACTCGTCGCGCGACACTGGTTCGCCCGAGACAAGACTTAGACCTGCCCGCTGTATCCCTCCCATGCGTATCCTGCTTGCCGAAGACAATCTCAAACTGGCCGAATCGCTGGTGGATTCCCTGAGCCAGAGTGGCTTTGCCGTCGACTGCATGCATGACGGCGCCAGCGCCGATCATCTGCTGACCACGCAGGACTACGCCCTGGCCATCCTCGACATCGGCATGCCCCGCCTGGACGGTCTGGAAGTGCTGCGTCGGCTGCGTCAGCGGCGCAATCCGGTACCAGTGCTGATCCTGACCGCGCATGGCTCGGTGGAAGACCGCGTGCGCGGGCTGGACCTGGGTGCCGACGACTACCTGGCCAAACCATTCGCGCTGAACGAACTGGAGGCCCGGGCGCGCGCGCTGATCCGCCGCAGCCACGGCCATGACCGCACCGCGCTCGAATGCGGCCCGCTGCGCTATGACAGCGTGAGCCGTGCCTTCACGCTGCACGGTGAACTGCTGCAACTCACGGGGCGCGAACGCGCCGTGCTGGAAGTGCTGCTGATGCGCGATGGCCGTGCCGTCAACAAGGCCGCGCTGTCGGAGAAGATTTTCGGCATCGATGAGTCGGTCAATGCCGACGCCATCGAAATCTACGTCTACCGCCTGCGCAAGAAGCTGGAAGGCAGCGGCGTGAGCATCGTCACGCTGCGCGGGCTCGGCTATCTGCTGGAATCACGCGACACCGCCACGTCGGACGCGCGCCAATGAAAACAGGCAGCCTGAGGCTGCAGATCACACTCTGGCTGCTGATACCGCTGCTGGGGCTGCTGGCATTCGACGCGTGGCTGACCGATCGGCGCGCGATGTCCGCGGCCCACCAGGCATTTGACCGCACGCTGGCCGCATCGCTCAAGTCCATGCGCGAAGGGATTTCGCTGCGCGACGGGCGCGTCGAAGTGGAAATCCCCAATCTGGCCCTGGAAGTCTTCGATGCCGAGGATGGCTCGCGCGTCTACTACCAGATCCGCGACGAGCGTGGCACCACGATCACCGGCTATGAAGGGCTGCCGATGCCGGAAGGACCGGTGAATTCGCTCTATCGCACCCAGTTCTACGACGCCGAGTACCTTGGCGTGCCCGTCCGCATGGCAGCCATGCCACTGCCGCTGCACGACGTCCGCTCGGCCCGCACGCAAATGGTCTGGGTGCTGCTGGCCGAATCGACCGAGCCGCGCGAGCAGCTTGCCAGCGACATCCTGGTCGGCTCGCTGCTGCAGGAACTGATGCTGATCAGCCTGGCGCTGGGCATCGTCTGGCTTGGCGTGCGGCGGGGCCTGCTGCCGCTGCAACGGCTGTCCGACGCCATGTCCGCACGCGGCCCCGACGATCTGGAGCCATTGGAAGACACCGCGCTGCCGGTCGAAATGAAGCCACTGGTGGCCGCAGTGAACCAGTACGTGGCCCGGCTGCACCGCATGATAGAAGGCCGCAAGCGTTTCTTTGCCGATGCCGCGCACCAACTCAAGACGCCGTTGGCCATCATCCAGGCCGAATCGGAACTCGCACTGCGCGAGAAGGACCTGCCGAGCGTGCGCGCGCACGTCGAGCGGCTGCATGGATCCGTGCAGCAGGCCGCCAAGGAAGTCGCCCAGCTGCTGTCGCTGTCGCGGCTCGAGCCAGACAGCGGCTACGCGCCCACGCTGCGGCACCTGCGATTGGATACGCTGGCGCAGAACGTGGCGCTTGAATGGGCGCCGCTGGCCCGGCGCGCGGGGGTGGATCTGGGTTTCGAGGGTCGCGGCCCGGCCGACATCGACGGCCAGACCGAACTGCTGCAGGAACTGCTCGGGAATCTGATCGACAACGCTATCCGCTATGCGGGCGCCGGCGCGATGGTCACGGTGCGCGTCGACGGGCAACGGCTGGCCGTAGAGGACAACGGTCCCGGCGTGCCCGCGTTCGAGCGCGAGTCGATCTTCAAGCGCTTCTATCGTGGAGAGTCGAGCGCTAGCCGCGATGGCAGCGGCCTGGGGCTGTCGATCGTGCGGGAGATCGCCCGCATTCATGGCGCCGCCGTCGCGCTGGAAAGCACGCCGGGCGGCGGCCTGACCGTGGTGGTTACTTTCCCTGCGCCTGCGCTTGCGTCTGGGCCAGGGCCGGCTTCGACAGATTCCCCCGGGCGCGCTGCAGAAAGCCGATGAATTGCTCCGCTTCTTCGGCGTTGAAGCCGTTGAGCGCCTCCGATGTCACCACATCCCCCACCTCGCGCGCGGCATGCAGTGCCTGCTCCGCTTTTTCCGTCACGCTGACCATGCGCTCGCGGCGATCCGCCGGATTGGGCCGACGCACGATCCAGCCACCCTCCTCCATCCGGTCCAGCAGCCGCCCGGCTGAAATCGGCGCCACTTCCATCAGGTCCGCCAGGCAGGCCTGATTGATTTCCCCATAGTGCGTCAGACACGCAAGCGCACGGTACTGCGCACGCGTCAGGTCTAGCGTCGCGCGGGACAACTCGTCAAATCGCCTGCCGGTCAGCCGGCCAACGTCCGCCACGAGAAAGCCGAAGCGCCTTTCAAGATTTGTTTCCATCGCGCGATTATAGGGAGTCGGGGCGCTCGATCCGCTTTTCTGGCCGTCCGTAACTCGCGTGATCGCCCAAAAACGCCAGTCCATGATTATAATAAGCACGCTTATTAATCTGCGCCAGCCCTTCCAGCCCCCCCCCCCAATGTCCTCCGTGGTTTCCGGCGCGGCACAGCCAGCCGCCACCCCGCTCAACCGGCCGATGATCACCCTTTCGATCATGCTGGCCACGCTGATCCAGACGCTCGACAGCACCATCGCCAACGTGGCCCTGCCGCACATGCAGGGTACGCTTTCGGCCTCGCAGGACGAAATCACATGGGTGCTGACTTCCTACATCGTCGCCGCAGCCATCGCCACGCCGCTGACCGGCTGGCTGTCCGACCAGCTCGGCGTCAAGCGGCTGCTGGCTATCTCGATCGGCGGATTTACCGTGGCTTCGGCGCTGTGCGGGATGGCGGACTCCCTCACCCAGATCGTGGCCGCGCGGCTGCTGCAAGGGGTTTTTGGGGCGGCGCTGGTGCCGCTGTCCCAGTCGATCCTGCTCGATATCAATCCACCGTCGCGCCAGGGGCAGGCCATGGCCGTGTGGGGCATGGGCGTGATGGTCGGGCCAATTCTCGGGCCCACACTGGGCGGCTGGCTGACCGACAGCTACAACTGGCGCTGGGTGTTCTTCATCAACGTGCCGATCGGCCTGTTCGCGTTGTTCGGCGTGCTGGCCTCGCTACCGAACCGCACCCCGGCGCGCAGCATGAGATTCGACGCGTTCGGCTTCGCCACGCTGAGTCTCGCTATCGGGGCGTTGCAGGCCATGCTGGACCGCGGCGAACAACTTGACTGGTTCGGCTCGCTCGAAATCCGCGTCGAGGCGCTGATCTGCGTGATCGCCTTCGCCTACTTCCTGATCCATACGGCCACAGCCGGCGAAAAGTCGTTCTTCCGTTCCGCGCTGCTCAAGGACCGTAATTTCGTCACCGGGGCCTGTTTCATCTTCGTGATCGGCGCGGTCATGTATGCCACCCGCGCGCTGCTGCCGCCGATGCTGCAGAACCTGATGGGCTATCCGGTGGCCACCACGGGGCTGGTTACCGCGCCAAGCGGGCTGGGCACGATGATCGCGATGATGCTGGCGGGCCGGCTGCTGCGGCGCGTGGATGCGCGGCTGCTCCTGTTGGCCGGCTTCCTGATCTCCGCCTTCGCACTGTGGCAGATGATGGGCTACACCGTGGTGCTTTCGATGTCGGATATCGTCGTACCGGGCATCATCCAGGGCTTCGGCCTGGGGCTCGTGTTCGTACCGCTGTCGGCGCTGACGTTCTCCACACTGGAGCCGTCCCTGCGCGCCGATGGCACGGCCACATACAGCCTGATGCGCAATATCGGCAGCAGCATCGGCATCTCGCTGATCCAGACCATGATGACCCGCAACGCGCAGGTGGCGCACAGCGACCTGGTCACGCATATCAACCCGTACAACCCGGCGCTGCAGTCGATGCTCACGCATGGCTCGCGGATCGACATCGCGGTGCTGAACCAGACCATCAACCAGCAGGCAGCGATGATCGCCTATCTGAACGACTTCAAGGCGATGTTCATCGCCACGCTGGTGGTGGTGCCGCTGATCCTGTTGATCCGCCCCGGCGCGAAGCACGCCGACGACAGCCTGGCGCACGCGGCGATGGATTGATGAGGTCACCGGTGCGCCGACAGGCCGCAGCAACTACTCGAGCCGGATCCAGGTCGTCTTCAGGTCCTGGTACTTCTCCAGCGCGTGCAACGACTTGTCGCGCCCGAACCCCGACTGCTTGACGCCGCCGAACGGCACGGTGATGTCGCCGTCCATGTAGCAGTTGACCCAGACCAGCCCGCTACGCAGCCGGCGCGAGACACGATGCGCGCGCGACAGGTCCGACGTCCACAGCCCCGCGCCTAGCCCGTACGCCGAGTCGTTGGCCATCGCCACGGCTTCGGCCTCGGTGTCGAACACGGTCACGGCCAGCACCGGGCCGAAAATCTCCTCCTTGACGATCGACAGCGACTGCGTCGGGCACTCGAAGATCGTCGGCTGCACAAACCAGCCCCCGGAATCGGCGCGCGCGGCCTGACCGCCCGCACGCAGCCTTGCCCCCTCCCTCTGGCCGGCTTCCACATACGACATCACACGGTCGAACTGCCGCCCGTCGACGATCGCGCCCATCGCGGAGCGCGGGTCGAGCGGATCCCCCGGCTGCATGGCCGCCGCATGCGCCTCCAGCTTCGCCATGAACGTGTCGTAGATGCCGCGCTGCACGTAGAGCCGCGAGCCCGCGATGCAAATCTCCCCCTGGTTGTTGAAGATGCCGATGGCGGCGGCCAGCGCGGCGCGGTCGAGGTCCGGGCAGTCGTCGAACACGATATGCGGTGACTTGCCACCGCATTCGAGCCAGACGCGCTTGAGATTCGACTGGCCGCTATATTCCATAAACCGCTTGCCGGTAGCCGTGGAACCCGTGAACGCCAGGCAGTCGACATCGGGATGGCGGCCCAACGCCTGCCCTGCCTCTGCGCCTAACCCGGGCACCACGTTGAAGACGCCGGGCGGCACGCCAGCCTCTTCCGCCAGCGCGGCCAGGCGAATCGCGGTCAGCGGCGATTGCTCGGCCGGCTTCAGCACCACGCTGTTGCCCGCGGCCAGCGCCGGCGCCACCTTCCAGCTCGCCATCAGCAGCGGATAGTTCCACGGCACCACGGCCGCCACGACGCCAAGCGGCTCGCGCGTGATCGTGGCCAGCACCCCCGCATCGGTCGGCGCGATCTCGTCATAGACCTTGTCGATCGCCTCGGCATACCACGCATAGGTGCGAGCCGCTTCGGGGATGTCATAAAGCATGGTGTCGCCGATCGGCTTGCCCATGTCCAGCGTCTCCAGCAGCGCCAGTTCTTCCCGGTGCGTCTCGATCAGGGCCGCCAGACGCAATAGCACGGCCTTGCGCTCGCGCCGGGGCATCGCCGACCAGACCCCGGCCTCGAACGCGCGCCGGGCCGCAGCCACGGCACGGTCGACGTCCGCTGCGCCGCAGGCCGCCACACGCGCCAGTTGTTCGCCCGTGGCCGGATTGATGCAGTCGAACGTCGCGCCATCGGCCGCGCTGGTCCACTGGCCGTCGATATAAGCGTGTGCCGGAATCGGCAGCGCCCGCGCCCGGCCCCGCCAGTATTCGAGATCCTTGAGTTCGCTCATTGGTCACGCCCCTTGCCCGCCTGCGCCACCATGGCGCCAAGCAGTACGTTTGCGCCAGCCTCCAGATGCTCGGGCCGGGCGTCTTCCACCTCGTTGTGGCTGATGCCGTCCTTGCACGGCACGAAGATCATCGCGGTCGGCGCCACGCCGGCGATATACACCGCGTCGTGACCCGCGCCCGTCACGATGTCCTGATGGCTGAAACCGCGTGCCTGCGCCTCTGCCCGGACGTGGTCAACCAGCTCCGGCGCGAACGGCGTGGGCGCGAAGTACTGCACGTCCTCGATCTTCACGTCGAGCGCCGTTCCCGTGGTCTTGCCTTCGGCCAGCGCCGCGCAGGCCGCGCGGAAACGCCCATCCATCACCTTGAGTTGCTCCGCGTCCTGGTGACGCAGGTCCACCGTGAACGTCACCGCACCGGGAATCACATTGCGCGAGGCGGGGTGAACGTTGACCACGCCCACCGTACCGCGCCCATGCGGCGCGAAATCGTTGGCGATGCGGATCACCTCCTGCATCACGTGCGTGGCGCCGTAGAGCGCATCGCGCCGCAGCGGCATCGGCGTGGGGCCTGCATGAGCCTCCATGCCGGTCACGGTCACGTCATACCAGCGCAGCCCCAGCGAGCCTGTGACCACGCCGATCACGTTGTCGGCAGCCTCCAGGATCGGACCCTGCTCGATGTGGGCCTCGAAGTACGCGCCCACGGGTCGCCCGCCAACCGGCAGCTTGCCGGCATAGCCGATCGCCTCCAGTTCGTCCGCCACGCGCTTGCCCGCCGTATCCGTGGCGTTCAGGGCCACTTCCAGCGGGAACACGCCAGCGAACACGCCCGAGCCCATCATCACGGGCACGAAACGCGTGCCTTCCTCGTTGGTCCAGATGGCAAGTTCCAGCGGCGCCTCCGTCTGCACGCCGTGGTCGTTGAGCGTGCGCATCACCTCCAGACCCGCCAGCACGCCAAAGCACCCGTCGAACTTGCCGCCGGTGGGCTGCGTGTCGATGTGGCTGCCGGTCATGACAGGCGGCAGGTCATTGTTGCGGCCCGCGCGACGGCCAAAGATGTTGCCCACCTGGTCCACGGTCACCGTCAGGCCGGCATCGCGCATCCAGCCAGTCACGAGATCGCGCCCCTGTCCGTCCAGCGCGGTCAGTGCCAGCCGCGCGTTGCCGCCCTTTGGCGTCGCGCCGATGGCAGCCAGATCCATCAGGGACTGCCAGAGCCGCTGGCCGTCGATGTTCAAAGTCGTCATGTGTACTCCTGATTCATGCCATCGCAGGCACAAAGCCCGCGAGAAATGCTTCCAGCGCGATACCGATCGCATCCACTTCGTAACCGCCCTCCTGCACCACCACCGTCGGCACGCCCAGCGCGTGGATACGCTCGCCCACGCCTCGATAGGCTTCCAGCCCCACCTGCAGCACGCTGATCGGGTCGTGCTTGTACGTGTCGAAGCCAAGCGCCAGCACCAGCGCCTGCGGACGGTAGTCGCGCAGCGCATCGAGCGCGCTGTCCAGCGCCGACAGGAATCCAGCATCGCCTGTGCCGTGCGGCAGCGGGAAATTGAGGTTGTAGCCATAGCCCGCGCCATGACCGCGCTCGGTGGCGTAGCCCGTGTAAAACGGGTAGTAGCTGCTGGGGTCCGCGTGCAGCGAAATCGTCATCACGTCGGAACGCTGGTAGAAGATCTGCTGCGTGCCATCGCCATGATGGGCGTCCACGTCGAGCACGGCGACCTTGTCGAAGCGCTCCAGCAGTGTCTGCGCGGCGATCGCCGAGTTGTTGACGTAGCAGAACCCGCCTGCGCGGTCAGCGTGGGCGTGGTGGCCGGACGGCCGGCACAGCGCATAGGCCATGCCGTTGCCGTCGTGCGGCGCGCACACATGCCGCGCCGCCGCCACCGCGCTATGCGCCGAGCGCAGGATCGACTGCCAGCTATGGGGCCCGAGCGGACAGCTCAGGTCGCCGAGGTAGTAACCCGCTTCGGCAATCACGCTGCCCGATGGACACGGGCCACGCCGCGTCTTGTCGATCTTGCCGCTGTGATACGGCGAAAGGTTCGGCAGCACCTCGATGCCCGGTTCGAGCGTAGGCGTTGCCTGCGCCATCCAGCGCTCGAACGCGCTGGTCAGGAAATCGAGGTACGCCGGGCTATGCACTGTTTCCAGCGGCGCGCGGCCGTAGTCGGGCGGCGCGACGAGTTCGATACCACGGGCGTCGAGCGCCCGCTGGAGCACGGCGGCGCGAGCCGGTACGTCGGTCGGCTCGCACAGCCGGCCTGCGCGCATGAACTGCCGAGGCTGGTGCAGCAACTGGTCATCCGAGAAAAAGGCGCGCATGGTGGGAATTACGGGTGGTTCCGTCGGTTATCGTGGTGTCGCGTCGCTCAGGCGGATTGCCGCGCCAGCGCTGCGGCACGAATGCCGGAGAGCGTGACGCCGGGCGCGATGCCATCGGGTTCGTAGCGCAGCTCGATCAGCGCGGGGAGTTGCTCGCGATTGGCGAATTCCAGCGCCCGGGCAAAGGCGGGGGCGAAATCCTCATCGCGATCCACCACTTCGCCGTGGCCGTGATAAGCCTTGACCAGCTGGCTGAACTCGGGATTGTCGAAGCCGAGCGCAATCGTACGGCCCGGGAACTCGCGTTCCTGATGCGCGCGGATCGTGCCCCACATGCCGTTGTTGAAAACAAGGATCACGATGCCCAGCCGATACTGCATCGCGACGCCGAGTTCCTGCAGGTTCATCTGGAAGCAGCCATCGCCCGCGTAGCAGACCACGGTACGCGACGGATTCTCGAGCTTGGCCGAGATTGCGGCCGGCAAGCCGTAACCCATCGACCCTACCGTCGGCGCCAGGCTCGTGCCCACGCCATGGAAGCGGTGATAGGCGTGCGCGAACAGCGCATAGTTGCCCGCGCCGACAGTGATGCAGGCATCGTCCGGCACGTGGTCGCGCACGTGGCAGGCCACCCGGTTCAGGTTCAACGTGCCGGGCGCGTCCTTGGGCTCCTGCTCCGCAAGGAAGTTGGCATTGGCCGCCGTCACCGCCGTCATCGCCTCTCGGGACACCGTCTGCGCCGGAGATAGCTGAGCCACGGCCGCCGCGAACGACACCACATCGGCGGCAATCGGCAACGTCGGACGGAATACCCGGCCGAGTTCGTCCGGATCGGGATACACGTGCACCAGCTTCTGCCGTGGCTGCGGGCTTTCCACCAGCGTGTAGCCTTCCGTGGTGGCCTCGCCCATGCGCGTGCCCACGGCGATCACCAGATCCGCTTCGTGAATCCGCTGGCGCAGCGCATCGCCCATCCCCCAGCCGACGTGGCCGGCGAAGTTCGGATGTCCGTTGTCGAAGCATTCCAGACGCCGCCATGCCACACCCACGGGCAGGCCGAAGCGTTCGGCGAAGCCTTCGATCTGCCGCATGGCCGTGGGCGTCCAGCCCGAGCCCCCGACCAGCAGGAACGGCCGCTTCGCGCCCGCCAGCAAGGTGGAGAGCTTGTCGAGCGCCGCCGGCGTCGGGGCGCCGTGGACGCGCTCATAACGCGGCATGTCGGCGACCGTGGCGCGGCCCCAGAGCGTGTCCTCGGGCAACGCCAGCACCACCGGACCGGGACGCCCGCTGGTTGCCACCGCGTAGGCTCGCGCCACGAACTCGGGGATCCGGTCCGTGCGATCGATCTGGGCCACCCACTTGGCCATCTGGCCGAACATGCGACGGTAGTCGATCTCCTGGAATGCCTCGCGCTCGTAGAAGTCGTTTCCAACCTGACCGACGAACAGGATCATCGGTGTGGAGTCCTGAAACGCCGTATGCACCGCGATGCTCGCATTGGTCGCCCCCGGGCCGCGCGTGACAAAGCAGACGCCGGGCTCGCCGGTCAGCTTGCCGTAGGCCTCCGCCATGTATCCCGCGCCGCTCTCCTGCCGGCAGACGATCGGCGTGATCGCATCCTGATGGTCGTAGAGCGCGTCGATGCACGGCAGATAGCTCTCGCCCGGCACCAGGAACACGCGCTTCGTACCCTGGATGCGCAGTTGTTCGACCAGAATCTGGCCGCCATTCCGTTCGCGTGGCGCGCTCATGCCTGGTCTCCACGCTTGATTTCGATTTCGACGAACACGCATTCACCGTCATGGGCGTTGATCACGTTGTGCTCGACGCCGGCTGCCCGGTAATAGGCGCGCCCGGCCACGAGCTGGCTCGTGACCTCGCCCTCCGGCGTCTGCAGCAGCAGCGGCCCGGTGGTCATCGGCACCACCACATAGTCATAGCCATGCCGGTGATGCCCGGTTTCGGCGCCCTTGGCGAAGCGCCATTCGGTCACGGCCACACGTTCGTTGTCGACCTGGACGGTCGGTACTGCCTGGGGTCGGGTCATGTCAGTGGCTCCGTTCGGCGGGTCAGCGAGTCAGCACGTCTGCCAGGATGTCGAGGCCCTCGTTCATCACGGCGTCCTGGATGGTCAGCGGGAACAGGAAGCGAATCACGTTGCCGTACACGCCGCACGACAGCAGCAACAGGCCCTTCTCCAGCGCGCGGTTCTGCACTTCGCGGGTGAACTCCGCATCCGGGCTGCCATCGGCGCGACGGAACTCCACGGCCACCATTGCGCCGATGCCACGGACTTCGGCGATTTGCGGCACGCGCGGCTTGAGGCTGTTCAGGCGGGCCGTCAGTCGTTCGCCAAGCTCCGCGCCTCGCGCGATCAGGTTCTCGGACTCGAGCACGTCGAGCACGGCCAGCGCGGACGCCACCGCCAGCGGATTGCCGGCGTAGGTCCCGCCGAGGCCGCCCGGTGCGGGCGCATCCATGATTTCGGCACGGCCACACACGGCGGAAAGCGGCATCCCGCCGGCCAGGCTCTTGGCCATCGTCGTCAGGTCCGGCGCGACGTCGTAGTGCTCCATCGCGAACAGCTTGCCGGTGCGGCCGAAACCGGTCTGGACCTCATCGGCCACCAGCAGGATGCCGTGCTCGTCGCACACGGCGCGCAGCATCCGCACGAACTCCGGCGGCGCCACGTTGAAGCCGCCTTCGCCCTGCACCGGTTCGAAGATGATGGCTGCCACGCGGCGCGGGTCGATATCGGCCTTGAACAGGTGTTCGAGCGCGCGGCGCGAATCCTCCACCGTCACGCCATGCAACGCAGACGGGTAAGGCGCGTGGAAGACCTCGCCGGGGAACGGCCCGAAGCCGGTCTTGTAAGGGGCCACCTTGCCAGTCAGCGCCATGCCCATCATCGTGCGGCCGTGGAACCCGCCGGAGAACGCGATCACGCCGGGCCGGCCGGTGGCGGCGCGCGCGATCTTGACGGCGTTCTCCACCGCTTCCGCGCCGGTCGTGAAGAAGGCGGTCTTGCGAGCCGAGCGGCCCGGCGCGCGCTGGTTGATCTTCTCGGCCAGCTCCACATAGCTGGCGTACGGCACGATCTGGTACGCCGTATGGGTGAAGCGATTCAGTTGCGCCTGCAGCGCGGCCACCAGGCGCGGGTGGCGATGGCCCGTGTTGAGCACGGCGATGCCGGCAGCGAAGTCGATATACCGCTTGCCCTCGACATCCCAGATTTCGCTGTTCTCGGCGCGGTCGGCGTAGAAATTGCACATCACACCTACCCCACGCGGGGTAGCGGCATCCTTGCGACGGACCAGTTCGGCGTTCTTCATTGATTGGCTCCAGTGAATTCGTGGTTCTGTGTGCGGCAGACCTCAGGCCGCGACGCGAATCAGCGTCGGGTCCCAGGTCTTGCCGGGAATGGCGTCGATCAGGCGACGGGTGTAGTCGTGCTGTGGATCATCAAAAATCTGCGAAGGCGGGCCAGCTTCGACGACCCGGCCCCGGTGCATGACGATGACCTGATGGCAGATCTGCGCGGCCACGCGCAGGTCGTGCGTGATGAAGATCAGCGCGATATCGAGCCGCTTCTGCAGGTCTGCCAGCAGTTGCAGCACCTGCGCCTGTACGGAGACATCGAGCGCCGATACCGATTCGTCGGCCACCAGCAGCTTCGGCTCCAGCGCCAGGGCCCGGGCGATACCGATGCGCTGACGCTGGCCGCCCGAGAACTGGTTTGGATAGCGGTCGAACGCGGAGGCTTCCAGTCCAACCAGTTGCAGCAGTTCGCGCGCCCGCGCCTGGGCATCGCCCAGTGGCACGCCTGTGGCGACGGGGCCATCGGTGATGATGCGGCCAACCGTATGGCGCGGATTGAGCGACGCAAACGGGTCCTGAAAGATCATCTGCACGTCGCGCCGCATCGGGCGGAACTGGCGCTCGGAGAGGCGCGCAATGTCCTGGCCGTCGAACAGCATCTGGCCACCGTCGACGCCGGTCAGGCGCAGCAGGCATTTGCCGATGGTCGACTTGCCCGAGCCCGATTCGCCCACGATACCGAGCGTCTCGCCGCGCTTGACGCTGAACGACACGTCATCCACGGCGTGAGTCACGCGCTTCTTCGAGAACAGCCCGCCACCGGAAACGTAGGTCTTGCGCAGGTTTCGCACGTCGAGCACGGTGCGGTCGTCCGCATGGCCGCCGTCGCGCGCGCGGCCATGTGGCACGGCGCTGATCAGCCGCCGGGTATAGGGATGCTGCGGGTGATTGAGCACCTGCTGCGCCGTGCCGATCTCGACCAGCACGCCCTTTTCCATTACGGCCACGCGGTCGGCGATCTCGGCCACGACGCCGAAGTCGTGGGTAACGAACATCACGCCCATGCCCTTCTCGGCCTGGATGCGCCGGATCAGGGCCAGAATCTGCGCCTGGGTGGTCACGTCCAGCGCCGTGGTGGGCTCGTCCGCGATCAACAGCGTCGGCTCCAGTGCCAGCGCCATCGCGATCACCACCCGCTGACGCTGCCCGCCGGACAGCCGGAACGGATAGCTGTGCACCAGCGTGGCTGGATCGGGCAACCCGACGAACTCGAGCAGTTCCAGCACGCGCCGCTGGCAGGCTTCGCCCGGATAGGCGCGGTGCACACGCATGACTTCGGCGATCTGGTCACCAACGGTCATCACGGGATTCAGCGCGGACAACGGCTCCTGGAACACCATTGCCATGTCCTTGCCACGCATGCCGAGCAACGTGGTTTCGTCCAGCTTCAGCAGGTCGCGCCCCTGGAACAGAATCTCGCCGCGCTCAGGCTTCAGGTAGCTCGGCAGCAGGCCCATGATCGCGTTGGCGCTCATCGATTTTCCCGAGCCGGATTCCCCGACGATGCAAAGGATTTCCCCAGCGTGCAGGTCATACGAGATGTCCTTGACCGCGTGCGCGCGGTCGCCGCCTGCCGGTAGCGCGATGGAAAGATCGCGGATCGACAACAGCGGTTGTCGGGAGGAATTGGTCTGCGTCATCGTAGCGCTCCTTACTCGCCGCGGCGGCGCAGTTGCGGGTTCAGGGCATCGTTGAGCCCCTCCCCGATCAGGTTGATCGCCAGCACCGTCAGCAGGATTGCCACGCCGGGCCAGACGCTCATCCACCAGGCTTCACGGATCATGGTGCGCGCGGCGCCGATCATGAAGCCCCAGCTCATCATGTTGCGGTCGCCAAGCCCCAGGAACGACAGCGCCGACTCGGTCAGGATGGCGGTGGCCACCATGAACGACGCCGAAACGATGATCGGCGACATCGCATTGGGCAGGATTTGCGTCAGGATGATGCGCAGTGGACGCTGGCCGATCACAATCGCGGCCTGCACGAACTCACGCTGCTTCAGCGACAGGAATTCTCCGCGCACCAGGCGCGCTACTGGCGGCCACGACACGACCGAGATCGCGCCAACGATCGAGTAGATCGACGGATTGAAGATGGCCACGATCACCACTGCCATGGCCAACTGAGGAATGGTCTGGAAGAACTCGGTCACCCGCATCAGCGCGTCGTCGATCCGGCCACCGCAGTACCCCGCCACGGACCCCACGAGCACGCCGACGACCAGCGCCACCGCCGTGGAGATCACCCCGACCAGCAGCGAAACACGCGCGCCATACAGCAGCCCGGCGGTGATGTCGCGGCCCAGCATGTCCGTGCCGAACGGATAGGCCATGTCCGCGAACGGCTTCATCAGCGGTTCCGCCACCATCATCCAGGGCGACTCTTCGTAGAGCATCGGCGCGACGAAGGACACCACAACCACCGCCAGCAGCACGATCAGGCCGATCATGGCGCCGTAGTTGCGGCAATAGCGCTTGAGGAACGATTTCATGCCGTGGCCTCCTTGCCGCCGATGGCGATACGGGGGTCGATGAAGCGGTAGACCACGTCGGTCACCAGGTTGAAGAACACCACCAGCGCCGATGTCACGAAGAAGATGCCGAGCAGCAACTGGTAGTCGCGTTGCAGCAGCGCATCGAACATCAGCCGGCCAATACCAGGCCACGAGAACACGGTTTCGGTCAGCACCGCGCCACCGGCCATCTGGCCAAGCTGGATGCCAGCAAACGTGATGACGGGCAGCAGCGCGTTACGCAGCACATGCACACGAATCACGCGGCGGGCCGGCACACCCTTGGCGCGCGCGGTCTTGACGAAGTCCATGCCCATGACCTCGAGCATCGAAGCCCGCGTCAGTCGCACGTAGACAGCCATGAAGAAGCAGCCCAACGAAATCGTCGGCAGCACCAGATGGAGCGCGATATCCTGCACGCGGGCCAGTCCCGTGTATCCGGCCCCGACGCTCTCCATGCCGAAAGCAGGCAACCAGCCGAGCACCACGGAGAACAGGATGATGGCCATCAGCGAGAGCCAGAACAACGGCGTGGCGTACAGCAGCAACGCGCCGGACATCACCGCGCTGTCAATCCAGCGCCGGCGGTTTTCGTAGCGCGTTCGCGCCGCAATCACGCCCAACAGCACCCCCATCACGATCGAGAACAGGAATGCCCCGCTCATCAGCAAGAAGGTGGCCGGCAGGCGATCGAGGATCAGGTCCAGCACCGGCAGGTGGTTGCGATACGAGTAGCCGAGGTCGAGCTTCGCCACCCCCTTGAGATAGATGCCCAGTTGCGTCAGCACAGGCTGGTCCAGCCCGAACTGCTCACGCAACTGCGTCACATAGGTGGCATCGCCAGCGCCAGCTTCGCCAGCCATCACCGTGGCCGGATCGCCGGGCGCCATGCGGATCAGGAAGAAGTTGATGACGACCACGCCGATCACCACCACCAGTGCCTTGACCAGCCGGGATAGAAAGAAAGACAGAAAATTCACGATAACCTCCGCGTGCACATCCCCGTCGCTCCCCGGCAACCTGTCACCGGGGAGCCTGGCGGCGCGATCAGTTCTTCTCGATCGAGACGTTGTCGAACGACTCGTTCAGGCCAATGGCCGTGGTCACAAGGTTCTTGATGTTCTTGCGATACAGCGTCGGGAACTCGATCTCGAACAGGTTGGCATTGGCCACCTCGCTCACAAGGATCTGCTGCAGTTCGCTGTAGAGCTTCTGGCGTTCCACCGGGTCCATGGTGTTGCCGCCCTTGGCCCACAGATCGTCAGCCTTCGGGTTGCTGTAGCCCTGAACGTTCGCGAACGGCGTGCCCTTGACCATGTTGCGCGTCACGTACAGACGTTCCACGCCGAGTGCCGGATCCCCGTACTGGTACGTGTAGGTCACCGTCATGTCGTAGTCCCAGTTGCTGACCCGCGATGACCACGTACCGGCGTCGGCCGACTCGATGCTGACCTTGAACCCGATCTGCTCCAGCATTTGCTTGATGTACTCGTCCAGGCGGTCCCAGTTGGCGCCATACGACGTGGAGAGGATCTTCACCGGATACTTGCTGACGTCCACGCCAGATGCCTTGAGCTCCTCGCGCGCCTTCTTGATGCTGAAGTCGAAGTTGGGCATGTTCTTGTCGAAGAACAGCGTGCTCGACGAGAACGGGCTCACAGCCGGCTTGCCCATGCCGAAGAAGATGTTGTCGACGATCAGCTTGCGGTTCAGCGCGTGCATCACGGCGCGGCGCACGTTCACGTTATTGAACGGCGGCTTGCGCTCGTTGAGCAGCAGGCTCGTCATCGGCGCGAACATTTCCCAGCCCTTGGTCGTGTACTCGACGTTGGGCAGCGCGCGCAGGCGCTTGACGTCGACGTTGTCAACGTCGCCACCGCGCAGCACCTGCACGTCACCCTTCTCGAACGCCACCGCCCGCGATGCCGAGTCCGGGATTACGTAGAACACCAGTTCGTCCAGGTACGGCTTGCCCTTCTTCCAGTAGTTCGGGTTCTTGGCCAGCTTGATATAGGCGCCCTTCTTCCACTCCTTGAGCATGAACGGGCCAGTGCCCACCGGCTTCTGGTTGGCCGGGTTGTTGCGGTAGTCGGTGCCGTCGTAGATGTGCTTCGGCATCATCGGCATGGTGCCGGTTTCGAACATCGAGATAAACGGCGGGAACGGCTCCTTGAGCTTGATCTCGACGGTACTGTCGTTGACCGCGCGGATCGACGCCATGTACTTGTTGATCACGGCGCGCGTGCGCACATGTACCTCGCGCAACATCTTGTCGATCGAGAACACCACGTCGGCAGAGGTGAATGGTTTGCCGTCGTGCCATTTCACGCCCTGCTGGAGTTCGAACGTGTAGGTCAGGCCATCAGGCGAGATCTGCCACGACTTCGCCAGTTCTGGGCGCGGCTTCAGGTCGGGACCATAGGTCAGCAGACCTTGATAGATCTTGCCGGCGATGTACTGCGTGGGTGCCTGCGAGTTCAGCGCGCTGACCAGGATCGGCGGCTCGGGTTGCACGATGCCGGACAGCGTGCCGCCCGTGGTCTGGGCAAGCGCGGTGCCAGCCATGAGGCTGGCGGCGGCAACAAAGGCCATCGACATCAGGCTCCCCCTGATGCGCGACTGGACGCTGGCAGTGATGCGTTTCATCGGTCGTTTCCTTTTTTTGGGACAAGCGAGGGCAACGGGCAACGCCCCACCACGTGGTGGCGCATTTGCCCAGGCGGTACAGCAACGAGGGAAAACCGGTTTCTAGGTCTGGTCGGCGGCTGGCTCTACACCGCACCAGTCGTGCATGAACTGTGCGAACGTGGTCGCCACGCGCACCATGCTTTCGATCGACACCGATTCGTCGATGCCGTGGATGTTGCGAGCTTCGGGGCCGTAGCAGGTGACGGGTGTATCGAGCGTGATGCGGAAGTGACGGGCGTCGGTGGTAGCCGTGGTGGCCTGACGCTTCAGCGCATTGCCGTGGGCCTTGCGGTGCGCCTCGGCCAGCGCCAGCATCGGCGCATTATCGAGATCGAACTCGCAACCCGGCGCGTGAAAGCCTTCGTAGCGGATGTTCAGGTCAAGCGTGCTACCCAGACGCGCCAGCGCATCACGAACGCGCTGGGCAACGATGGCCTTGGCATCGTTGACATCCATCTGCGGATAGAAGCCGATGCGGATACCAAGCGTGCAGGTACACGGCACGGATGAGTTCCATTCGCCACCGTGGATCTGGCCCAGGTTGAAGTTGATCGGATGTGCGTGGTCGCGATAGGCGGCGGGCCGGTTCTCCGGCAGGTTCCATTCGGCTTCGAGACGGCGCAGGTCATCCATCACCGCGATGCCGGCCTCCACGGGATTGACGCCAGTAGTCATATACGCGGCGTGGGCGGGGCGGCCCGTCAGTTCCACATACATCCAGAACACACCCATCTGCGCGCTCATCAGGGCTTCACCCAGCGGCTCGGGGATCAGCACTGTATCGAACGAAGCGAGCTTGCCAGCGCCCACGGCGCTACGCAGCGAAGCCACCGTCGCCAGCGCGCCGTTGCCGGTGCTCTCTTCTTCCAGCACGCCGTTGAATCCGACGTTGCCGGCAGGCTGTACACCCAGTTCCTTCAGTGCCTTGAACGCGGCCAGCGCGCAGACGATGCCCGCCTTCATGTCACCTGCGCCGCGACCATAGAGCCAACCATCCTCGACATACGACTTGAACGGTGACTCGCGCCACATCGAATCGGGGCCGGTTGGCACCACGTCGAGGTGACCATTGAACAGTACCGAGCGGCCATCGCGTTCGCGCGGACGATGGGTGGCCAGCAGGTTGTAGCGTCCACCATCGGGACAGCACGGCGTGGAGAACAGCGGCATGTCTTTCAGCTGCGCCGTGTTCAGGACGATGCGTTCCGACTCCAGCCCAAGCTCGCGCAGCGCGCCGTCCATGAAGTCCACTGCGGGCTGCTCCGCACCCGACGGGCTCTCAGCCGCCACGAAGTCACTCAGGGTTTTCACCATGTACGGCGTGAGTGCGCGCACGGCATCGGCAATCGCCTGCGTGGTGAGCGTTGTCGATTCAGGAGACGCAACGGTGGCTGCATTCGGCATGGGGGCTCCGCGATGGGGACATCGAAAAAAAACAGCATCAGCACGGATGGAAAATTATCCGATGGTTGGTACCATCGGTAGGTCCATATCCTGTTTTTTGCCCGGAGCCACTTTGAAAGAGACGATTCTTTCCGACCTGCTGCTTCAGCGACTTGAGCGCCCCGCTGGTGCAGTC
>NZ_JBBHZL010000019.1:0-47422 GCF_049843575.1 Cupriavidus sp. Met-2
CATGCTGATAGCGCAGCGCGACCAGCGTCATGCTGAAAGCTCGCCCAAGCGTCTGCTGCGGATAGCGCAGCGTGCGATGCTGAGGCTCTCGCTGCGTACGTTGCTGGGGCGGCGATGATTCCGGGTGGCTGGCAAAAATTCGCGGGCGCACGTGTGCTCCTGCTGCAAGGACCGATGGGGCCGTTCTTCCGACGCCTGGCACGCGTGTTACTCCAGGCGGGCGCTGCCAGCGTGCACAAGGTGAACTTCAATGGTGGCGATCAGTTCTTCTATGCGAGAGGTGCCATTCGCTATCGGGGCACGATGGAGGCGTGGCCATCGGCGCTGTCACGGCTGATGTCGGAACTGCAGATCGACACAGTTTTCCTGTTTGGAGACTGTCGCGAGATTCACAGGCCCGTGCAGGCCGTAGCGCGTGAGCGCGGCGCCGAGGTATGGGTGTTCGAGGAAGGCTATGTCAGGCCGGACTTCGTAACCCTGGAGCGCTCCGGCGTCAACAATCATTCGCCCGCGCCTCGCGATCCTGCTTTCTATAGTGCGCTGCCGGATATGGAGCTCCCGGTCGAGAAGCCTGTCGGCAATACGTTCTGGTATGCCGCGTGTTGGGCCACGTTTTACTACACGGCATCCATTCTGATGCGGCCATTCTATCGGCACTATCGCCATCATCGTCCTTTGGGCGTGAGCGAGCTGCTGCCGTGGCTTCGAAGCCCGGTGCGCAAGCTGCGCTACCGGATGCGGGAACGTCGCTATGGGCACTTCCTTTGGGGAGTGGAAGCGGGTCGGTTCTATCTTGTGCCGTTGCAGGTCGATACCGACTTCCAGGTGCGTGTGCATTCGGATTTTGAATCGGTGTCGCACTTTGTTGAGCGTGTCGTAGCGTCGTTTGCCCGCCATGCGCCTGCGGACCATTGCCTGGTACTCAAGCATCACCCGATGGACCGCGGGTATAGCGATTACTCCATCTTGATTCGCGCGCTAGCCGAGCGCTATGGTGTGCAGGGGCGTCTGCATTACATTCATGACCAGCATTTGCCTACGCTGCTGGACCACGCCAGTGGCGTGGTGTTGATCAACAGTACGGTTGGACTGTCCGCGATGAACCATGGATTGCCCGTTGCCGTACTTGGGGAAGCCTCGTACGCGCTGCCCGGCATGAGTTATCAGGGCGGTCTGGACTCGTTCTGGAATGATGCCCTTGATTTCCACATGGACAAGGATCTTTATCGCCGCTATCGAAACTATCTGATCCGGCACACGCAGCTCAATGGCGACTTCTTCCGAAATGGCGTCTTTGAATGGAAGTACCTACTAGGGGCTGCGATGAAGGGAAGGGATCTAGAACGGGTCTCGTCGCAATAGCGACGACGAATATAAGCCCAGTGGTGGTGCGGGTGGGCATGTGGATGCCACGGGCGCTAGACGCTCTGGATGCCACGTTAGTAGGTCGTTCACTTCCTGGGGCCGCTGGATACCGGGAAGACCCATCTGGCCTGCCCATCGATCCATTTACCGGTTGAACACCGTCGTACTACCAGGGTGGGAAAATTTACTTCGACGATCCTGTGGATACTACGCCCGACGTTGACAGATCCTCGGGTTCGTAAACCTGGTAATGCCATGCGACTTATTTTCGACGATGTGCTCGGCTACTCCATGCTCGATGCGGGCCGGTTGTCTTTCGCGTTGAGCGCTGTTCCAGTTTAGGCTGTTGCTTACTGACATGCTCCGATTAATGGCTGATACTAAGGGTGGATCTCGGTGAAATAATTTATTTAATATTTTTTATTATTAAAATTTATGAAAATACGATCATTAATAATGAATTGAATATTTCATAAAAGATGCTGAAGGCGGTATTAAGTTTGTCAAATCGGGTGTTGCTGCGTGGCATTCGAATCCCGGAAAGGTTGGTGGCGTGGGAGGCTTCTTACTGGCTTCCTTGTGAGACGAATACCCAGGAGGACGATTCTTGGTTTGAGTGATTTGACCAACGGCAGTTTTAATTTTGGTGATTTTCGGCAAGCGGGTTACATTAAAAAAGTACGATGGAACATATTTTATTTAGATTCGCGAAATCAGTATCGCTATTTGCTGTGACATATTTCTCATTAATTCATTTGGGGGTGGGTCAGGAGGCATCTATTATTGTTGGGTTGATTCCGCTTGTTCTTGGGTTTATCAATGTTATGACGGAATTATCTTTCTCAATTGCTGCCTTTATATTTGTTATTTCTGCGATATCGTCTCTTTTGCCGTCTAAATATAAAAATGTAGCGGAAATTGTATCAAATACTTTTGATGTAATCTCGCTCGAGAAAGGTGGTGGTAATTTAAATAAGTGATTTATTTCTTGGGATCGAGCGGGTTTTGTTGCGGTAAGCCAGTAAGAACGTGAAGAAGCAGATGGGTAGATTAGGCTTGTGTTGTCAGGGGATGGAACTGCTCTGCGGCCGTCCAACTGCCCTTTCGATGCAATGCATTTGCCCCTTGGAGATCATGTGCATCAGCTCGACGCCACCGAGCAGGATGCGCGCACAGCGAAAGTCCTTGAAGCCAAGCATCGATCGAGTCAGGCGCTTGATAGCCCGATGGTCCTGCTCAACAACGTTGTTCAGGTACTTGATCTGCCGAAAGGCGATTGGGGGCTTCCCGTTCGGCGCTGAGGCCGTGAGGGGCCGCTAGGTTCGCCGGGCTGCCGTCGATGGTCACCGTGTCAGGCTGGCCGTGCTGCGCGAAGGCCTTCACAAAAAAAGGAGCCGCCGTGTCGCAGCATTGTAGCGCCGGGCGTGCAACAGAGAATCGATGGTAGGGCTCGACTTGTCGCCCCCGGTACAGACCTTCCCTGGTCGCATACCCGGATGTGGGTGTTGTCCATGCGTCAGCTTTTGCATACCCGTCGCTTGTGTTGGCGGAAGATCTTGTTCATGGCCGGCAGCAACTTGAGTGGCTAGCGACGCACGGGAGAACGATCGACCGAGATGCCATGCTTGGCCATCATTTCCTCAAGATGCCGCAAGGTCAGCGGATGGGCGATATACCAGCGGACGTGGTTCAGCATCACTAACACATGATTGCCACCGCCGATGCGCTGCCATGTGCCACGGGCGCTTCTGTCGTCGCGCGGCTGACGTTCTTCATCGCCGACCTTTCGGCACATCCGCTGTTTGCACCCATATGGGCCCTGCGAACGGGACAAGGCTTCGCCATGTCGTGGCGTCTTGTCATTCGGATCCGTGCGCGCTACTACAGCGCCTACGCTTATGCATGTTCAAACGCATTCAGCGACAGTCGGCCGAAGGTGGCCTGCATTACGCGCCGATACGGCCCGCCACCGTTCGTACACCTAACAGGTGGCACGCGTAGCACACACAAGCGACAATCCTGAGAGCACGCTTCATCCATGCGCATCCAACACGCATTCCGCCTGATCACGCTTGCTATGGTGGCGACGATCGTGGGCTTCGGCAGCTATCTCTGGACCGAGGAGTGGCGGGCATACGCCGTGGCGCAACACAGCGAGGCGATGCTCCAGGCCTTTCGCGCCACGCTGGTTGCCGCCGAGAAGGTCTCGGCCGAGCGGGGGCCATCCAATGCCGCGTTGGGCGCAGCGCCTAGCGTCGCCGCCGGCGCGCTGTTGCGAGCGCGGGAACAGAGTGACGCCAGTCTGACTGCGGCCATAGCAATGTTGCACGGTGTCAACTGCCCGGAGTGCGGCGCGGCCAAAGGCAGCCTCGAGCATGCCCGCGCGCAGTTGGCGGCAGCGCGGTCCCAGATCGACCGGCTAATCGCCCGGCCATTGTCGGAACGACATGATGTGCAACTGGTCGTGAGCGGGATGTTCACCATCGTCGATGAGATCCTGCGCGTCGCGGACGGCCCGCTGTCGCGCCTGCAGCGCTCCGCTCCTGTGGCGGCGCAGCACGCGGTCAGTGCGCGATTTGCCGCCGAACTGCGCGAGTATGCGGGTCGCGCCGGCTCCGAGTTCACCAGCGCACTGGTCAGCAATCGTCCGATGCACAGCGAGGAGCGCGAGCGCCTGGCGGGGGATCTCGGGCGCGTGCAGACGTTGGGGGACCAGATCCAGCAGCGCATCAGCTTCCAGTTGGCGTCGAAGCCCGGGTTGCGCGACGCCGAGGCTGCGCTGCGCAAGCGCTTTTTCGGTGACGGCCTCGCCTATCTCCAGAAGGTCGAGGCGATCGGTCCGGCCGAACCTCGGCCGACGACGGCAGAGTTGGCCAGCACCTACGTGCCACTGATGGCGCCGATCGTCGCCATGCGCGACGCCGTGCTCGACGTGGCTCAGGCGGAAGTGCAGGCTGACACGACGCGCGCGAAGAGAAGGCTTGGTGGCTTGTTGGCGATCCTCGCGATCATCACGTCGTTTGTCGCAGCCACGTTCTGGCTGTTCGCGAAGCGGGTGCTGCGTCCACTTACGCTAGCGACGGAGGCCACCATTGAGCTGGCCGAGGGGCGATACGACGGGCCGGCACATGTCTGGCCCAAGACCGACGAGATTGGGGCCATCTTTGTCGCGCTGGAACAGTTGCGGGCGGGCCTGCTGCGGAAGGTGGCGCTCGAGCATGAGCGCACGACGCTGATCGCGAGGCTGCAGGCGGCAGTCACGCACGAGCGTGCCCAGATGATGGCGCTGGTCCAGGCGCGCGACGCAGCCGAGGCCTCGGCGCGCACCAAGAGCAGCTTCCTGGCCATGATGAGCCACGAGATCCGCACGCCGTTGCAGGGCATCCTCGGCCTGCTGGAACTGGTGGAGTATTCGCCTTTGTCAGCCGAACAGCGACGGCAAGTGCGTCTGGCCTCGGAGGCAGGTCAGGCGCTGCGACAGATCCTCGACGATGTGCTCGACTACGCCAAGATGGACGCGGGCCGGCTGCGTCTTGCGTTAGCGCCACTTGATTTGCGCGGGCTGTTCGCCAATGTGCTGAGCCTATTGGCGCCGCGCGCGCAGGCCAAAGGGTTGCAGTTGCAGCAATGGGTGCAGCCCGACGTTCCGGTTCAACTCGTGGCCGACGGGGCTCGGCTGCGACAGATTCTTCTCAACCTCGTGGGCAACGCGATCAAGTTCACCGAGTGCGGCAGCGTGGATTTGCTCGCCAGTGTTGAGCCGACCAGCGCCGGCGAGGACGTGCTGGTGGTCTCGGTGGCGGACACAGGCATCGGGATCGCACCGGAGGATATTGCACGGCTCTTTACCCCATTCGTGCAGGGCGAGAGCGGACCGGCGCGCCGTTTCGACGGAACCGGACTGGGCCTGGCAATTTCTCGGCAACTGGCGCAACTGATGGGAGGTGAGCTGATGCTCGACAGTACACTAGGTGTTGGTACGCGGGTGATGCTGCGCGTGCCGATGCCGGGTTGCCCCGACGCTGGATCGCCCCTGTCGAACTCTGAGAGACGAGAGCATCACGCCGAGTTCAGGTTGGCATAGGTGGCGGCATCAAGTTGATGCGCATGATCGCCAGGGATCTGAGGCGGGACCTCGAAAGAAGAAATCCGCCCGCTAAAGAATTGCCTGCGCCATTTTTTCTTGGAGTACCGCATGAATGGTGTGCGCCTGTTGACGAGGCGGATTCGGTGGATCGACCTGCTCGGTCTGCTACGGTGCGTTGGCTTCTTGCTGTTGATGTCCATCTGGCATGGCGCAGTGGCGCAGCAGCCCATTGCTACCACGGCGCAAACGATACGGGTTGGGGTAGTGCAGAACGACTGGCCGCCGTTTGCCATCGTGCAAGACGGACAGGTGAGCGGCATCGGTGTCGACTTCCTGCGCGCGGCGCTTGGCGACCGCCCCGTGCGCATTGTCACGACCACGTTTGCCAGTATGCCTGCCCTGCTGGCCGCCGCGTGCGCCAACCAGGTGGACGTGGTGCTGAACGTTGGCGAGACTGCCGAGCGCGCGCGTTGCCTGCGCTTTTCCGATGCCTACTTCGATGCCACTGCTGCCATCGTCGGCCGCGCAGGGGCAGCGGGGCAGCATGCCGTCGCATTGGAGCAGGCACGGATTGCAGTGGAGCCGGGCACGTTCATGGACGAGCGGCTTCGCGCACGGTTCCCGAATGCGCGGTTTGTGCCCGTGAAGGACGCTGAAGGCGGGTTGCGTGCCGTACGCGACAACCAGGCGGATTACTACCCCACGCGGCAGCCAGTGGCGGACTATTACTTGGGACGGCCCGAGTACAAAGGCCTGGCCGTTCAGGCAGGCTACCGGGAGCCCGGTGGCGGCCTGCATTTCGCGTTCAGTCCGGCCGCCGCCGCCCTACAGACCACCGTCAATCAGGGGCTCGCCACGATGCCACAAGACGCGCGGCGCGCCATTATCGGTCGTTGGGTGACGCCTCCGATCGTAGCGTCGTCGCCTGCAGGAGAGTTCTTTCTGACGCCGGAGGAGCGGGCGTTTCTGCAATCGCTGCCCGTGCTGAAGGTGGCATTCGACGCGGGGTCGGCACCCTATAGTTACGTCGACGACAAAGGACGACCCGGCGGCATGGCGGCTGACTACCTGTCATATCTGGGTCGCACGCTCGGCGTACGGTTCCAGCGTGAGCGTGCCGCACCCTTTGCGCAGACCGTGGAAGCGCTGCGGCAAGGCAAGCTGGACCTGATGGCCGTCGCCGTGGCCGAGGATCCAGCGCTGGCTGGCCTGCCGGTGACCCGGCCCTATGCCTCCTTCCCGATGGTCATCGTGGGGCGCCAGTTGGATGTGGCGGTCGAAGGCCTCAACGACCTGACTGGCAAGCGTGTGGTCGTTTGTGAGGCGAGTGGTGTGGAGGGCCTGCTCAGGGCAGCCGTCCCGCATCTGCAGTTGTCCGTCGTAAGTTCCGTGCATGCCGGCATGGAGGCGGTTGCCAATGGGAAAGCCGATGCATATGTGGACGATCTGGCTACGGTGGACGTGGAGCTGCAACGTTATTTCGCGGGGACGCTGCGCATCATAGGTTCCGGCAGACAAACGCTGGACATGGGCTTTGGCTTGTCCCCCGAGCTGGGAGCACGGCTGCTGCCGCTCATTGACCGTGCCATGGAATACATGCCGCAAGTCGAGCGCCTCGCGATCCAGAGCCGTTACATCGCCGCCAGCTATGCTCTGGAGCCCTCATGGCAGCAGGTCCTGCGACGCATCGCCCCATACCTGGTCGCCGTCATCGTTATTATCGGGATCCTGCTGCGCTCGCAGTATCGATTGCGACGGGAGGCGTCCGCCAGGCGACTCGCCAAACAGCAGCTTCAGGCGCAGCTGGATTTCCAGCGCACGTTGATCGACGCCGTCCCGATTCCGATCACCGTCAAGGATGCCCAAGGGCGATACGTTGAAGTCAATGCCGCCTTCCAGTCGCGGGCGGGGATGACTAGACAGCAGATGGTTGGTCACTTGCCCACAGAGCTGAATGTGCCGGGCAACCGCGCAGCCGAAGCGTTGGAAGCGGGCTCCCGGCGAGCCCTGGAGACCCAACAGCTGCAGCAGTTTGCGGTGGACTACGTGGACGCCGATGGCAGGCAACGCTATTACCTGTGCTGGGCGCAACCCATCAAGAGAGTCGGGCCGGAGTTCGCCGGGGTCATCTCGGCCGCGGTGGATGTGACGGAGATTCGCAACGCCGAAGCCAAGGCCCAAGCTGCCGAGGCCATGCTTGTGGACGCGACTCGCCATTTGCCCGCGACGGCTTTCCGAATGCGCGAGCGCGACGGTGTCTTTTCGTATGAGTGGGTGAGCGGCAATGCGCAGCAACTGCTCGGTCGCTCATCGGAATCGTTGATCGGTCCGGCTAATCCGCTGCTGGGCATGGCCAACGTGGAGGACCGCATCGCGGCGTTGGCCGCAGCCGAAGAGGCCAAAACCACGGGGCGGCCTTTGAGCGCGGATATGCGTCTTCTGATCCGTGGACAAACACGCTGGATCCGCATCCATGCCGTGCCTAAGACAGAGCCGGATGGCGGCGTCCTGTGGCACGGCTACTATGTGGACCTCACGGAAGAGCGCGAGCGTGCCAACGCACTGGCGCAGGCAAAGGATGCGGCCGAAGCGGCATCGCGAGCCAAGGACAGTTTTCTGGCCATGATGAGCCATGAGATCCGCACGCCAATGAATGGCATTCTCGGCCTGATCGAACTGCTGCAAAGAACGCCGCTGACGGCCGAGCAGCAGCGCATGGTCGCGTTGGCCGGCGAGTCTGGCCAGGCACTCGGACGGATACTGGACGACATTCTGGACTACGCCAAACTCGAGGCCGGGCGGCTTGCCATCCTGCGAGCGCCGGTGGATCTTCGGGAACTCTTCGACGGCGTGCTCGGCTCGCTGTTGCCGCAAGCTTTCCAGAAGGGCTTGCGTCTGAAGCAAAGGGTGAGCGCGGAGGTGGCGGCCATCGTGCAGGCCGATGGCATCCGTCTGCGCCAGATTCTGTTCAATCTGCTAGGTAATGCCATCAAGTTCACCGATCACGGCAGCGTGATGTTGCGCGCAACCATGGAGCCAGGTGCTACCGGGTTGCCAATGCTGGTCGTGGTCGTGGAAGACACTGGAATCGGTATTGCCAGGACGGATCTCGCTCGCCTGTTCGCCCCGTTCATGCAAAGCGAGCGCAGTACCGCACGCCGATTCGGTGGAACCGGGCTGGGGCTGACCATTGTCAGGACGCTGGCAGAGCTCATGGACGGCGAGATAACCCTGAAGAGCGAGGCGGGGGTGGGTACGACGGCGGTACTCCGGGTGCCATGCGAAGTCGTCAGCCAGGGCTATGATTTGCCGAACCTCCGCGGCAGGGCGCTATCCGTTCTTGTCAGCGATGACAGCAGGCGTGCGGCCCTGATCGCCTACGGCGAGGCCGCCGGCATGCGCTGCGTCAGTTCGGAGGATGAGACTCCGGAGGATGGCATCGCAATTACCGATCGGATGGAGCGAGCCGGGCGAAAGGGCCAGTTTGCGATTCACCTGACCGATGAATTGCTGCCATTGGGTTACAGCCAGGATGAGTCTGGCGTGTCGCTCGGCAGCAATCCGTTGCGATGGACGGCTTTTGTGGGAGCACTGGAAGCGCTGCTCAAGGGCATTGCACCAGCCTCACCACAGGCCTCGCGGGCGGGAGAGGGGAAAGCAGACGATCTGGTGCCCCAGGGCGCCAGGATCCTCGTCGTCGAGGACCATCCCATCAACCGGGAAGTTATCGGGCAGCAACTGCGTCTGCTGGGCTACCGCAGCACGGTGTGCACCAACGGGCAGGAAGCGGTAACGGCGCTGCGGGCCGATGCGTATGATCTGGTGCTGACTGATTGCCACATGCCGATCATGGACGGATTTGACTTGACTCGGTCGATCCGGGCGAGTGATCGGCCGTCCGTCCGAGCGCTGCCCGTGGTGGGACTGACTGCAACAGTCGCCAGGGAAGAGCATGTCCTGTGCATGGAAGTGGGCATGAACGCGTTCCTGGTGAAGCCGGCGACATTGGCATCGCTACAGCAGACGATCGAGACCGCATTGCAAGGAGGTCCGGAGGCACCGTCGCCCGAGACGGAAGTTCGATCTCCGGAAGCAGCACCCACCCGTCAGACGCCGGAATCCGGCGGGTTCCGTCCGGAATGTATCGATACTGTCGGGCTGCGGTCCCAACTGGAGCCCATGTTGGCGGAGCGCGACGTGCGCCAGATCTTCTTGCGATCCCTGGAACAAGACCGCGACGCCTTGCGTGCGCAGCTGGCGGCGCCGACGCCCGTAGGACTGGGCAAGTGGTGTCATCGTGCCGGTGGCGCGATTTCGGTGATGGAGCAGCCATACCTGCACGAGTTGCTCGATCGGCTGGATGGTCTGCTGGAGACCGGCTCCCCGGCTCAAATCCAGTCGGCGGGCGCTTCGCTGTCGGCGATGTATGACTACCTGATCGATTGGCTGGAGAAGCTGGATGTTGCGTGACCGGCCTGCCAGGAAGATCGGGCGAGCGGCAGCCGTGGCCAGCCCCGAATGCAAGACCATCGGAATAGCCGGGCGATGTCAGGCGATTGACGGCATCTTCCGTCAGCCGCGAAGATCCTTCAGCGGCACTCCCATCAGAAGAGTACGTCCAGCAAGTCAAACAATTCGGCGTCGCCCCGGGCCGCAGACCGTGACCGTCGGCGGACTTCCTCCAGCAAGCACTCCACGAAACACTGTGCGGCGTTGCTGCGCATGGTGTTGCGCCGACCGATGATGCCCAGACGGCTGGTCTCGA
Organism: Cupriavidus sp. Met-2; assembly: GCF_049843575.1. NCBI lineage: Bacteria > Pseudomonadati > Pseudomonadota > Betaproteobacteria > Burkholderiales > Burkholderiaceae > Cupriavidus > Cupriavidus sp. Met-2. The sequence goes on from NZ_JBBHZL010000019.1 coordinate 10,218, forward strand.
ACTGCTCGGAAATTCGCACCGGCAGCACCCAGCCTCGCATGGCATCGCACACCAGCAAGGGCTTGGGGCAATAACTGAGCATCCCGACATGGGTGCCTTGATCGGACTGACGCTGACCAACACCCTGTCACCGGAAGCCCTCGAAAGCTGGGGTTGGCGCATCCCTTTTGCGATCGGCATCCTGGTGATTCCCGTTGGTCTCTATATCCGCCGGCATCTCGATGAAACCGGCGTCGTGCAGGAGGACGGCGCGCCGAGGCAGGAGCACGCCGGCCTGCGCGAGATCTTCACCCGTTATTGGCGCATGGTGGTGGCCGGAGTACTGATCACCATCGGAGGCACCTCGGCCACCTATATCGTGCTGCACTACATGAGCAGCTACGCCATCTGGGTGCTGAAGATCCCGGCTGGGGTCAGCATGGCGGCAGGCTGTGTGGGCGCACTGGTGCAGGTGGCACTGTCTGCGTACGCGGGCAGGTTGTCGGACCGGATCGGCCGCAAACCGCTTATTCTCTGGTCGCGTATCGCGATGCTGGTCGCGATCTACCCGGGCTTCCTGCTGCTCAATGCTCAGCCGACCCTGCCCGTGCTGCTGGGCGTTGTCGCCGCGCTGTCACTGATGCTGGTGCTGAACGTCGTGCCGTCAGTGGTAATGCTCTCGGAACTGTTTCCGCGGCGCATCCGTGCGACTGGCATGTCGATCGTGTACTGCATTGGCGTGCTGGTGTTTGGTGGTTTCGCGCAGTTCCTGGCCACCTGGTTGATCGCCGTGACCGGCAATGCGAATGCCCCCGCGCTATATGTGATCGGTTGCGGCATCGTATCGCTTGTGGGCCTGGCCATGGTCACGGAAACGGCCGGCAAGCGACTGAACTGAGCGACCGCGATCCAAGCGGCAGCGTCTCTGGCGTCAAGCGACGTGCAAAGCGTTGTCTTATTGCGATCGCGCGAGCATCGCAGCCAGCAGCCTGTTCGCGTTTTTCAGCATCGGTTCGTTACTTGTCTACGCGGTGTTCGGGGTGCTCTACCTGGGCGCAGCGTTCGCGCCCCCGATTCACGACCTCTCGATGGCCATCTACTTCTCAATCGTCTCAATGTCGACGGTCGGGTATGGTGATTGCGGGCCGAGTCCAGGGCTTCGCCATCCTTCTGCACGGACTGCGCCTTCATGCAGGTTTCGATAAGCAACGGCTTGGCCGGGAAAATCCTGGTGTAGATCTCTGCCCATTGCTGCGCGTCGTCGCGATGCCAAGTGCGCTGCCGTTCGGAAGCGATGGCTGCTGTATCCATCGGTACGACGCTCACCTGCACCACGCGAGCCAGCGTGATTTTGTGGGCCATTTTCGCGTACGTGCCCGAGGCGTCCACCACCGCAACGACCTTGTAGCCGTCAGCGCCTGCGTTGATGGACGGGAAGGCCATGCACACGCTCAGGCGCTGGTGGTCTGCTGGGCAACCGTGCCGAATCGGCCGCCGTTGAGGTCGGTAAACGCCTGGAGGATCTCATCCTGGCTGTTCATCACGAAAGGTCCATAGCCGATGATCGGCTCGTCGATCGGTTCGCCGGCCAGCAGGATCAGGACAGCATCGGTGCTGGCTTCCATCGACACATCTTCGCCAGCACGATCCAGCAGCACCATCTGGGCTTCGCCAGCCACTGTGCTGACATTGACGCGCACCGTACCGCGCAGCACGATCAGTGCGGCGTTCCATCCGGATGGGATCGGTAGCTCGCTGATGCCACCCTGGTTCAGGCGCATGTCCCATACGTTCATCGGCGTGAAGGTGTGCGCGGGGCCGACCTTGCCCTCGTACTGGCCAGCGATGACGCGGACCGTGCCGGCATCATCACGAAGCGGCACGACGGGAATGTCGGCATCGACGATGGCCTGGTAGCCGGGCGCCGTCATCTTGTGCTTGGCGGGAAGGTTCACCCAGAGCTGAACCATTTCCAGGGGCCCGCCGGTGCGAGTGAAGGCCTCGGAGTGAAACTCTTCATGCAGAATGCCGCCGCCGGCCGTCATCCATTGCACATCGCCAGCACCGATCACGCCGCCCTGGCCGGTTGAGTCGCGATGCGCGACTTCACCCTTGTAGACAATGGTCACGGTTTCGAAGCCTCGGTGCGGGTGGACACCGACGCCTCGCGGCTGCTGGCCCGGACTGAAATCGGCAGGGCCCGCGTAGTCGAGCAAGAGGAAAGGGCTGAGCCGTTTGCCATGGCTCTGATAGGAAAACATCGAGCGCACAGGGAAGCCGTCGCCCACCCAGTGTGGACGTGGTGCGCTGTAGACACCGAGGACTCTCTTCATTGCAATCTCCAGTTTCGCGGCGATGCCGCGCAATTGCAGGAAGAGTAGGTGTCCCGCACTCAGATCAGTAGATCCCGGATCTGCATCTCAGCGTCCTATGGCGCGGACGATGAGGGTGCGGCGGCCTGGCGGTGCCATGGCCACAGGCTGGCTCCATGCACCGTGCGGCCGTTTGAATCTCTGGTCTAGTCCTCTTCCATTTTTTCGAATCGTTCGGCGAGGTAGTCAATCAGCAATCTGACGCCGGGCAGCAAGCCGCGCCGCGAGGGAAAAACCGCATGAAGAATTTCGCGCCGAGGCGCCCAGTCGGGTAGCAAGCGGACGAGGGAACCATCTGTCAACTGGTCACGCACCATCATCACTGGCAACTGACAGACGCCTACCCCCGCCACTGCCGCATTGCGCAAGGCAATCATGTCACCAGTTACCAAACGTGGACGGTGATGGATCGTGGCCTGTACGCCGTCGGGCCCGTACAGGTGCCACGTGTGATCCTGCTGGGGAGTCCCGATGGCCAGGCTGGGCCAGTCCGAAAGTTCGGCGGGGGCAGGCGGCATGCCATGGGCTTGGGCAAGCGCGGGGCTGGCAACAAGGCACTGGCTGCGCTCGGCCAGTACGCGGATGACCAAGTCGCTGTCCTGGAGCGGCGGCGGGCGCACGCGGATGGCTAAATCGATGGCCTCTGCAACGGGATCGACCCGCCGGTTGGTGGCCTCTAAATGAACGGTCAACAGGGGATGCCGTGCCATGAACTCGCTGAGAATCGTTCCGACATGGACCTGGAGGAGTGCCACCGGGCAAGTCATGCGCAGGGTGCCCCGTGGTTCGGCCTGTATGACCTCGATAGCCTCCTGCGCGGCTTCTGCCTGCATCAGCATGGCCTTGCAGTGCTCATAGTAGACGCGGCCGATTTCGGTGACGGCGAACTGGCGGGTCGAGCGCTGTATCAGCCGCACGCCCAGGCGTTCCTCCAACATGGCGATACGGCGGCTCAGCTTGGATTTTGGCATGCCCAATGCCCGTCCTGCCGGGGCGAATCCACCATGCTCCACAGACTGCGCGAAGTAGTAGAGATCGTTCAGGTCTTGCATGGGCATGTCTGGTTGTTCAATTTATGGGACTCTGCCGATCATTTTTTATATCTACAGCCGGCGTCGTCCCAATACTAAGCTGTAGGCATCAATGCAGCAAATGGCCATCGCGGATTGCAACCCTTACAAGGCCACTAGCAGGCATGCCTATGGTGTGATCGGGGAGCAACAGATGTCATTACGTACGGAAGAGATCGAGGCCTATCTGCGGGTCGTCGAGCTAGGGGGAATCAGCGCGGCAGCGCGGCATATGGGGTTATCCAAATCCGTTGTCAGCAAGCGCATCAGCGATCTGGAGCGGGAACTCGGCGCATCGTTGCTCCAGCGCTCTTCGCGTCGCATGCAGCCCTCCGAGAGCGGCCGGTATTTCTATGAGCAGGCGCGCGCAGCCATGAGTCAGCTTACCCAAGCAGCGCAGAGTGTCTCGGAGGCGGCGCAGGAAGTCTGTGGCGAACTGCGCATCCTGGCGCCCATGAGCTTTGGTACACGCTGGTTGTCGCCGCTCATTGCGGAATTCGGCCGCGCCAACCCACGGCTGCGACTGAGTCTCGAACTGGACGACAGGTTGGTCGATCTGGCCTACGGCGGGTACGACGTGGCCATCCGCATTACGCGGCTGCGCGACAGCGACCTCATCGCGCGCAAGCTTGCGCCCAGTCGCCGCGTGGTGTGTTGCAGCCCGGACTATGCGGCGCGCGCCGGACTTCCCCGAACCGTCGAGGATATCGGCCACCATGCCTGTCTGTCATACAGCAATTCCTTGCCGGGCCAAATCTGGACCTTCCAGCCGGACGCGCATGAAGAAGCGCCGAAGACCATCACGCCGCGCGGCATCTACACGGCCAACAACGGCGAGGTGCTGCGTGATGCCGTGCTTGCCGGCCATGGCTTGGCCGTGTTGCCACGCTTCATCGTCTGGGAAGACCTGCGGGCGGGTCGGCTGATCGAGGTTCAGCCAGGGGCCACGCCGGTGGAGGATGGCATCTTTGCCGTCTATCCCCGTAACGCATTCGGTTCGGCCAAGCTCAGGGCCCTCGTGCAGTTCCTGCAGGCTTCGCTTTCGCAGCCGCCGTGGGAAGTTCCCGGCTCGTCGATGGAAAGCGCCGAAGTGGTACCCCTGTATGCGGAGGCGCCCAAACGTTGAAATTGGGCTCAGGCGCGCAAAGGGTAGGGCTTCTCCGGATCGATGCCGTACTTGGCGATGGCCTGGCTCAGTACGCCGCGCTCCAGCGCGCCTTCATCCACCAGTGCCTTCAGGGCCGCCAGTGTGATCCAGCGGCGGTCCACCTCGAAGAAATCACGAAGCTGTTCGCGAGTATCCGAACGGCCATAGCCGTCAGTACCCAGCACTGTGTACGCACGCGGCACGAACGGACGGATCTGTTCGGCCAGCGCCCGCACATAGTCGGTGGCGGCGATAACCGGGCCACGCGTGTCGGCCAGGCAGTGTTCCACATGCGATGTGCGGGGCGCCTCGTCAGGGTGCAGCAGGTTCCAGCGTATGACTTCGTTGCCCTGGCGTGCCAGTTCGGTGAAGCTGGGACAACCCCACAGGTCGGCCTGCACGCCCCAGTCCTGCTCCAGCATGGCTGACGCCGCAATGACTTCGCGGAAGATCGTGCCGGCGCCCAGCAACTGCACGCGGGGGGCTTCGCCGTTGCTTGTGCGGCGGAATGCGTACATGCCCTTGAGAATGTCTTGCTCCGCGCCCTCGGGCATCGCCGGATGCTCGTAGTTCTCGTTCATCACGGTGATGTAGTAGTAGACGTCTTCCTGCATCTGCAGCATGCGGCGCAGGCCGTCCTGGATGATGACCGCGAGTTCGAAGGCAAACGTGGGGTCGTAGCAGACGCAGTTGGGGATGGTGCCACCCCAGACCAGGCTGTGGCCGTCTTCATGCTGCAGGCCTTCGCCGTTGAGCGTGGTGCGCCCCGCTGTGCCGCCCAGTAGGAAGCCGCGCGCGCGCTGGTCGCCGGCGGCCCAGGCCAGATCGCCAAAGCGCTGGAAACCGAAGATCGAATAGAAGATGAAGAAGGGGATCATTGGCTCGCCATGCGTGCTGTACGACGTGGCCGCGGCAATCCAGTCTGCCATGGCGCCGGCTTCGTTAATCCCTTCCTGGAGGATCTGGCCGCCCTTGGATTCCTTGTAGAAACTCAATTGCGACGCGTCCTGCGGCGTATAGGTCTGGCCCTGCTGCGACCAGATACCGATCTGGCGGAAGAGGCCCTCCATCCCGAACGTGCGCGACTCGTCCGAGACAATCGGCACGATGCGCTTGCCGAGCGCCTTGTCACGTAGCAACGTATTGAGGATACGCACGAAGCTCATGGCGGTGGAGAACTCGCGTCCTTCGCCGCTCGCCTTAAGTTGCCCATCAAATGCGGACAATGGCGGCACCGGCAGTTCAGGCCCCGTGCGGCGGCGCGATGGGAGGTAGCCCCCAAGGGCCTGTCTGCGCTGATGCAGATAGGCGTGTTCGGGCGATCCTTCCTCGAATTTCAGGTAGCTGAGATCGGCGAGTTGCTCGTCGGTGAGCGGCAGGCCAAAGCGGTCGCGGAACTGCCCCAGCGTTTCCACGCGCATATGCTTTTGCTGGTGGGTGATGTTCTGGGCCTCGCCCGCCTCGCCCATGCCATAGCCCTTGATAGTCTTGGCCAGGATCACGGTGGGCTGGCCGGTGTGGTGCGCCGCTGCGTGGTATGCGGCGTAGACCTTGTGTGGATCATGGCCGCCGCGATTGAGTTGCCAGATGTCGTCGTCGGACCAATCCGCCACCAGCGCCTTGAGGGCTGGGGAGTTGAAGAAATGTTCGCGCACGTAGGCGCCGTCTTTGGACTTGAAGGTCTGGTAGTCACCGTCGACGCAGGCCATCATCCGTTGCGCCAGGATGCCGTCCTTGTCGCGGGCCAGCAGGGCGTCCCACTTACTGCCCCATACGACTTTGATCACATTCCAGCCGGCGCCGCGGAACTCGGATTCCAGTTCCTGAATGATCTTGCCATTGCCACGCACGGGGCCGTCCAGGCGTTGGAGGTTGCAGTTGATGACGAACACCAGGTTGTCGAGTTGTTCGCGCCCGGCCATGCCCAGTGCGCCGCGGGATTCGGGCTCGTCCATTTCGCCGTCGCCGCAGAATACCCAGACCTTGCGTGCGCGATGGTCGCCGAAGCCGCGGTCCTGCAGGTATTTCATGAAGCGGGCCTGATAGATGCCCATGATCGGGCCCAGGCCCATCGACACGGTCGGGAACTGCCAGAAGTCCGGCATCAGCCAGGGATGCGGATAGGAAGAGATACCTTGACCGCCGACTTCCTGGCGAAACTTGTCCATCTGGGCCTCGCTGAGCCTTCCCTCCAGGAAGGCGCGGGCATAGAAGCCGGGCGCTGAGTGGCCCTGGAAAAACACCAGATCGCCGCCGTGCTGTGCGGACGGAGCGTGCCAGAAGTGGTTGAAGCCGACTTCATATAACGTCGCCGCTGAGGCAAAACTGGCGATATGTCCACCGACGTTCGTATCGCGTCCCGCGCGCAAAACCATCGCGATGGCATTCCATCGGATAAATGAACGAATACGGTGCTCCAGTCCCTGGTCGCCGGCACTGTGCGCCTGATTGTCGAGCGGGATCGTATTCACGTAGGCCGTATTGGCGCTGAACGGCAGGTAGATGCCGGCGTCATGCGCGCGCCGGATCAACTGTTCAATAAGGAAATGCGCTCGCTCGGGGCCTTCGTGGGCTATGACACCTTCCAGCGCGTCCAGCCATTCACGGGTTTCCTGAGTATCGATGTCGTTGTCGCTGGCGGACGAGATGGGCATCACTGGCGCCATGGTGATCTCCTGTCGGCCCGGTGCGGGCAAGCGGCACGGAACCGGCCGCAGTGAAGGGAATATGCAAGGGGGAAAAGACTAGCACCGCGAAGCAGTATGGATAAGGTGCACCGCGGCAAACATGCTGTTCGGCTCAGGGAAACACCACCCCATAAGGGGCGGCGCTCTGGCATTCGATGATGCGCGATCAGGCGCCGTCGGTGAAGACGTCGACAGTTCTGATCGCGCCATCCGTGTATGGGTCTGCCTTGCGAACAGCAAGCGTGCGGAACTGTTCCTCGACAAGTGGCTGCGAAGTGTTTCGTACGGCGATTTGCGCTTGTGTGGCACTCGCGCGGCCGCCGTCGGTAAAGGGATCCGGCTTGCGAGGTGCTGCGTGCGCGCTGGACGTCGCGACTAGGAGGGCGGTGGTAGCTAGGACGATGGCTTTCATGGTTGGACTCCAATATCGGGTTGAAAGAGGACTTCGTTGAGCGGGGTCAACTGCACTGTCGACGGATGCAATATATCACAACCGTACCGTATGGTACTGTTCTGTTTGTGGGGTGTGGCATGGGTGCCGTTATGTGTCGCAAACAGCCGCCTTTGGTAGACTGCGCCGTCCTTCATCCATATGGTCCCGACTCTTCCTGTGAAAGCCACTTCGTCGCCAACGCTGAAATCGCCCGCTTCGGTAGAGAAGCCCGCCATGCGCATTACGCGCCGGGGAGAAGCCAAGCGTGCCGCGATCCTGGAAACCGCGGCAATGCTTTTCCTGGCACGTGGCTATGATGGCGTCAGCCTGGACGAGATCGTGAAGGCGTGTGGGGGGTCAAAGACCAACGTCTATAGTTATTTCGGTGGCAAGGACGGTCTGTTTGTTGCCGTGGTCGAAGCGCTCTGCGATCGCTTCCTGGCGAAGGTGGAGAAGCTTGAGCCGTCGCGCACCAATACAGCCAATGGCTTACGGGACCTTGCAAGTCGTTTTCTGGAGTCGTTGCTGGAGGAAAGCCACCTGGCGTTCCTGCGACTGATCATCGCGGAAGCGCGGCGCTTCCCGGAGATTGGCCAAGTCTGGTACGCACGAGGGCCGCTCGCCACCTGCCAATACGTGGCCGGGTATCTGGCTCGACAGCAGTCGACCGGCACGAAGCTGAACGCCACGCCCGAGGTGGCCGCGCAACTCTTCCACAGCATGGTGATTGCCGGCGTCCTGCACCGTACACTGGCCACTGGCGAGCACCCGGGTGAGGCGCAAATTGACATGTTGGTCAAATCTGCGATTGACCTGATCGTGGCAAAGTCGTCCGCCGCAGGGTAGGGCAACTAATCCAGGCGCTTCATACGGTAGGAAACTTCAATCCGCTCCACAGCGTCGCTGCCTTCTTCCTGAAAGCGGCGAATATGCTCGGTCTGCGTGTGGTGAACCTCCTGGGCGCCGGGACTATCCCAATGCTCGACAAAGACAAAGCGCCTTGGATCGTCCTGCTGCACGAACAACTCATACCGCAGGTTGCCAGTGTCTCTGCGCGAGGGCTCCACTACGGCCCTGAGCTTGTCGCGTAGCTCCGATTCTCTGCCCGCTTTCGCGTACAGGACCACAAGCACAAAGAGATCCTCGTCCATGCCAGCCCTCCGCCCTTTCATGCGACATCGCTACAGGGCAGGCTAGGCAACGAATGTACTGATCGCAAGCGCTTCTTCAGGCTGTTCGGCTGCATCGAACGGCGGGTTCTGTGGCTGGCTATCACGCTACAGCCCGGTCTCACATATGCTGCAAGGGCTCGCAGCAACTCCATATGGACAAGTGGCACCCGTGCCGTATGGCGAGCGTTTACCAATTCTTCTTGGAGGCTATTATGGCCAGCGAACCCATCCGCGATCCACTCAAAGACCATCTGCTTACACCGCAGAACGCAGCCTTCGTTGTCATTGACTATCAGCCAGTGCAGGTGAACTCGATTGCCTCGATGGACCGGCAACTGCTGATCAACAACATCGTTGGTTCGGCGAAGGCAGCGATTGCTTACAAGCTGCCCATCATCCATTCGACTGTGAACGTGAAGACCGGCCTCAACAAGCCGCCCATTCCACAGCTCGCAAAAGTGCTGAAGGACTATCCCACCTACGATCGCACGACCATCAATTCCTGGGAGGATGTCGAGTTCCGCGCAGCCGTAAAGGCAACCGGCCGCAAGAAGCTCATCATGACTGCGCTGTGGACTGAAGCCTGCCTGACGTTCCCTGCGCTCGACGCGCTGGCCGAAGGCTTCGAAGTCTATGTGGTGGTTGATGCAGTTGGCGGTACATCCGGAGCCGCGCATGAGGCAGCGCTGCGCCGCATCGAGCAGGCCGGCGGAAAAATGATCAGCGTGGCCCAGCTGTTTTGCGAACTGCAGCGCGACTGGTCGTGCGCGGAGACCGTACCCGCCTTCATCAACCTGTTTATCGAGACCGGTGGCACGGCCGGCATCCAGTTCTCATACGACCGCACCGAGTAAGTACTAGCAGGAGCCGCGGCTGAAGCGCCGCTCCGTTCCTGCATGTAGCCTCGACCCGTTGGCATGCGTCCGCGTGACTGCCGCGAACAATGCCCTTCGCCTGTTTCTTTGACAGGCTTTTTTTTTAACATGGCAGTACCGTACGGTACGGAATATTTTTACTTGCATCGATAGAAAAGCAGTTCTAGTATATGCGCTATACGCAAAGCTTTGCGCATAGCGCAAAAAAAGGAGGCAGGGTGAAAGCATCGTCCCCAGATACAAAACCGCCGGCTACGGCAATCGCCTTTGTGGATATGCATGGTGTGTCGGTGCACGGTCGCAACCTGAGTCGCGACCTGATCGGTCACATGGGCTTTACGGAATACTTTCTATTTCTGCTGACCAGCCGCGTACCAGACAGCGGGCTGGTGGCGATAACCAACGCTTGCCTGGTTGCTATTGCCGAGCATGGCTTGGTGCCATCAGTACAAGCAGCCCGCATGACGCTGGCGGCTGCACCTGACGCCCTCCAGGGGGCAGTGGCGGCTGGATTGTTGGGATGCGGGTCGGTCATCCTTGGCGCATCGCAAACCGCTGGGCTGATGCTGCAGGAAGTGTTGACGGCGCAGGGTGAGCGTTCCCTGGAGGAGAGTGCCGATACCGTGGTCGCGACCTTGCGTCGCGAGCGCAAGCCTTTGCCGGGATTCGGTCACCCGACGCACAAGGAAGGGGACCCACGCGCCCATCGCTTGCTGGAAGTTTCGCGAGAATTGGGTTTGGCCGGCAGGCATGTGGCGGCACTGGAGGCGGTTGCCGCCGCAGTGCCCCGGCATTTTCCCCGCCCTATTCCGCTCAATGTATCGGGAGCAATCCCTGCCGTCCTGTTGGATGCTGGCTACCCTGTTGGGGCTCTCAAGGGCGTGCCGCTGCTGGCTCGCGTGGCCAGCCTGATCGCGCACCTGCAGGAGGAGACGCGTCTGCCAATAGGCTTCGCGCTGGCTGATGCGGCTGAACATGCCGTTGCCTATATCGGGCCGGAGGTCTGCACAGCATGAACCCATCCGACAACCTGATCGAAGCTCAGGAGTTGTCGCCGCTGGAGGTGCTACGGCAATACCGCGCGCACGACTTCACGCTGTCAGCGTTTCTGGCAGCACGCGTGGCACAGCATCCCGACAAGCCTGCGTTGCTGTTCGAGGGAGAGACATGGAGCTATGGCGAACTGGCTGCGCGCATCGCACGCACCGCGGCGTGGCTCAGCCACGATATGCACATCCGCGCCGGCGACCGTGTTGGTGTGCTGTCCGCCAACCATCCGTCCACCGTCGTGCTGATGTTCGCGCTGGCGCAGCTTGGCGCCACGCTGGTTCCGGCCAATCCCGACTACCGGCTGGATGAGGCGTTGTACGTCTTCGAGCATGCGCAGATCTGTGGGCTGATCTGTTCGCCGAACACGCTCGACACGGCCGCGGCCGTCGTGTCGCAACTTGGCGGCGATGTCTGGCTGCGTGCCAATGAGGCCGGCGGGCACGGACAGGCACTGACCGGCGAATCGGAAGCCGATACCGAGCTGCGGGCCGAGGCCGCCTCTACGGCGATGATTATCTATACGTCGGGCACGACCGGCTTTCCCAAAGGCGCCATGCACGGCCAGCGTGGCTACGTGCTGACGGCCGAAGCATTTGTCGGCCGCATGCACCTGCAGCCGAACGAACGCGTGATGTGCGTGATGCCGCTGTTCCACATCAACGCGCTGATGTACTCGGTAGGCGGCGCGCTGGCTTGCGGTGGCTGCCTGGTGCTGGTGCGCCGGTTCTCGGCGTCGTCATTCTGGCGCTTAGCGGCGGAATGCGGCGCGACGGAGGTCAACTTGGTCGCGGCAGCAGGTAGCATCCTCGCGCGGCGTCCGCGCGAGGAGTTCGTGCCCGGCCACCGGATCTCCAAGATGTTTATCGCGCCGCAGACGAGCGAGATGGTGAGCGCAATGCGCCATGAGTTTCACGTGGCGCGACTGATTGAATGCTATGGCATGACGGAGATCCCAGGAGTCATTGCCAACCCGTTCCATGGCCCACACAAGCTGGGCACGATGGGCCTGATCTCACGCCACCCCGATCCAGATATCTCCCCGCCTCAGGCGCGCATTATTGGCGAAGACGGGAAGGATGTCGCCGCCGGTGATTCGGGCGAACTGCTGATCCGCACACCGACCCTAATGCAGGGCTACTACCGCGACACCGCTCAGACCGACGCGGCGTTCCGCGACGGGTGGTTCGCCACCGGCGACCTGGTGCGCCAGGACGACGACGGCTACTACGTTTTCGTCGCACGCAAGAAGGACGTGATCCGTCGCAAGGGAGAAAACGTTTCGGGCGCGGAACTCGATCGCGTGTTTGGTGAGCATCCTGCGGTGGAGGAGGCCGCGGCAATCGGCGTACCGGCCGAGCTTGGGGAAGAAGAGATCCTGCTGGCCGTGCAACTGAGAGCGGGCTGGGAAGTCGGCGCGACCGAGTTGGTCGACTGGGCGCGCGACCGCCTGGCCGCGCACAAGCTGCCGCGCTTCGTCGTGAAGGTCGATCAAATTCCACATACCCCCACGCACAAGCCGGCCAAGCACCGGCTGAAGGCAGACGCGTGCCTGCTGGCGCGCGCGACGGATGTTGCCGGCTGAGCGGAACCCGTATGACGGCTGCCACAAGCCGCAACCCTGACAAAAATGGAGACAACGATGGACCAGACCAACAACCCCACGCTATCGCGAGCATTGGCCGCAATGTGCACGGATGCCGCCGGCGCCGACTCGGCCTTGCAGGAGAAGTTCGCAATCGCGCTTCGCCATTTCCATGCAATGCTCGACGAACTGCAGCTGACCGATGTGGAGCTCTACCGCATCGCTGCCTGGCTTGGGCAGGTGGCGCGAGACGATGAGGTGATCATGCTGTGCGACATGATGGGCCTGACCATGCGTTCGCTGGACCTGGCCCGCACCGGCAGCGAAGCGACCGCACAGAACGTGACCGGTCCGTTCCCGAAGGACGGCATTGCCGAAGGCCCGAACCCCTGCCAGCTTGCCGCCGATGACGAACCCGGCCAACGGCTCGAATTGAGGGGGCGGGTGAGGGATGCGGTGAGCGGCCGCGTGCTGCCTGGCGCGGAGGTTATCGTCTGGCAGCCCAACCAACTCGGTCGCTATGAGAACGAGGACGACTCACAGTCCGACGACAACCTGCGCGGCAAGCTGCGTTGCGATACGGAGGGCAGCTTCCGGGTGCTCACTATCCGGCCGGGCGGCTACATCATCGGCCGCGAGGATACGGCGGTGGGAGTGCTGATGAAGCGGCTTGGTCGCAACCGGCAGCGTGCGCCCCACATCCACTACCGCGTGCTGCATCCGGGCTACCAGACACTGACCTCGCAGGTCTACTTCGCCGGGGAACCAGCCAATTCGGTCGACTGCATCTTCTCGACCATCGCCGACCATATCGTCGAAGTCACCCCACATCCCGAGCGCGACGGTCATCAGCTCATCACGCTGGACGTGGCAATGGAGCCCGTGGTCTAGCCAGCAGCGGTGATGGAGTGCGCCAGCGCTGGGGCCCGCAGCAGCGCGGATTCGATCATGGCGGCAGCCTCGCGTAGCGCCGGCAGCCGTTCGGACAGCAGGTTTTGCGTGTCGGCTCGCCCGGATTCGGTGGAGCAGTTGACCGCGGCGATGACGCGGCGGGAAGCATCCCGCACCGGCACCGCGACCGACAGCACGCCAATCTCCAGCTGGCTTTCCTGCAGCGCGTAGCCCTGCTCGCGAACCTGTTCCAGGGCCGTGCGCAGTTGGTCCGCTTCACTGAGCGTCATCGGGGTGTACTTCTGGAACGGCGCCTTGGCTAGCAACGCGTCCTGCTGTGCCTGCGGAGCGTGGGCCAGCAGGGTAAGACCGAGCGAAGTGCAATGCACGGGCAGGCGGTAGCCGACTGATGCCCGGAACACGATGCGTCGGCTGCTTGGCACGTGTGCCAGGTAGACCACGCTATCGCCATCCAGGATCGCCAGGGAGACGGCGTCGCGAAAGCGGTCGGCCACCTCTTGCAGGAACGGTTGGACGACATCGCGCAGGTTCATCGAACTGAGGTAGGCCGCGCCGAGCGACAGCACTTTCGGCAGCAGCAGGAAGCGGCGCCCGTTGGCGCCGACATAGCCGAGCGATTGCAGCGTAAGCAATGCGCGGCGTGCCGTGGCCGGGGTCATGCCTGTGGCCTGGGCGACTTCGCTCAGGGTCATCTCGGGCAAGCCCTCGGTGAACGCCTGGATGACGGCCAGTCCGCGCGCCAGAGCCGCTACGTAGTCACGATGACCCTCGTCCGGTCGGGGCGAGGGTGCCTCACTGATGGGTGGGCGGGGCAGGTCGGTTGATGTCATGACCGCATTTTATCCGCACTTGGGCGGATGCCCTTTTTACGAACGAGACAGTTGTGGGAGGTAGCTGAATGACCCAAGCCGGAAACATGTCCGACAGCAAGCCCGAGGCTGGGCAGCCCATGCCACTTGAGGGTGTGCGGGTGGTCGAGCTCGGATCGCTGATCGCTGGCCCCTACGCAGCCGGACTGCTGGCGCAGTTCGGTGCCGAGGTGCTGAAGATCGAACCGCCGCAGGACGGAGACTCGCTGCGCAGATGGCGCAAGCTGCATGACGGGACTTCGCTGTGGTGGTACGGCCAGAGCAGGAACAAGAAATCCATCACACTGGATCGGCGTTCGGCGGCGGGTCAGGAAATCCTGCGCAGCCTCGTGGCAGAGGCCGATATCGTGATTGAGAATTTCCGCCCCGGCATGCTCGAGAAATGGGGGCTGGGCTGGGAAGACCTACGTGCCGTCAACCCGACGCTCGTCATGGTGCGGGTGTCGGGCTACGGGCAGACCGGCCCCTGCAAGGATCGCCCCGGCTTTGCGGCGATTGCGGAGTCGATGGGCGGGTTGCGCTACGTCGCGGGCTATCCGGATCGTTCGCCGGTGCGCTCGGGAGTGAGCATCGGCGACACGCTGGCTTCGATCTACGGTGTGATCGGTGCGTTGCTGGCAATGCACCACCCGCGCGCAAATGGTAGCGACGGGCAGTTCATCGACGTGGCGCTATATGAGTCGGTGTTCGCGGTGATGGAGATAGTGGGGCACGATGTCTCGGGGCGATGACCTGATGACCATGACCTGACCAAGAGGAGACCATAAGCATGGTGCAAGCCAATCCACCAGCCAGCCTGCTCGACAAGCTGTGGGCCAGCCACGTGATTCACGAGCAGTCCGACGGACCTTCGCTGATCTATATCGACCGGCACCTGGTCAATGAAGTAACCAGCCCACAGGCCTTCGAGGGGCTGCGCCTGCATGGCCGTGAGGTATGGCGTCCTGCATCGGTGCTGGCCACGGCCGACCACAACGTGCCAACTACCGAACGGGCGGCGGGCATTGCCGACCCGATCAGCCGCGCGCAGGTCGACGCACTCGAGCGCAACTGCGCTGCGACTGGAATCGTGAACTTCGGCATGAACGACCCGCGCCAGGGCATTCTGCACGTGGTGGGTCCCGAGCGCGGCGCGACGCTGCCCGGTATGACCATTGTCTGCGGCGACTCACATACATCCACACATGGCGCCTTCGGAGCCTTCGCTTTCGGTATCGGTACCTCGGAAGTCGAACAGGTGCTCAGCGCGCAGTGTCTGTGGATGAAAAAGCCGCGCTCGATGCTGGTCCGGGTAGAAGGTGAGTTGGCGGCAGGTGTTTCTGCCAAGGACATCGCGCTGGCGCTGATCGGACGCATTGGTACGGCGGGAGCGACCGGGTACGTGATCGAGTTCGCCGGCAGCACCATCCGTGGCCTCAGTATGGAAGGGCGCATGACCGTCTGCAACATGGCGATCGAGGCGGGGGCTCGCGCTGGCATGGTTGCCGTGGACGAAACCACGTTGGCATATTTGGCCCATCGCCCGCAGGCGCCGCAAGGTGAAGCATGGGAAAGTGCCAGCGCCTACTGGCGCACGCTGCGCAGCGATCCGGACGCAGTGTTCGACGCGGTCGTGGACATTGGTGTTGCGACGATCCGGCCGCATGTGACATGGGGCACGTCCCCGGAAATGGTGGTGGCGATCGACGAGCGCATTCCCGATCCGCGACAGGAAGCCGATCCGGTCAGGCGCCGTGGCATGGAACGGGCACTAACCTACATGGGGCTGGAGCCCGGCATCAAAGTGGCATCTATCGCGCTCGATAAGGTTTTCATCGGGTCTTGCACCAATGCACGGCTCGAGGACTTGCGAGCCGCCGCCGACGTGCTCCGCGGCCGCCACGTGGCGTCGAACATTCGTCAGGCGCTAGTGGTGCCCGGCTCCGGGCTGGTGAAGTCCCAAGCGGAAGCGGAAGGCCTTGACAGGGTCTTCATCGACGCTGGCTTCGAGTGGCGCGAGCCCGGATGCTCAATGTGCCTGGGCATGAATGACGATCGTCTTGCTCCTGGTGAGCGCTGTGCATCCACGTCCAATCGCAACTTCGAAGGCAGGCAGGGGCCCGGCGGTCGCACCCACCTGGTCAGCCCGCAAATGGCCGCGGCAGCGGCGGTTGCCGGGCACTTTGTCGACGTGAGCACCGTGCTGCAGGAGAAGTCAGCGTGAAGGCCTTCACAGTACTCGATGGGCTGGTGGCGCCTATTGACCGTGCCAATGTGGATACGGACGCCATCTTGCCGAAGCAATTCTTGAAATCCATCCAGCGCAGCGGATTCGGTCCGTATCTGTTCGACGAGTGGCGCTATCTCGACCCTGGCGAGCCAGGGCAGGACTGTTCGCAGCGGCTGCGCAATCCTGATTTCGTGCTTAACCAGCCGCGATACCAAGGCGCTTCGGTGCTGTTGGTGCGCGAAAATTTCGGTTGCGGATCGTCGCGCGAGCATGCGCCATGGGCCCTTGAAGACTTCGGGCTACGCGCGCTGGTCGCCCCCAGCTTTGCGGACATCTTCTACAACAACTGCATGAAGAATGGCCTGCTGCCGATCGTGCTGGAGGCTAACGTCGTTGACAGGCTTTTCGCTGAGGTCGACGCCACGCCGGGATACCGCCTGCATGTCGATCTGGCAACACAACTGGTGACGACACCCTCGGGCGACGCCATTTCTTTCTCGATGGATCCATTCAAGAAGCACTGCGTGCTGAATGGCTTGGATGACATCGGGCTGGCGCTGCAGCACGAGGAGGCGATCCGTCGCTACGAGCTGAACAGAATCAGGCACGAGCCCTGGCTGTTCCTATGAGCGGGCGCAAGCCACTCATGTCCCACACCCACATTTACAAGAAATCAGGAGACACCATATGCATGCCCATCGAACGACCGCGAGGTCTGCTGCTGCGATCCTTCTCTCGTCCCGCTGGACGGGGTGTTTTGCAGTGCTCGGCACGGCTTGGCTGTTGAGTGGCGGCGTTGCCCAGGCTCAGACATACCCCAACCAGACGATCCGTCTGATCGTGCCTTACGCGCCGGGTGGCACCACCGACATCATCGCCCGCCAACTGGCGCACCGTATGTCGGAGAAGCTAGGCCAGCAGGTCATCGTCGAAAACAAAAGTGGCGCCAATACCGCCATCGGAGCGGACCTGGTGGCCCGCTCCAAGCCCGACGGGTACACGCTGCTGCTGACCAACGATGCGACATTTGTGCTCAATCCGGTGGTCCTGCCTGGCTTGACGTATAACGTCTCACGTGACTTTATTCCGGTCGCGACGATTGGCTATGTGCCTCTGGTGATGGCCGTCCCGGCTAGCCTGCCGGTCAACTCCATGAAAGCGTTGACGGCCTACGCAAAAGACCGGCCCCACGCGCTCAGCTATGGTTCGTTCGGCAATGGCAGCCAACCGCATCTGATGGGCGAGCTGTTCAACAAGCTGGCAGGAACCGATCTCACCCATGTCCCGTACAAGGGTTCGGCTCCGGCCGTGAGCGATGTCATTGGCGGCCAGATTCTGTTCACGTTCCCCGCGTTGCCAACGATCCAAGGCTTCCTGGATGCGGGCAAGCTCAAGGTGTTGGCCGTCAGCGGGGAAAAGCGCACGCAGGCATTGCCAGAGGTTCCGACGTTCACCGAGGCCGGCTTCGGCGAGATGAACATCTCCGCGGTCTACGGTGTTCTGGGTCCGGCAAAGCTGCCGAAGCCGGTGGTTAGCAAACTGAACGCGACGATCCTGGAGATTCTCAATGATCGGGATTTCGTCGAGACAAAATTCGCGGCGCAAGGCATGGTGCCCATGCGGCTCACTCCCGAGCAGTTCGCCCGCTATATTGAGGACCAGACCCGGAAAACCACGCGGATCGCCGCGCTGGCCGGTCTAAGGAACTGAGTAAGTCGCCTGCAGGCCCCGGGAACAGCGGGCGGCGTCGCGTTGACGGTCCTACGGCTTGCCCGGCTGCACCGTGATCGTGCACGTTGTCCCCATCGCGAGCGGCAGTCCGGCAGGTTCTTCGTCGAGGTGTATTCGCACCGGCACGCGCTGCGCCAGCCGGATCCAGGTGAACACCGGATTCACATCGGCGAGCAGGTTTGCGCCGGTGGGGTTGTCCCGGTCGGCGATGCCTCGCGCTAGGCTCTCCACGTGTCCTCGCAACGAGGCTCCACCGGACATCAGACGGACCTCCACTTTCGCGCCGACCTGCACGTTGGCCAGCTTGGTTTCTTCAAAGTACCCATAGACCCAATAGGAATGCTTGTCGATCACCGCCATTCGCGCGGTGCCCGCGCTTACATAGTCGCCGGCATACAGGTTGAGGTTGGTCACGTAGCCGTCCGCCGGCGAGCGTACTTCGCTGCGTTGCAGGTTCAGCCTGGCTGTGTCCACCGCCGCCAGGCTGGCCTGGTAGTTGGCCAGGGCCTGCTTCTCCTGAGCGCTGACATCTTCGCGGCTTTCGACGGAGATCACCGAACTGTCCAGATCGCGCCGGCGCATGGCTTGCTGATGTCGCATGTCGAGTTCCGCCTTTCGCGCCTGGGCCTGTGCCTCGGCCTGTGCAAGTGCCTGGCGGAATCGTTCCTGATCGATGACGAAGAGCAGGTCGCCTTTGTGTATCTCCTGGTTGTCGCGCACGGCCACACGGGCCACCAGTCCGGAGACATCCGCGGCAATGTTGATCACTTCGGCACGTACCCGTCCGTCGCGGGTCCAGGGCGAGTACATGTAGTGGGCCCAAAGGCTATAACCCAGGGCAATGGCAGCCGTAGCCAACAGACAGGTTGCCAGGACGCGGAGCAGGGATTGGAGATTGAGTTTCATGTGGCGGTTCTGGCGCATCAGTCCCAAAGCAGGAGTCCAATGCCGCTGAAAAGGCAGGTAAATAGCGCGACCCGGAACAGGGCCGGATGCCATACCAGCCGATATATTCCGGCGCGTGCCAGCAAGTGGTCAAATATCCAGTACAGCACGCCGCAAGCCAGGAACACCGGTAGCAGCGATGGCATCAGCACCGAGAAGAGGGCAATTTCGCGTGGCATGGCAGTGGTTCCGGTTTGGGTCAATCTTGGTCCATTGCGGCGTCGAATCCCCCGCCCAGGGCCTGCATCAGGCGCGCCCAGGTGTCCAGCCGCGCGGCCTGCACCAGTGCCAAGGCTTGCTGCTGCCGTCTGAGTTCACTTTCGGTGGCGAGTACGTTCAGGTAATCGGTGAAGCCGCCCCGGTAACCTTTCTCGGCCAGCTCATACGCGCGCTGCGCAGATTTCAGCGATGCCTCGATATCCTGCTGTTGGTCCCCAAGCGAACGCAGCGAGATCACCTCATCTGCCACGCTCTGGAAGGCGGCAAGGACAGTCTTGTTGTAGGTCTCCACCGCCAAGTCATAGCTGGCAGTGGCCACGCCGTAGTTTCCCTGTCTTCGTCCGCCATCGAACAGAGGCAGCGAGATAGCCGCGCCGACGTTGTGGCCCACTGCGTCGCGGCTGACAAAGGTAAAGAAATTGCCGAATGCGGCCGAAGCCAGCCCGATGCTCGCCACCAGGTCAATGTTCGGATAAAAGTCGGCCTTCGCGGCTTTGATGCCGTGCGCCGCGGCTTCCACGCGCCAACGCTGCGCCACCACATCGGGACGGTGCCCGACGAGTTCGGCCGGTAGTGAGGACGGCACTGCTACCGGCGTCTCCAGCAGTAGGCGGGGGCGAAGGAGCCTCTCGCCCGCGCCTGGACCCTGGCCGCTGAGGATGGCAATCTGGTTTTTCGCCAGCGCAACTTGCCGCTCGGACTGCTGCACTTGCGCGAGCAGCGCAGGAATCTGCGTCTGTGCCTGGCTTACCTCCAGTTCGCTAGCAAGGCCGCGGCTGGCGCGCTTGTGCACGATGTCATAGATATTGCGCTGACGCACGAGGTTTGCCTGGTTTACGTCGAGCAAGGCGTACTGCAGCGCCAGATCCACATAAGCCCTCACAACGGACGTTTCCAGGTTGATCTGGACTGTGCGGGCTTCTGCGGCCGTCGCCTGGACGCCGTCCAGCGCGGCCTGAAGGATGGCGCGGTTGCGGCCCCACAGGTCCAGGTCGTAGGCGAGATCGACACTGACATGGTTGTTCCACGTGGTATGGCCGCCGATGGGCTGCGGGGTGGCCAGGCGCGGAAAGCGCGTGCGGCCGAAGGCTCCGCCCGTGCTTATGCCAGGTTCAGTCGCCGCGCCGGCTATGCGGGCTGCGCTTTCGGCCAGTTGGCCACGGGCCAGTGCAATGCGCATATCAGGATTGCCGCCAACAGATTGCGTCACCAGCGCATCCAGGTTCGGGTCCCCCATGCGTTTCCACCAGGCTAACTGTGGCCAGCCTGCATCGCGCTGGGTGGCGCGCAATGCCGTTCCGGGGTCAACGCTGGCAGCATCGATGAGCGTGGACGCCGGAGCGATCCCGCCCGTATCGGCGCAGCCGGCCAACGCCAGGGCAGCCGCGCAGCAGCAGGAAACGAGACGGGCAGTGGGGGCAGCGAATACCATGGACAACTCAAACAGGGTGCGTAGCCGCTCCTGCGAGCGAGTCGACAAGCGGAAATGCGCTGTCCAGCAGGGTAAGTCGGATGACATGCAACTGGGCACGCACTCGGGCCGGGCCGGCTGTGAGCGCACCGGACGCACCGCCAGCCCAGTTCACGGACGCCGCTGTTTCATTGATAACCTGATCGATCGCACTGAGCGCCTTCTCCAGGGTTTGAGTCGAAGGATTCCGAAACAAGCCGGAGATGGCCGCTAGCAACAGGTCCTGCTGCTCTTGCCACGGTCCCGGCATGACATGCCGCACCACGGCTTCCCGTATGTCGATCACAGCCAGGCCGATCTCTAGCGTGGCGAAGGACCAGTTCAACAGCGTCTCCCGACTGAACCTGCCGCTACCCGCCCGTGTGCCGGAATACTGGACGAAGTCGCGGATACTGCTTTCGAAGGTGAGGCGCAGGCCCATCAGGGAGCCATAGCAGACCCTCGAGGCCACGAGCGCACGCAACTGGCGCAAGTACCGATCAGCCAGCCAGCGGCTGCCGGTGGGCACGATGGTGGCGAACGCCAGTGAAGCCATTCCGATGCCCATCAGTGTTGCGAGGCCGGCGTCCAGATAGCCCACTGGGTTGTAGAGCGCAGGGTTTGTCAGGTTCGTCAGAAAGCAAAAGTAGATGCCGAATCCAAGTCCGATGGTTGCAGTCGCCGGGAAGGTTCCTAGATAGCTGCCTGCAAGGATGATCGGCGCCAGGCAGACTGCCAGCAGCGGGAAACCGTCGACCCGCGGCAAGATGACAAAGTTGAACGCCATGCCAGCCACCCAGGCCGTCAGGCAACCGATCAGCATGTGCCTGGCAACGGTGGTGGGTTGCGGCATGACCGAGTAGAGGGCGATGGCGATGGTCGCCGCGATAAGCGCGGAGCCGCCATTGTTCCAGCCCGAGGCGATCCAAAGCCACGAGCAGGCCAGGATGGCAACAGCAGCGCGCACGCCGGATGCGATGGCAAACGCGCGATTGGCGGAGTTCGGCAGCTTGTCAGGGCGGCTGTCGCTGGCGGGCGCTGTGCCGGGGAAATGTTGTGAGCGTATGGCGATAAAGTTGCCGGTGAACGCAAGCAGGTCGGCCATGCCGTCTTCGAAGAAGAGTGCACCAGCAGAAAAGCGGTCGCGCGTGGCGGGCGAAGCGTCCGACAAGGACGTTCTTGTGGACATGATGTGCGCCGGCAGTTCGGCCCAAAGGGCCTGCAGGCCCGCATGAAAATCGTGGACTTGTGCCAGGCTCAGACGGGACCCTGGCTCAGCGTTGGGCAGGATGGCAAGCAGACGCTCGAACAATGCGTGGAGCGCCTCTCCGGCACGATGATCCGCCACCTTCGCGACGCGCGCCTGCAGTTGGTGAATGCTGTGGAACCGCGCGATGGCATCCAGGAAATCGTGGTTCAGGCGGATCATCAGGGCGTTGTTCGCCCGCATCTCCGGGTCCTCGAATACGGTGGCGCTCCGCAGGCTCTCTAGCTGGGCCCGCTCGCCCATCAGGCGAAGGTGGGCTAACCCAAGAGCGTCCCCGGACTCACCCCCGCCAACGGCCTGTCGGATAAAGCTGATGAAGCTTGTCAGATGTTGGTGCCCCGCGCTGAGCAGCATCGCCTTCACTCGTTGTGGAAAGACCAGACCGCTCACCAGGCCCGCGCAGAGGATCCCCACCGACACCTCGCTGAGGCTGACAACCACGTTGTCAAAGATGGCGTAGGGATTGTTGATCGAAGGCACTGCGGCTATGCAGGTGGCATAGCCCGACAGCACAAAGCCGTAAGACTGGTAGTTGCGATAGTAGGCTGCGCCAGCCACGCACAGCCCGATCCAGACGGACAGGCCGGCAAAGAACAACACCCGCTCTTGTGGAAAGGCATGGAACAGCATCAAGGCCGCCAAGTTGCCCACGAGCATGCCCGCAGCGCGGTAGAAACCCCTGGCAAGCACCATGCCGCTGTGCTGATGCATCATCAGAATCACCACCGAAACCATAGCGGTGCGCGGTGCTGATAACTCCAGTCGCATACTTAACCAAGTGGCCATGAGCACGGCTAGCGCGGTCTTGGCGGCATGGAGCCAGCGGCCGGCATCGGCTTGCCAGTATGCACGCAATGCACTGGTCAGTCTGTCCGTCGCCACGTCTGCCCGAAGCGCCTCTGCTTCCATGTCGGAACCTAGGGAAGCAGCACAAATCTTCCGGGCCCAGCACCCATCAGCAGGGCGAAACCTCCAATGATGCTGATGTGTTCTAGGAATCCGGTGAACATGAGCGTACGCTGCGCACCCTCCTGGTTCCAGAAGTCATAGAAGAGCACTGCCGTCGCTAACGTGAATAGCGCCAGCAAGAGCGACGCCGTCGTGGTCTGGAATCCTGCCATGATGGCCAGCCCACAAATGAGCTGGACGGCAATCGTAGCGGACAGCGCTAGTTGCGGGAACGGCAGGTTGCGCGATTTGACCTCGTCCAGCCCATGACTGAAGAAAAGGAGCTTGTTGGCGCCACTAAGCACGTACATAACCGCAATGAACAGTCGGCCGGCAAAAAGGTAGTAGTCAGACACGCGAGTCTCCGGAAAAAGTCTGCCTGTTCCGCTCGGCGCGAGCGCGGCAAGCTTGTGCAGGATAGGCGAGAGCATCTGTTCAGTGTGAGAGGCGGAGGCAGAACTCGCTGTTCGATGTGGTAGAACGCAGGGGCCGCCTTGTCCTCTGCAAGGCGAAACTGGGATTCGGCTCAGACGGCAGGCTTGGCCGGCTCGCGGAGCGATAGCCTTGTACCCGCCACCCCGGCGCGTTAGGAGTCTCACGGCGAGGTCAAACCAACCAATTCATCTGCTCCTCGTCCCATTCTTGAGACACGCGGCGAGCTTCTTTCCGCCGCTGTTGAAAGGAGTACCTCAAGGACCAGAATCGGTATGTGGATTCAATGGATCGATGCAACACCTCCATGTCGCGGCCGTCCCTGAGCGACCCTTTGTGGCCTGTTGCAATACTGGCGAACAAAAGGCCGTTTCCGAGAGTGCGCCGGACGCTGCGCGATAGCGGTCGATCGGTGTCTGTAGAACACGCCAGCGAAACCCTGTGGAAGGCCCTTTACCGACGGGCCGGCGCGACCATAGAACCTACTCGATCAGCAATAGGTCGCACCGGCATCGCGATGCAGATGCTCGACGTTGCTTGCGGTACCGTGGTACCGGGGAGGGCTGGAAAACGCTTATGGAGCGCTGTGCGCCGCTTGGGTCGTCAGCACAATCTTGCCGATGTGCGTGCCTGAGTCCATCAGCGCATGCGCGCGGCGCGCATCGCCGAGATCGAAGGTCTTGTACATAACCGGCTTCACCGCGCCGCGCCGAATGTGCGGAAAAACAGATTGTTCGAGATCCTCGATCAACACCGCCTTTTCCTCGTGTGTGCGCGAGCGCAGCGTTGAGCCGATGTGCGTGAGACGCTTCGCCAGCATCGGGAATAAGTCGAGTGACTGCGCCGGACCCTTGATCACGCCGATCTGGACAATGCGGCCGTCCATCGCAGCCGCTGCGTAATTGCGCGCGACGTAGTCGCCGGCAATGATATCGACAACCACGTCGACGCCACGCCCGTCCGTCGCGCGTGCTACCGCCTCGACGAAATCCTCGTTGCGGTAATCCACGGCGACATCGGCGCCCAGCGCAATGCTCGCGTCGCGCTGGGTATCGGAGCCGACTGTCGTGATGATCTTTGATGCGCCAAACGCTTTTGCAAGCATCGTCGCCGTGGTGCCGATCCCGGATGCGCCGCCGTGGATAAGCACGCTTTCGCCTGCCGAGAACTTGCCGCGCTGGAACAGATTCAGCCATACCGTTAGAAAGGTCTCCGGCAGCGCAGCTGCCTCAACCATTGAGAGACCCTCCGGAATCGTCAGCGTATTGCTCTCATGCGCGACTGCGTACTCCGCGTAGCCGCCGCCCGGGACCAGTGCGCAGACGAGGTCGCCTACTGCGAACCGGATCACGTCGCGCCCGACGGACACGATTTCGCCTGCGACTTCGAGTCCGGGGATGTCCGAGGCACCCGGTGGCGGATCATACAAGCCCATGCGCTGCATGACATCGGGGCCGTTCACGCCGGCGGCATGAATGCGGATCAATACTTCGTCGGCTGCCGGCACGGGAACTGGCCGCTGCGCCGGCGCAAGAACATCGGGCCCCCCTGGTTGCGTGATCTCGATTGCGACCATTGCTGCAGGAATGGTATGCGTTGCGTGTGTCATGAGTTCATCCTTTCAAAATGCCGGATGCACTGCGGATTCGAGCAACTTGCTTGATCGGTGCATCGCTGAAGCAAAGTGTAGGGAGGCTGCCGGTCCTTTGACACGCAGCGATTTGCTGGTCGTATGATGCAAATTTGCATCATGCGGGAGGCGACATGAACTGGGACGACGCGCGCATCTTCGTTGCGCTCTATCGGAAACGGACGTTGCGCGCCGCCGCCCGCGCACTCGACATCGACCAGGCGACGGTAGGCCGCAGGCTTGCGGTGCTCGAGCATGCACTTGGCTCGACCCTATTCCTGCGCACCTCGAATGGCTATGAGCTCACACAGGTCGGCAAGCTCGCGATCCGCGCCGCGGAGGCGATGGAGCAGTCCGCGCACGATCTAGTGCGCCACACTCAAGGCATGGACAAGCGCCTCGCCGGCGAGGTGAAGCTCTCGACGACGGACGCACTAGCGCAGGAGTACGTGGTGCCGGCGATCGAGAGCCTGCATGCACAGCACCCCGACGTATCGGTGGCCCTCGACACGACGACGCATGTCCTCAATCTCGCGAAGCGTGAAGCCGATATCGCGGTGCGAACCGTCAAGCCGCGAAACCCGGATCTGCTCGCGCGTCGTCTTGCGAGCTGGGACGTGGGGCTGTTTGCCTCGCCAGCCTATATCCGGCGCCACGGCGAACCAGTACCCGGGGAGCGATTCCTGGGGCACGATCTTGTCGTCTATCAGCCGCATTTCGCCAAGGCGCGCGCGCCGTCGTTCATTGGAGAACCGCTGACGGATGGCCGTATCGCCGCAAGACTGAACACGAACCTGACTCTGCGCGCGGCACTCAAGGCCGGCCTCGGCATCAGCGAGATTCCCGTTCCGATGGGCGAACGCGATGGTCTCGTGCGGATCTGGCCAGACCGCACTAGCGGTGCACCGTATGAGGTCTGGCTCGTAACGCATCAGGATCTGCGGCACACCGCGCGCGTCCGCGTGACGATCGACGAGATCGTCCTGGCGTTCGGTCGATAGCAGCGCAGGCGCGGCCTCGTTACGACGGATGTCTTTCCGATGCGGCTGTGCATGGGGACGAATTGCTTTGGGGCGGCGACGTGCAACCACGGAACCCGCAGCGACGACTCCAGTTTTCTGGTCAAGGCAATGGCAAAACGTGGGGATCAGGTTTGAATGCGATCCTCTGCGTGGGATGCCGGACTCGATATCTGGCCAACGCAACCGACTGGCCGGAATTGCCGAGTAAGTAAGGCTCGGCGTTCAGGGCCCAGTGACCGATTGCAGCGCAGTGCCGACGTCTGAGCGTCCGGCCGACCAGATGGGCGGATGTTGCCTTATGGCCGAACGCGGACATAGGGGCGCTGCTTCCCTCAGGGGCCGCATGACACGGCCGCCGAAGGTAGCTATCGGCCATCTGCGGACGTTGGCCAAAGAGTCCACAGTGACATTCAATTGACGGATCAATCCAGATGGTGGACGTTCCGATTTAATACCGTGCGGTTCGCCAGTAGATGCCGATCGGCACGCAATCGGCGGAGGTCCCTTACCGGCGAATTGAAAACCGGCTTCGTCGGGTGATTATTCGCCGGATCCGACCGGGTGCTCACCGTCTGCGCATCAATCTCGCATCAATTCCTGCGTCGAGGGTCATGCTGATCGCCGCGACCACTCCGAACAGCACATGCGCCTCCGCGCTGGTGGCTATCCCCTGTTTGTCCGCGACCTGTTTCGTGCCAGTAACTCGCTGTGAACGGCCTTGATGCCGGGGCAGTTGCGAGCCTCGGTTTCCAGGATCGTGCACGTTGCGGCGTCACGTACTGTGCCTCGCAATGTCACGATGCCGTCGTGCGCCTCTGCACGTACCGTACCCGCATCAACCGTCTGCGCGAAGCGTTCGTCGAGGACAACAACGAGATACGAGTCAGACTGAGGCAGCACCGTGTCGCCGATTGAGTCCGTAACGTTCAGCCCCAGCACTGCAGGAACGGGCGCGGGCATCCCCTCGAACTCCGGCCCCGGCGCTCTGCTGCCTGGGCCCATGCAGTACATGCTGTAGCTTTCTACGCCCTCGGGTTGCTTGCCACCGAACCGTACGTGATAGGGGTGAGACAAGGTGCTTTCGCTCGACAGGCCCGTCTGTAGTTAATCTGCCACGTCTACGCCACGTTCCACGCCGCAATGACTGCCGTACCGAAAGTCAGTCAGCGACGCGTGCTCCTGGATGTCGCTGCCCGCGCGCTGCATATCCGACTTCTCCGGATCACAGCGTATGGCGCTCATAGACGATCGCGATGGTTCTTCGCTCATGGTGTCTTTCTCCTTGGCGACGAAGCAGCTGACCTGTCAGCACACTACATCTTCTGCTTTGTGCTCTCCGCGGCGCCCTGCACCTTCTCGCCGCCGCGTTCGATGTCCTTGCCCGCGCCTGAAATGGTGTTGCAGCCAGCGATCAACAGCATGCCTGCGAGAGTGATAAGTGCGTACAGTTTCCTCATGACGATCTCCTTGCTTCCTTTCGACGCGGGCACGCCCCGCTGATGGATTAGCCCGGACTGGTTAATTGAGCGTAGCAAGCAAGAAACTGTGCGAGCAGTCAGCATTCGTCCTACATCGGTGTCGGCGGGCAGCGCAATGGGCAATTCCTCAATTGGCAACCCCGCATTGGAACGTCCCATATGAGCGATCGCATCGGTTTCGCTCGCGCAGATCATAAGGACGCACGCTCTTCGAGAACCTTAGGAACACCTGCGGCTATCGCAGCGCCGCGAGAGGCGCAGGCGCAGGCGCCGTGCGGCGCTGCGATATGGTGCTTCAAAGCGACTACTGGCTCTCGCCGCGCTCCAAGATTGGAGGAACTCCGACATCGGTATCGATGGAATCCACCTGGAACAAAACTACGAATATCGAAAGGTGGAGCGTCGAAAGTTGGAGCGTTCTGTTTGGCAGACATCTGCACAAAGCGGAAATCGCGGCCTGGCTCGCCTCACAGTTCATGACCGCTCCACGCTGGCATCTGCACATGCGGCTACGTGTGAGCGAGGATGTTGACCAGCTTTCCGTAGGGGTCTCGGACGAAGAACCTGCGCACGCCCCAAGGCTCGTCGACTGGCCCATGTTCAATGGAAAAGCTTGCATCTCGCATACGCCGGTGCGCCTCGTCCGCGTCGTCCACTTCAATTGACAGGTCCGGCACAGGCGCGCCGGATCCGCCCTCTGTTGCAAAACTGACTTGAATAGTCATTTCAGATTGCGAGCCGTAGGTTCGAATCCACCCGTGGTCCATCAGGAGCTCAAGGCCAAGAACATCGTGATAGAAGGCGCGAGCACGCGTTACATCAGCGACTTCAATATTGGCCACTACACGTTTGACTTTCAAATTGCACTCCTTCTGGTTTATTAGGCCTGGCTGCCAATGACCAGAAGCGGGCGCGCAAGTCAAGACGCGGAACTGTTCTCGTGTGGTTGGCATGCCAGTCGGGATGCGGCTCAGGGGCTTCACAAATATGTCATATAAACGTCACAATACCGGACCGATCCACGCCTCGCAGAGCGTGGCCGTATCTGGAGAGAGAAAAATGACGATGCCTGTTGCCCGCCGTGTCCTGCACGCCCTTGCCACTCTGGCCCTGACCCCACTGGCGTTTGCCGCGGGCGCCGCGCATGGGGCCTGGCCAGAGAAGCCAATCCGGATGGTGGTGGGCTTTCCGCCGGGCGGGCCGGTCGATACGCACGCGCGCATTCTCGCCGAAAAATTGCAGCCCATTCTCGGGCAGTCGGTCGTGCTCGACTACAAGGCCGGCGCCGCCGGCAATATCGGATCGGATAACGTCGCCAAGTCCGCGCCGGATGGCTACACGTTGCTGATTGCCAATACGGGCCAGATGACGATCAATAATGCGATCTATCCCAAGCTGCCCTACAGCATGCCGAAGGACTTTGCCCCTGTGGCGCGTACCGCGCTGATTCCGCTGGTGATGGTCGTCAACAACAACGTGCCCGCAAAGAATCTGAAGGAATTCATCGCCTATGCGAAGGCGAATCCGGGCAAGCTGAATTTTGCATCGGGCGGCAATGGCGGTATCTCGCATCTGATGCCGGAGATGTTCAAGCAGGCATCGGGCACGTTCATCGTTCATATCCCTTACAAAGGTAGCGCGCCGGCACTGACGGACGTTATGGGTGGCCAGGCGCAGATGATGGCCGACTCCATTCCGTTGTTCACCCAGTACATCAAAGGGGGCAAGGTACGCGCGCTGGCGGTAACGTCGGGCAAACGATCGCCGGCGCTGCCCGATGTGCCGACAATGGAAGAAGCCGGCCTGAAGGGATTCGAGGTGGTGGGCTTCTACGGGGTGCTGGCACCGGCCGGCACCCCGAAGGACATTGTCGACAAGCTGTCGGCCGCGCTGCGTACCGTGCTGGCGGACCCAGATACGAAGGCCAAGCTTGAATTCCAGGGGGCCGAACCAGCGTGGCAGTCGCCGGACGCCTTTGCGGCGACGATCGCCAGCGAGCAGAAGCGGTGGGGACAGGCCGTCAAGGCATCGGGCGCGCGAATCGACTGATATGGCAGGTGGTAAAGCGGTGGTCTCGTGCGTGCCCGACCACCGCATTGCCTCAATCATGTGAGGGCCGCGCGTTTAGTGCGTTGCCTTCGCTGGTTGAATCCGCACTCAAAGCAAATCAACGCTCAATCTGCACCCGCATCGACCGCGCATCTGGCAAGCCCAACGCTTCCGCCGCAGCATAAGAGAGATCGATAATTCGGCCGTTGACGTATGGTCCGCGATCGTTGATGCGAACGACAACCGATTTTCCGGTAGCCAACGATCTGACGCGCACATGGCTGCCGAGCGGTAATGTTCGATGGGCGGCAGTCAGGGCGCTGCTATCGTAGCGTTCTCCGTTTGCGGTCAGATGCCCCTGGAACGTTGCCGAGTACCATGACGCCTCGCCGGATTGCAGCATCTCGTGCTCGTGCCGAGGGCGACAGGAATCGGCGCCGCACGTGGCATGCCTGGACGGAATCTCTCCGCATGCAGTGAACAAGCCGCAGATTCCCAAGACTCCCAGATAGCGAAGTAATAGCACCATGGATCACCCGTCAGTGATTGCGATGTGGCTCTAACGGTCTCCAGTAGCTTGCGTTGGCGGCGCGGCCGGGTTACGCAATACCTTGAGAATATTCTAGGTGACAGGCCGACGCCCCTTAAGGTCGGACCCAACGACAGGCTGGTTTCTGGGCTGTCGGTCAAATGTGGTCCAAAGGGCCCGTATTATCCCGGAGCTGCTCGGGATTCGGGCTATCGCAGCAGATAGACGCGAACGCCGATCGCTGTTCCCCGCGTGCTCCGCGCCGTCTCCACGCAGCTACGATAGGCGCGCAAAGCGGGTCCCAGATCGTGATTCTGCCCATGCAGGCGCACTAGCGCCATATACGCGGGTTCGTGGAATCGGTCGAGCCGGCAACTGCTGCGCGTGTTTCAACGCCTTGGCGTAATCGTGTCTGTCCTCACTCAACTGGCTGCGCCGCACGAGCGCCGCTGCGCACTGCGGGGCATTCTGGCAGCCATGCGCATGAGACTATCGAACGCGCGATCTGACAGCAGGCGTCGCATGAGAATCATGGGCCGGGCACCGAAGCCGACGGCGTACCGTGTCTTTGGACGAGCGGCATTGACAGCCTTTGCGATAGTCTCTGCAATCAGTTGGGGTGGCGACTGACGATTGCCGTTGGCCTCATTGATCATCAACTTTGCCATCGCGCTGGCCTGGGGCGCATACGAGCCCGTGCCGGATACCTTCTGCAGGTTTTCCGCTGCAATGCCGGCCCACTCCGTCTTGATCCCGCCCGGCTCAATCACCACCACGTCAATGCCGAAGGGCTCCACTTCCATGCGCAGGCAGTCACTGATCGCCTCCAGCGCGAACTTGGTGCCGTGGTACCAGGCACCCATAGGCGTGTGGATCTTGCCGCCCATTGAGGTGATGTTGACGATGGTGCCAGATCGCTGCGCGCGCATATGTGGCAGCGCCAGCTGGATCAAGCGCACGGCACCGAACACGTTGACATCGAACTGGGCACGCGCTTCGGCCAGCGGCACGTCCTCGATCGCACCATAGGCACCATAGCCGGCGTTATTGACCAACACGTCGAGGCGGCCCGACCTGGCGATGATCTCCTCTATGCCTGCCCGCATCACGGCGTCGTCCGTCACGTCCATCGCTAGCACGTGGACACCGGCGTCGGCCTGGCTGCGCATCCGCTCCACGCGACGCGCGGCCGCGTAGACCGTGTAGCCCTGGGCGAGAAGCGTGAGTGCGGTGGCTTCGCCAATACCGGAAGAAGCGCCCGTCACGAGAGCAACTTTGGAATGCATGGTGACTTTTCCTGATGGGGTTGAGGTGGAAGGCGGCCCGGATTCGGTTCGCCTTCCTTGCCATTGACTGTACGCATCGAGCGGCGTTGGGCCTCTAGCGATCGGCGCCACGATTCAAGCAAAAAGCGCCAAACGCCTCGCGAGTGGCGTCAAGGCATGGTCCCCGTCGTGCTCAGGGCTCGCTGCCAATGCTGGCGAGCATGCTGGAAGACAGAATGACCACCCCCTCGGTTGCAGGCACGGTCTTGACCAGTGACAGCGCGACTGCGCGTGCATGCACTGGCCGATAGGCTCCGGGTAGCAGCGGAGCCAGCAGCTTCGCGATCGGGATGGCAATCTGTTCACCGATGCGCGGCGGTTGCTGCAGTCCATCCCGAGAATCCAGCAGCAGCGACGGTCGCCCGATCACCAGCGTCGTCAGCCCCAACGACCTGAGGGCGTCCTCCAGTTCACCCTTGACGCGGCTGTAGAACGTGGAGGACTTCGCGTTTGCGCCAACCGCACTGACCAGACCTGCGCGACTGGCCCCCGCGGCAAACGCGGCCTTGGCTACAGCCAGATTGGCCTCCAGGTCGACAGCGCGGAACGCCGCTTGACTGCCCGCCACCTTGATCGTGGTGCCGAGCGCCAGATACACCTCGTCGGCCTGCGGGAGCGCGGGCAACCGGCTGAAATCCACGATATGGACCTGAAGCCTGGGATGGCGGATGCGCAATGGGCGACGGCTCAGGGCATGCACCTGCGCGACGGTCGGGTCCGCCAGCAGAGCCTGAAGCATCAGGCCTCCCACGAGTCCGGTGGCGCCGGCCAGCAGCACCTTGCGTTGATCGATAGGCGTGGACAAGGTGTGCGTCTCCTCAGTTCAGGTGCATGGCACGACGGGCGCTGTCAGGCGTTTGCCCGGTCCATTCCTGGAATGCGCGATAAAAGGAGTTGGGATCCTCGAAGCCGAGGAGGAAGGCGATCTCGCCGCTGGACATCTTGGTATTCCCCAGATAGTGGCGGGCCAGGCGTTCTCGCGTGGCATTGACCAAAGCGCGAAAGTTCTCGCCCTCGTCTTCAAGGCGACGCTGCAGCGTACGCTTGCTCATGCCCAGACGCTCGGCAGCCTTCTCGATGGTGGCGGCGTTGCTCGGCAGCAGTTCCAACAGGACGGCGCGCACGCGCTCCGCCGTTGCCGCTGTTGCGTCGAGTTCGCTGAGCCGGCGGCGCAGGTCAGGCTCGAACACTCGCCACATGCCTTCGTTCACTGTGAGAAACGGACGCAAGGCATCTTCGGCAGAGAATGTGACGCTTGGACTTTCCCCCGGTGTAACAGGTGCGCCGAAGAACTTCTCGAAACGCCGGACGTAGGCGTTCGGCGGCAGTTGCGGAAGTACCACCCGCAATGCCTTGATGGGCTCGCGGGTCCCGAGGCGGGTCAATCGCAGGAAGAACGCGATCTCGGCCACCTGCAAGGAATACGGTACATCGGCCTGAATCGACAGCCAGCGGGGCGACACTGTTAGCTCGCTCGACGTTCCCACGTCCACCTCCAGGCTCATGGGAGCGACAAGTTGCTTGTATTTGGCAAGGCGCTGTACCGCCTGCATCAGATTGGCGCTGCATAGGGCTGCGAACAGCGGCGGATCGAAAGACTCCGCCGCAATTACTTCGACGATGCGCAATGGAAACATGGTGTCCGCTGCTTCGGTCTCCAGGGCACGCCAGAAACGGAACCACTCGTCGGTGGTCAGGCCTCGCTCGCCGCGGGAAAGCATGTCTTCCGGAAGCCCCGCCCTGCGGAGAATTTGATCCGGTCGTAGGCCGAAGTCCTTTAGCAAGGGGTGCCACCCTATGTCCAGGGAAAAAGTTTGGCTGCGCCTCATGGGGTGCTCATCGACAACTCACGTGGAGTTCGCGCTATTGAATAGGTCGACCCAGTATAGGGCGCCAAGACCCAGTTGGACATGCGAAGCGCGCCAGCCTTCCTTCAATGCGCGCCAAGTCTGGCGACGGTCTGGTGGCGCTCAGACGACGTTCGGAGTTGGGGCCAGGGAGGACTGCTTATGGCCGGTCTCAGTCGTCGGCCTCCCGCGCGTGGGCGCGCTGAGCCGCCAACCATTACCTTGACCCCAACGTGCTGTGCGCTGCGGTGAAATCTACCTGTTCAGTTGTCCGGGAGCCACGATCCTCTTTGAAACTCTTCCGGCGTGGCCCTCCCGTTCAATGATCGTTTGCTGCGTATTCGCGATCGAGCCGGTCGTATAGAGGCTTATTGACCAAGCGTTGCCGCTCGCTGAATGGCGCCACCAGCGTCGCATCCTCGTCAAGCCGACCATTCGTGCGCAGCGTGCTGAGCGCCCTCTGCATACCAAGCACTGCGCCTTGTAGCGTTGCATTCGCATACAGCACAAGTGCGTAGCCATGGCTGGCGAGCGTTTCGCGCGACTGTACTGGCGTCTTCCCGCCGATCACAATATTGATCAGTTGTGGCGCAGCGATCAGCTTGGGCAAACGCTCGACGTCGGCAAGTGACTCGGTCGCTTCGATGAAGAGAATGTCCGCCCCCGCCTCAATGAAGCGATGGCCGCGCTCGATGGCAGCCTCCATGCCATGCACCGCTGCGGCATCCGTGCGCGCCATGATCAGCAGGTTGGGGTCCTCGCGCGCATCAACGGCAGCGCGGATCTTGCCAAGCATTTCACTCGTCGCGATGACCTCCTTGCCCGAGAAATGTCCGCATTTCTTGGGCATCACCTGATCTTCAATCTGGATCGCATCGGCGCCGCTGCGTTCGAGCGTTCTTACCGTGTGCCGTACGTTGAGCGCATTGCCGAAACCGGTGTCGGCATCGACGATCAATGGTAGCGCGACCGCATCGCGGACCCGCGCGGTGTGTTCGGCAATTTCATGCAGGCCGATGAAACCGAGATCGGGTAGGCCAAGCGACATATTCGTAACGCCGGCTCCCGTCAGGTACAGGGCCTCGAACCCGGTTTCCTCGACGACGCGGGCGCTCATTGCATTGAAGGCGCCAGCCACCAGCAGCCCTCGGCGTTCATTGACCTTGGCGCGGAATGCCGCACGGCGGGCGGCGGATAAGGTAGTCATTTGGAGTGTCTCCAGAGTAGGAGACGGTGTTTTCGCACGGATCGTGCCAAGTTCCCGCACCTGCCGTTGTTTCTTTCAAAAACAATGGCTTACGAGATTTCATACCGGGAACACGCTCATGCGACAATGTTCCACATGTTTCTCGGGGCGTTCCAAAAGCGTTCCACTCAGGAGCCTCCAAGATGTCAACGCTCATTTCACATCCAAACCAGCTCCGCCCGGGCATCGCGCTGGTCAGCATCAGCCGGATGAGTACGCTGTGTGAGACCGTCGCGCCTCGCTACAACGAGCTGGCGCGTTTCTTCTCGATTCGCGCGGGCTACGGGGCTGCCGTGACCGCCCTCCAGGCGTACGTCGATGCAGGCACGGTTGACGTCGTGCTGGCGGCCGGCTCGAACGGCGCGTATCTGCGTGACAATCTCAGTGTGCCCGTGGTGATGGTAAAGGTGAATGGCTTCGACGTGCTGAACGCTATCACGCAGGCCATCACAGCGTGGCCGGGTGAGGCCATCGGTTTGGTGCTGCACGATTCGGTGTCGAGGGAACTGGCCAACCTCAGCGGCTGGCTGAATGTTGCATTGAAACAGCGCGCATACCGTTCGATCGACGAGGTGCGTGCGGCCGTGGATACGCTTGCGGCAGAAGGCTGCACCGTCATCATTGGTCCTGGCATGGCATGCGATCTGGCGCTGCAGGCGGGATTGCAATGCGTATTTCTCTATTCCATTGGCGCTGTGGAGGAAGCGTTCGAGCGCTCCATTGAGTTGGCACGCATGAGTCGCCAGAAGGAATCAAAGCGCGTGCGACTCAACACCATCGTCGCGCATTTGCGCGACGGCGTTGCGGCATTCGACGAGGGTGGGCAGCTTGAGGTGGTGAATCCTGCGATGTTGGATCTGCTCGGCATGGACCGCTCCCGCGATGTGGCGTCACAGCTCCTGGGGGCGGTCGGCCCGCACCTACGCGAAACACTCGATGCCGATTCGCCAAGCAACGAGCGCATCGAACAGATCGGCGGTCGCTCGCTGATTGTCAACTGCGTGCCAATCGTTGAGCATGGCTCACGCTCCGGAGCGGTGGTCACTGTACAGGACACACTAATCGCACAGCGCATTGACCGCTCGTTGCGAACCAATCAGCGGCCGAAGCATCTGGTGGCGCGGCATAACCTGGCTGATCTGATCGGCGGCTCCCCGGAGCTTGAACGCGTGCGGTGGCTAGCGCGAGCCAGCGCCGCGCACGACGCTACCGTGCTGCTCACAGGCGAAAGCGGCACTGGCAAGGAACTGGTTGCTCAAGGTATTCACAATGCCAGCCGTCGGCGTGGCAACCCATTCGTCGCGTTCAATTGTGCGGCACTGCCGGAAGGCTTGATAGAAAGCGAACTGTTTGGCCATGAAGAGGGCGCCTTCACCGGCGCACGGCGTGGTGGAAAGCCGGGCCTCTTCGAGGTCGCGCATACGGGGACCATTTTTCTCGATGAGATCGGTGAGATGCCGGCCGCGTTGCAGAGCCGCCTGCTACGTGTATTGCAGGAACGCGAAGTGATGAAGCTCGGCTCTGGGCGCGCAACGCCAATCGATGTCCGTGTCATCGCCGCGACGCATCGTAATCTGCGTGAGTTGGTCAAGCGCGGCACATTTCGCGCCGACCTGTATTTCCGGCTCAATCTCCTACAGATCGAACTGCCGCCCTTGCGTGAGCGGCGCAGTGATATACCCGGCCTAGCGCAGCATCTGCTCGCACGGAGTGCAGCAAAGTACCACCTGCCAGCCACCGTCACGAAGCACATTCTGGAGTTCCTCTCGCCGCTCTTCGAGCTTTACACATGGCCCGGAAACGTACGGGAGCTTGAAAACCTCGTAGCGCGCGCGGCGATCTATCTGAGCGATGGTTCAGGCAGTGCGCGGGAAGACCTGCGGGCCATGTTTCCCGAGTTTGGAGAGATGCAATCGCTGCCTGTTGCAGCGGACAGGCACAAGGTTACCGATGCGCCGACTGGGACCGTGACTCGGGACGACATCATGCGAGTCCTGCAGACAAACGGTGGCAATCGCGCCGCTGCGAGTCGTACCTTGGGGATCGGACGAACGACGCTTTGGAGGTTAATGAAGGAGTAAGAAAGAAGCTGCGAATGGCCGCTTCAGGAGCCAGGCAACGCAGTTTTCCGCGTACCAGCGGTCGAGGCTCGTGGCAAGCCGCCACCATTCTCGACTTCAGATTCAACGGTCTTGGGGGGCGCGGCCGTCGCAGAACGACCCTTCACGGCCGTTGGCCGACCCGATGGTCAAGGGCGACCATAACCAATTTCGGACACTCGAGTGGCGCAGCTACCGAACGTCCTACCTGCGCAACGCCCGATAGCTGCGCCAGCACAGCGCACAAAAGTAGATGGCTAGAATCGT
Source organism: Cupriavidus sp. Met-2 (assembly GCF_049843575.1). Taxonomy (NCBI): domain Bacteria; kingdom Pseudomonadati; phylum Pseudomonadota; class Betaproteobacteria; order Burkholderiales; family Burkholderiaceae; genus Cupriavidus; species Cupriavidus sp. Met-2. Next base: position 47,059 of record NZ_JBBHZL010000019.1, read on the forward strand.
CCCGAAGACTGGCCAGAGGTAGAGCCACCATAGCCAGCCGTAGCCCGCTGCAACCTGCTTTAATCTTACGGGTGCTTCGACTATCAACGTGACGTCCTCCCCGGCTAGTGAGGGGCCAACGTCGACAACCGAAATAGTCAATTCTGTAGCCCCGCCTGGCAATACACCTCCAAGCAATGCTCCAGATTTTGGTGCCCATGCTAATCGGTGGTCGGCGCTGTAGTTTTCGCTGGGGATTAGAGGGCGATCCATGACCGTTGCGTTGTAGGCATCTACGGGGAGTGCATCAAATTTGCTATCCAGCCCTGCAGTCGATGTCACGCGAACTGTGATTGGTTCCCCGGGTTGCTTGAACTCCAGATAC
>NZ_JBBHZL010000020.1:0-35657 GCF_049843575.1 Cupriavidus sp. Met-2
CACTCTGACTCTTGCTCAGGTACTGCACCTGCACCTTGTCCACGCCACCCGCATGTTCGGAACTGGTAGCACGACCCTGCGCATCATAGGTCCACGTCGCAAATCGCACGCCTGCTTCATCCGTGATCCCGGTGAGAGCCCCGCTAGACTGAGCGTCTTCATAGTGATAGCTGCGAACCTTGCCATCCGGCCACGTGACAGTAGCAAGCCGCCCGTCGGCATCATATCCATAGCGGGTGATATTGGAGTCAGGAAGCGTGATCGTCGCGATCTTCCCGGTGCTGTCGTAGGTAAAGCTGAGTGATTGACCAAACTGATTCTGTACCTTCACCAGCATGCCAATGCGCGGTGCGATGCTTGTCGACGTAGAACTATCGCTGTACGAGAGGGTAGTTTTCCAACCATTCTGCTCTCGAACTTCTTTCAATACACCGCTAGCATCATAAATTTCGGTGCGATCGGTACTGGCATCGAAATAGTTCCAGGAAACAACGACGCCACGGGTGTCTTTGATAGACACCAACGTGTCCCGTACATCTTTGTTCACCCACTGGTTGTACGCCGACGAAAATACGCGAACGGTACCATCGCCACGCAAGGCAACAGCGGTTGCCGATTCAACGTTGAGTCGACGCTGCCACTGGTGCATCCACCGTAACCCAAATCCATTGACACCATAGGTCAAGTATCTTGATCGATAGACTCGCTGCAAGGCAAGCGGATGGGCGCCAGCCCCTAGGAAATCGATCTCTGATTGAATCTTTGTGCCTGTCCCAGACAGTATCGGATTGCCAACTGGACACGATTGCTCAATCAACTGGTCCTGTGGTACACCCGAAGACCAATAGGTTGCTCCCCCACATCGTAGTACATATGGCTTGCCAAGATCCGGGAGCGAACCATCGGCACAGACTATCTGCGTTTGGTATGGAAAAGCCATATCAAAGTAACCGCCGACAACGCTCCAGCAACCCGGATCTGAGGACTTCCAGATCTGATTTGCTTGACTTGGGCCGGCGAGATATTCCCTACATGCCTCGTCTTTAGTCGCTCTGTACGGATACTGGTAAGTCACTCGATAGGTGACCTCGGAGGTCACTGCATGGGATGGCGATTCCCAAAAAATGCTGCAGATCATGAGAGAACACAGCGCGGAGAGAATAATGAAAATACTTCGCGCGAGCCGTTTAGATCGGGCCCCTTTGAGCATGATTTCTCCTGTGCATTATTGTGCACAGAGAGCAACATTATGTCGCTATCGCCACAAGTACACTGCGGAATAGGATTACGATTGGGCTGATAAAGCTCTTTCGTCGGATTACCCCCTTGCTCCGGCTTTGCCGCACGGCGTAGCATTGTGACGTCACAGGTACAAACCATCCCACCTAAAGCGCAGACCTACTTTTCTACCGGCACCAGCACCTGAAGATTGAGCTTCCGCATCGAGAGTCAGCCGCCACCATATATCGCGCATCGTTCGCACATCTAGGCAAATTGGGCTGATCGGACACAGACATAGCTCCAACTGGAACCTAGAAGCCGGCTATTCAACTTCGAGCGCGCAACATCGACCGCTACTCGCCTGTGACTCCTCCCCCTAACCGGCGGCGGAGCGCGCTCATTTACATTGCCTGACCGTGACTCTGTCGCCTCCACGCGATTGGAGTCATTATGTCTGCGCATTCGAACACGGAAATCCAGGGCGCGGTGGATCGACCGCTGCATCCGCAGGATGCGGCGGCGAACGCCGCGCAATCATCCCGTGTAGTAATACGGGATAAAAGACACCCTATCACCCCCTCCGACGCCCCTACGACCCCGGCATTCCCAGACCGCGCCACGGAGCAAATGGAGCTGGTGACCTACCCGAGCGGGCGCCTCGATTACCGGCTGCACCCACTCCCGGACGAAACCGCTCCTCCCAACGCCGCACATGTGGACTGGCTGGGATTCACGCTCGTACCACCTCCCGGCAAAGCCCTCGAATGGGTTTTTCAAGAGGTGGAGCGGCTGGCCACCCTCGCCGTGACAGAGATTCGCTTGGCTGGCTGGAATGGCTACACACAAAGCGCACGTCTTGGGGATTTCGGCATCGTGGCTTGGGGTGGTCGGCATCAGCGCAACACCGTCCACGTCGAAATCAACGGCACGGGCTGCGCCCGCATCCAGGATTGGCGCGGACTGGCCGCGTGGGGCAACGCGCTCGATGCCAAAATCTCACGCATCGACCTGGCCCACGATGACTTCGAGGGGCGCATTTGCAGTATCGAGCACGTCCTGGCCTGGTATCACGCCAATGGCTTCAACTGCGGGGGCCGCAATGGCAAGCTCAAGCACGCGGGCGACTGGACGGACGGCACCGATGGGCGAACGCTCTACATCGGCACCCGTGCGCACAAGCTGTTGCGCTGCTACGAGAAGGGTAAGCAGCTCGGCCACCCGGATAGTCCCTGGTGCCGTGTCGAGCTGGAACTGCGCGGCAAGAACCACGTGATTCCCTGGGAAACGCTGGACGTGCCAGGCCAATACCTGGCCGGCGCCTACCCCTGCCTTGCATTCCTTTCAGCGGTGCAATCCAAGATCAAGATGTGCCAGAAGGCCGCCGCCATGAGCGTCGACGTTATGACCAGTAACGCCAGTCGCCTGTCCGGCAAAGCCATCAACGTCTTGATGCAACTCCACGATGAAGATGCCGCCACGGTAGTCGAAAAGCTGCGGCGCGATGGCATTCCAAAGCGGCTGGTGCCCTACAGTATCGGCCTGCCCGGCGCAGGGGATCAGGATGCGGACGCTTGATCTCCAGGAGGCTGCCGCCTTCCTCAAGATGCATCCCGAGGAAGTGCGGCGACGAGCCAAGCGCGGGCAGATTCCAGGAGGTAAGGCTGGCCGCGCCTGGGTGTTCATCGACCAGGATCTTGCTGATTATGTGCGCTCCCTCTATGCTCACCCCCGGCAGGCGTTGCAAGTGACATTAGGAAAGGAACCTGATCTATGTCACTTCGCAAACGTGGAACGGTCTGGTGGATCGACTTCGTCGCCCCCAACGGCGAACGAATACGCCGATCTGCTGCGACCGAAAGCAAGACCCTCGCGCAAGAGCTGCACGACAAGCTGAAAGCCGAAGCCTGGCGCATCAGCAAGTTGGGTGAGCGGCCGCAGCGTTCTTGGAATGACGCAGTCGTTCGCTGGCTCAAGGAGCAAGGCCACAAGGCGACGATCGAGACGGACAAGATCCATCTGCGCTGGCTCGATCATTTCCTGGGTGGCAGGCCGCTGGATCAGATCAACCGTGCCCTGGTTGACCGGATCACGCAGACCAAGCTCAACGAGGGAGTTAGCAACGCGACGGCCAACCGCGTGCTGGAAGTCCTGCGTGCCGTGCTGCGCAAGGCGGAGAATGAGTGGGAATGGCTCGATAAGGCGCCGAAGATCCGGATGCTGCCCGAGCCGACCCGCCGCATTCGCTTCCTGGCGCGGGACGAAGCACAACGGCTACTGGCCGCGTTGCCGGAGCACCTGGCAGACATGGCGGCGTTCTCGCTGGCTACTGGCTTGCGCCGGGCCAATGTTACCGGGCTGGAGTGGTCGCAACTGGATCTCTCTCGCTCGGTGGCATGGATACACCCGGACCAGGCCAAGGCCCGCAAGGCGATTGCCGTGCCCCTGAACGCGGAGGCGACGGGCATCCTTCTCAAGCAGGTCGGGAAGCATGCCACACACGTGTTCTCGTTCCGGGGCAAGCCGATCACCCAGGTCAGCACCAAGGCCTGGTATGCGGCGCTGGAACGGGCTGGCATCCAGGACTTCCGCTGGCATGATCTGCGGCATACCTGGGCGAGCTGGCACGTGCAGAACGGCACGCCGTTGTTTGCCTTGCAGGAACTGGGAGGTTGGGAGAGTCCGGAGATGGTGCGGCGGTATGCGCATCTGTCGGCGGAGCACCTGGCGCCCTATGCTGACCGCCTCACGCCCCTGAGGGACTTGGCGGGTTCGGTTCAAGGCACAAGGCTGGCACAAGAGCCAAAATGACGAAGGGCTTCCATTGCTGGAAGCCCTCCTAATAGGTGGCGCGGCTGGCAGGATTCGAACCCACGACCCCTTGGTTCGTAGCCAAGTACTCTATCCAACTGAGCTACAGCCGCACGCGAGGCCCGAATTGTATCGCAATTCGCATCGCGCGCAAGTACTTCGTGAAAATTATTTCTCGAAGACCAGATACTCCCTCGACAGACACTATCGCGACACTGCTGCCGCCATCCCTTACCAGCGGTATCTGGCACCCAGTGTTCCGCCCGCGTTGCGTCCTCCGCGCGCCTTGACCCATAGCTTCAGGCCGGTGGTCGAGTTGCTGTGCGCGCCGACGTTGAAGGACAGTAGACCACGCAGCAGATCGGTGTCGATGCGCGTGCCGTTGATGTTGATGGTGCGTGCGCGATTGTCTTGCCACCAGTCCGCTTCAACGAAGGGGTAGACACCATTCAGGCGCGTGGGCGCGGAGCTATACAGCCGCACGGCCAGCCCGGTGGCATTGGCCTCGCCCGGTGGCGCGTCCCAGTTGCCGGGTACCGGCGCCATGCCAGGACGGTATGCCATCTCGACACGGGACTGCAGGGTGGGACCGGATCTGTTGCGCGACAGCGGCGTATCCATCGCCAGTGCCATGGTGCGCGTGCCGCCATCGACGAACCCGGTTGCCGTTGTCATGTCATCGAGATGCAGCATCGCCGGGCGCGTGCCGGCCCGGTACGTTTCGACCTGGCGATCGATCGGTCCCGCGCTGCCCACGACCTCATGCTCTCCACTGGGCACCGACATCTGCTCCGAAGCCAGCACGTTGACAGGCGCAGGCTGATCAGGATCGTCGTCCATGGCCACCATGCGAGGTGGCTCGAGCGATGGGGATTCCGGTGTGGCGGCTTCCGCAGGCGGCGTGCCCGCGTCGCGTTTGTCCTGGACAATCGACGGCGGCATATCCGCGCCTGGCGGCCCGCTCGCAAGTTCCTCGGCGCAGGCCGCGGCGCTCGCAAGCAGCACGATCAGGAAGCCCAGATGGAGACAGGAATGGTGCCCTGGGTGCGCGGCGACACAGCGCTCCCAGCCGGGACAATGCCCGGCGCCCTCCCCTCTCCCGCACGTGAACAGTACGGACATGGCAACCACCTTGCCGGGCGTTATTGAATCGTGCCCGATCAAACTGGAGCATAGGTCAAAGCCGGCGTGTCAGTTAGACCGTAATGCGGGTTGCCGGACGGGAGCGGCACGCCCTGAGAATTTTGCCTGACAGTGTCAGTCATTCTTCCTGGAGCCGGTCCTCTTAAGCCTCGGGCGGAGAAACGAAAAAAGCCCCGCTTGCGCGGGGCTTTTCTGAATTTGGTGCCCAGAAGAGGACTCGGTCACCCATGCGCGACCCCGGGTTGCGCTTGCAAGCGCAACCTTTTCTCGTCCTCGCGAAAGGCCCTCAAGGGCCTTTCTTTCCGGGCGGAGAAACGAAAAAAGCCCCGCTTGCGCGGGGCTTTTCTGAATTTGGTGCCCAGAAGAGGACTCGAACCTCCACAGTGTTGCCACCGCTAGGACCTGAACCTAGTGCGTCTACCAATTCCGCCATCTGGGCTTCGTTTCGCTGCATTGCTGCTGCGATGCGAAGAAAGAGATTATGCTGAGCAAGACGATCTCTGTCAACACAAAATTCATCGATTCTTCAAAAACTCTCCACACCGTCATGCCCGGTGTAACTGGAAGTCGACTTGAGCCGGTCGACCCGCGAGCGCCAGCATTGCGGTGGCCGGCGCCGTGCGGGCGATGACATTCCCTGCCCGCATTACCAGCAGCCGCGTTGCGCGCAGGCGGAGCGCCTCCACCGGGTCCCGCGCCTGCAGCAGCACCAGATCCGCGCGGCGGCCCGGCGAGATCCCATAGCCTTCGAGACCCAGGATACGTGCCGGCGTTTCTGTCACAGCGGTGAAACACGCGCGCATGGCGTCCTGCCCCGTCATCTGCGCGACGTGCAGACCCATGTGGGCCACCTCTAGCATGTCGCCCGAGCCAAGGCTGTACCAGGGGTCCATCACACAGTCGTGACCGAAGGCCACAGGAATGCCGGCGGCAAGCATCTCGGGCACGCGCGTCATGCCGCGCCGCTTCGGATAGGTATCGTGCCGCCCCTGCAGCGTGATGTTGATCAGCGGATTGGCGATGGCCGATACGCCGGCCTCTCGCATCAGCGGCAGCAGCTTGGAGACGTAGTAATTGTCCATCGAATGCATCGACGTCAGATGCGAACCCGTGACGCGTCCCTGCAAACCCAGCCGTACCGATTCGCTCGCCAGCGTCTCGATATGGCGCGACATCGGGTCGTCGCTTTCGTCGCAATGCATGTCCACGCGCAACCCGCGCTCGGCGGCTTCCTCGCAGAGCATCTTCACCGACGCCGCGCCGTCGGCCATCGTGCGCTCAAAATGCGGAATGCCGCCCACCACATCGACGCCAAGGTCCAGCGCGCGGCGAAGGTTGTTGAGCGCATCCGGTGCGCGCAGCAGACCGTCCTGCGGAAATGCCACGAGTTGCAGATCCAGGTAGGGCCTGACGCGCTCACGCACGTGCAGCAGCGCCTCCGTGGCCAGCAGGCGCGGATCGCACACATCCACGTGGGAACGGATCGCCAGCAGCCCTTTGGAGACGGCCCAGTCGCAATACGCCAGCGCGCGCTCGACGATGGCATCCTGCGTAAGCAGCGGCTTCAGCTCCCCCCACAGCGCGATGCCCTCGAGCAGCGTGCCGGACTGGTTCACGCGCGGCAGGCCGTATGACAGCGTGGAGTCCATATGGAAGTGCGCATCGACGAACGGCGGCGAGACAAGCTGTCCAGCAGCGTCGATCTCCTCGCCCGCCGTTGCCGCGATCCGTGGCTCCACCGCCGCGATCCGCCCGTTGGCAATGCCGATATCGATATCGGTACGTCCGTCAGGCATATTGCAGTGGCGCAGGATGGTGTCGAACATGAGGCGTCCCTTGTGATCCCGGTGGCGGTGACGTGGCAATGGTAGACGAAGACTGCATGGCAACTGCCACGCATGATGCTGGGTCAGGCCAGCGAGGCTTCCTGATCCAGCCCGCAGCCACGGAGCAGCAACGCCACCAGGTGCTCGGTGGCGCGTTCGAAGTCCTCGGTGTCGAGCTGGCTGACGCCCAGCACGGCGCAGACCTGCGCATCGAAGTCTGCGTACGTCTGCGTGGCGGCCCAGATCGTGAAGAAGAGGTGATAGGGGTCGACACGGGCCATCTGACCGTCTTCAATCCATGAGCGAATCACCATGGCCTTGCGCGTCACCAGTTCGCGCAACGCTTCACGCAGCACGCCGCCGATCTCAGGGGCGCCGTGCAGCAACTCGTTGGCGAACACGCGAGACGCGTCCGGATGGCTGGCCGACAGCCGCATCTTGGCGCGGATGTACTGCTCCAGCGCCACGCGCGGCGCATGGTCGGCGCTGATGATATCGGTCTCCGATAGCCAGAGCTGCAACGTGTGCGCCAGCACGGCGCGGTACAGCGCCTGCTTCGTCCGGAAGTAGTAGTGCAGGTTCGACTTCGGCATGCCGGCGTGCAGCGCGATGTCGGCCATCGTGGCCCCGGCGAACCCCGCGCGCGCGAACACGTGTTCCGCGGCGCGCAGGATCTGCGCCTCGTTTTCCTGCCGGATACGGCCTCCCGATTCGCGCACGGGCGGCGCAAGCGCCGGCGCGCCCATCATTTGGTGCCGTAGAGCCGGTCACCGGCGTCGCCGAGACCGGGCACGATATAGCCGTGCTCGTTGAGTTGCTCGTCAATGGCCGCCGTGACGATGCAGACATCAGGGTGCGCTGCCTGCAGCGCGCGTAATCCGGGCCGCGATGCAATCAGGCAGACATACTTCATGGTGGTCACCCCCGCTTCCTTGAGACGATTCAATGCGGCGATGGCCGAGTTGCCCGTAGCCAGCATCGGGTCGACGACGATCACCATCCGCTCGCCGATGTCCTCGGGCATCTTGAAGTAGTACTCGATCGGCTCCAGTGTCTCGGGGTCGCGGTACAGGCCGATATGACCCACGCGAGCAGCCGGCAGCAGTTCCAGCATCCCGTCGAGAAAGCCGTTGCCGGCACGGAGGATCGATACCAGACAGAGCTTCTTGCCGGACAGCACCGGCGACTGCATGGGCGCGATTGGCGTGCGGATCGAGATGATCTCCATCGCCAGGTCGCGCGTGGCCTCGTAGGTCAGGAGCTGGCTGATCTCGCGCACCAGGCGCCGGAAGTTGTCGGTGGTGGTGTCCTCGTTGCGCACGAGTGTGACCTTGTGCTGCACCAGTGGATGATTCACGACCATGACCGAAGGCGACGTGGCCTTATCGGGGTTGACATAGGTCTCCGTGGCCGCAGCCGCGGCTGGCAGATCGTTCATGGTGCGCTCCTTGAGTGACAAACTCTCGTGAAGTTCGGGCAAGGCGGTCCTTGGGCCCGCCACGTCTGGGGCTGCCAGCGAATCGTTTCCGTTGTCTGCTGTCCGTTGTCTACTGCCTGCTTCCGTGCGTTCGATCCATGCGCGACGCGCTAGAACACAGTGCCGTCGCTCTGTATTGCGAACGGCGGCGGCCCGCCCGGTGGACGCCGCTGCGCCGCGACACGCCGCCCCGCCGCCCACGTGCCGCCCTCGAGCACACGCGCCAGCGGAAAGTCCGCTTCGCTCAAACCGAGCGCCTGCCGCACGCCATCAGCGATCAGATCCAGCCCCGTCACGGTCAGCGCGCGCCATTCGACGATCTCCGGCTCATCCACCGCGTGCGCGCGGCTGGCGAACGTGGCATCGCGTGGCACCATCAGTTCGAAGTCGTACAGCAGGCCACCGTTGCGGTACTCGGGCAGACCCGTCAGCGCATCGAGCCCGGTCACGGTCAGCCCCGCATCCTCCAGCGGCTCCAGCAACGAATAGGTCAGCCATTGCGTGAGTTTGTGGAACGGCACCATACCCTCGGGAGCCGCCGGATGCCGCCAGCAATCCCCGAGCGAGATCCCCTGGATCTGCAGCCGGCCTGGCCACACAGGGCCCAGCGCCACCAGCAGCGTGCGCAGCACGAAGCTCGCTTCGATCCGGCCTTCGCGCGCATGCGAGGCCAGATAGTCATACAGGTTGCCGAGCCGTGCCGGGCTGCCAAACACCGCCGGTGTGTCCTGCATCACCTCCCCGAGCCGGCGCAGAAGTCCCGCGCGGCCTTCCAGGCCGACCAGCGGGTTGTGCTGCGCCACCTGGAACGCCGAGGCAATGGTCGAGGCGTCGATGCGGCAAAGGCGGTCGGCGTCGGAACGTAACGGATCGCCTTGCCCGGCGGAGAAGCCGCCACGCGCGAACAGGTCGAAGCTGGCCACGCCGAGCCCCTCCGAACGCGTCAGCATCATGTCGCTGGCCGCATCGCGGTAGCGCCAGTCGGGCCCAGCGCCCGCATCGAGCAGCACGCTCGGGATCACCAGATCTATGCCGATCCGCGCGCGCTCCTCGCGATGTTCGGGGCCCGACATGCCCGCGCGCTCGCACAGGATCTGCCAGCGGTTGATCGTGGCCTGCCCCGGCCCGCCACTTTCAAAATGGCGCCAGCGGCTGTGATACGGCACCTGCAACGTCGGATAGCGGCGGCGAATCGTCGCGGCCACATAGTCGGCGATCGCGTGAACGCGGTCCGGGTGCCACGTGAACAACTCGGATTCCCCCGAGGCCACGAAGTCCGTCACCACCGCGCAACGCGTTCGCACGGCTTCCGCACTGAGCAGCGCAGCCGCGGGATGATCGGGTGGAACGGGGCTATGCCAGCCGCTGCCCATGCCATCGTCGCGTCCTGCTCTGCCTCCTTCCGGAAATTCATTCATTCCTTCAACCCCCTGCCCTTTGCCTGGGCGAGTTCCTTGGCGTCGGGCGGCGTGTACCTGGAGAAATAACCCGCCGCCACCTTCGCATCGATTTCCACGCGCGCATCGGCCGGGATCAGGGACTCGGGAATCGCCACCTGCTCCACCACCTCGATACCCTGCGCCGTCAGCGCGCCGTGCTTCATGTTGCTCATCGAGGCCCAGCGATCGATCCTCCTGATCCCGAGCCAGTGAAATACATCCGGCATCAATTCCTGGAACCGCATGTCCTGCACGCCGGCCACGCATTCGGTACGTTCGAAGTAGGTTTCGGCGCGGTCGCCGCCCACCTGGCGCTTGCGCGCGTTGTAGACCAGGAACTTCGTCACCTCGCCAAGCGCGCGGCCTTCCTTCCGGTTATAGACCACCAAGCCCACGCCACCCTGCTGCGCCATCTCGATACAAACCTCGATACCGTGCGCCAGATACGGGCGGCATGTGCAGATGTCCGACCCGAACACGTCGGAGCCATTGCATTCGTCATGCACGCGGCAGGCGACGCGGGTATCGGGCTGGCCCAGCTTTGTGACATCGCCGAAAAAATAGAGCGTCATGCCGCCGATCGGAGGCAGGAACACCTTCAGATCGGGTCGCGTCACAAGTTCGGGAAACATGCCGCCGGTCTGCTCGAACAGGCTGCGGCGCAGCACGCTCTCCTTGATATTGAAGCGGCGCGCGATACCGGGCAGGTACCAGACCGGGTCCACCGCCGCCTTGGTCACGCGCACGTCGCCATTGGCCTCGAGGATGTCGCCGTCGGGCTTGAGCCGTCCGGCCGAGATCGCGGCCATGAGTTCGGGCATGTTGATATGGGCACGCGTGATGGCGATGGTCGGACGGATGTCCACCCCGGCGGCGATGCGGTCGGCGAAGACGGTGGAGACCAGGTGGCCCCAGGGATCCAGCGACACGATCCTGTCCGGATCGCCCCACTGCGGGTGCGGGCCGATGGCTTCGGCCGGGGATGTATCGGTCAGGTCGGGACGATGCGCGCGCTGCAGGCTGCCCGCCGCCACTGCCAGCGCGCGATAGATCGCATAGGCGCCAGCGTGGGTACCAATAACGTTGCGCTGCGCGGGGTCTGTCAGGCTGGCAATGACCGGCCCCCGCTCGGCCGCCGTGGGTGCGCCCCAGTGAATCGGCTCGGCCGGCTTGTCGCGGCGTGTGTGCGAGGTCAGAACGATATGATCGGACATGGCAGCCTCGTCTCCCCGGATCGAAACCTGACCAGTTGGTCAGGTTTATATATCCATACTAGGCAATGGCCATGCCAACCCTCAACTGGGGTTGTTACCGTGAGTGACATTCCGCACGCACCGGACGGGTGCGGGATGCATGACGAAGGCGGTACATGCTGGTGCGGACGCACCAGCATTGATTTGACGAGGTTGACGCCGGCCGCTCAGGCCTGGGGCTTTTCGCCCCGCGTCCACTTGCGGGTGTGAATCCCTTCCTTGACGAAGTCGATCACCGAGCGCAGCGGGCTGGCAGCCTCCACATAGCGATGGAATACAGCGCCGGCTACGTTGCTGGCGACCCACGCCAGCAACATCCCCAAAGCGTTGAGCATCGGCTGGCCCGGAGCGAAATGGAACACCAAGGCGTTCACTACCAGGCAGACCGGAAAGTGCACGAGGAAGACCGAGTACGAGATCTTGCCGAAGTATGCGGTGACGCGGCCACCCGGCCAATGCTCGAGCCAGCCCCCGCGGCGGGAGATGGCCAGCACCAGCGCCGTGACCAGCGCGACGGCGATACGCAGGCGGAAGTCCATCGTCAGGGCCGCCACGCCAACCGCGCCAAGCGCGATCAGGGCCACCGGAGAACGATCGGGGTTCGACGCCCAGTACGCGAGCGTGCCCATGCCGTAGGCGCCAAAGAAGTAGATCGCCCAGATATCCCAGGTGGCATCACGGTTGAACCAGAACAGCGAGGCCACCGCTAGCGCGGCCACCGTCGGCACGCCCAGCGGCAACGTATCGCGTGACACCGCGCGCGCCAGCCAGAGCGCGAATACCAGCAGCGCGAACAGTTGCAGATCGATCGCGATATACCAGACGCCTGCGGACAGCGCGTCCACATCGAGGATGTTGTGCAGCAGCAGGATGTGCGCGATGACCTGCGTCAGGTGCGGCGCGGCGGGTATCGAGTCGTGATGCATCCACGTCCGCGCGATGGCGGCGCCGATGATCGCGACGAGCATCGCCACGGTGTAGGGCACGACCAGTTTCTGATAGCGGCGCCATACCGTGGAAAGCGGGCTCTGGGCGGTCAGGCGTCCGGCGGGAGCCAGGCTGCGCGCGGCAAGGAATCCGCTGATGACCAGGAACACCTGCACCGCGATGCGCGCGTAGTCAGACAGCCAGCCGATCAGGCCGGGGGCCAGAGATTGGGCGGCATCGGACATCGGCCCATAGAAGGCCAGATGGTGCAACACGATCAGCTGCGAGCTGACCGCCTTCAGCGCGTCTACACACGCCAAACGAGAAGGCCGGGGGCTCATTTGTTATATGTGAGATACAAAGTGGGGCGCATTGTACCTCCATTGTTGCGTTTCAAAATGTGGAGAGTGGGTAACGCATGTAAGCAGGTGTACTGCCCTCATGCGTCGCATCGCTTTCGACTGAACTTCCGCCACTGGCACTAGCTTATGAAAAGAAAGCACAAATTGCCGGTGGCATTTGGAGAAACCGGTCACGTTTCTCATATGCAGACATACAGGTATGGACATGGTTGTCCTATCCCTGCGAGCACTAACCACACCGTTCGGACGAGCTTTCTCGTCTCCATAAAAAATTCGTATGAATGGTATGGAAAAGAAGAATGCACGGACTGTCACCAATATTCTCTCGACAAGCGACCTGAATCGGGCCGAGGTACCCGCTCCTGGCGGTGCCTGCCACCGGATCGAACGAGGCAATGAAACTTCCGGGATTGCGAAGCATGATGAGCGCTTCGATCAATCTTCGCAGAAGTTAAGCTATTTTCTACCGCACTCGCTGACATGATTCGCACTCCGCGTCGCGCCACCCTCGAGCGACGGGTCGCATCTGACCTCCACGGCTTCGCGCTCGGCAAGCCACTCGGGTTAGGTTTTGGAGTATTGACGCCCTTTGGGTCGGCTTGTATAAAAGTTGCCGTACCCGCCACCTTCTGCAAGTGTTTTAGAAAAATAAGACTGTGGCATGGAACAACCTTGATCCGATTTTCCGGCAGACCGATGCCCGCGTGGCACGGCTTCCCAGGGACGCAACAAGGAGACAATTGTGGACGGACTGGAGACATTTCGGCAGGAGGCGCATGCCTGGCTGGAAGCGAACTGCCCGGCGGAGATGCGCCAACCGGTGCGCAACGAGGACGACATCTGCTGGGGCGGGCGCAAGTTCCGCTATCAGTCCGATGCGCAGCGCCTGTGGCTGCAACGCATGGCCGAAAAGGGCTGGACCGTTCCGGAGTGGCCAACCCAATATGGCGGCGGCGGGCTCAGTCCGGCGCAGGCCCGGGTGCTGCGCGCCGAAATGGCCCGATTGAACTGCCGGACGCCGCTGCAGAGCTTCGGCATCTCGATGCTGGGCCCGGCGCTGCTGAAGTACGGCACCGAGGCGCAAAAGCAGGAGCACCTGCCCAAGATCGCACGCGGAGAGATCCGCTGGTGCCAGGGCTACTCGGAGCCCAATGCCGGCTCCGACCTGGCGGCGCTGCAAACGCGCGCTGAAGAGCGTGACGGCCACTTTATCGTCAACGGCCAGAAGATCTGGACTTCGTACGCCGACAAGGCCGACTGGATCTTCTGCCTGGTGCGCACCGACTTCCAGGCGCAGAAGCACACGGGTATCAGTTTCCTGTTGTTCGACATGGAAACCCCCGGGGTCTCCACCCGGCCCATCGTGCTGATCTCAGGCAAATCTCCCTTCTGCGAGACCTTCTTCGACGATGTGAAGGTGCCGTGCCACCAGTTGGTCGGCGAGCCGAACCGTGGATGGGAAATCGCCAAGTATCTGCTGACGCACGAGCGCGAAATGATCAGCGCCATTGGCAGCCGTGGCTTCCGCGAGCCCATGGGTCGCCACGCGGCGAAAGTCATCGGCGTGGATGCGCAACGCCGCCTCGACGATCCGATGCTGCGTGCCCAGATTGCCCAGTTCGAGATTGACGAAGCCGCCTTTGCGGCCGCCGGCGAGCGGGCACGCGACCTGGCCAAGCAAGGCGAGGGAATGGCAGCGTTCTCTTCCGTGCTGAAGTACTACGGCGCAGAACTGAACAAGCGACGCTATGAACTGTTGATGTCCGTCGGCGGCACTGACGCCCTGGAGTGGGAAGGCGAACGCAGCCAGGACGGCGCCCTGGCGCGGAGCTGGCTGCGCACCAAGGCCAATTCGATCGAGGGCGGGACCAGCGAGGTGCAGCTCAACATCGTCGCCAAGCGCCTGCTCGGCCTCCCGGGCGCCTGACGTACCGGCTCGCCCGTACCGCCACGCCTACCGCAGCCCAAAGACATCGAAGCCCTCGAAGCCCAAGGACCGTCAAAGCCGCCATGCCCATCGTATTCGACGACACGCAGGAAATGCTGCGCGACAGCGCCCTCGCCTTCCTGAAGGACAACGCCCCGATTTCCGCGCTGCGCACGCTGCGCGACACGCATGACCCCGTCGGATTCTCCCGGGATCTCTGGCGCCAGGCCACCGAATTGGGATTCACCGGCGTGCTGATCGACGAAGCCTATGGCGGCAGTGGCCTCGGCGTGGTCGAGGCCGGCATCATCGCCGAAGCTATCGGGGCCACGCTTGCGCCGTTGCCGTTCCTTTCCACCTCGGTGCTTGGCGCCTCACTGCTGGGGCTGTTCGGCAGCGACACGCAGCGAAGCGCGCTGCTGCCGGAGATGGCATCGGGCCGCCACCTGACGGCGCTCGCGCTGGACGAGGGGAGCAAACACCGGCCAGAGCGCATCACCCTGCTGGCGCGACGCCATGGCGACGGGTACATGCTCGACGGCAGCAAGGTGTTCGTCGTCGACGGCCATGTGGCCGACACGTTGATCGTCGCAGCGAAAGACGCGCAGGCGGGGCCCGATGGCGACATCTCGCTGTTCCTGGTGCCGCGCGACAACGCCGGCGTCCGCGTCGAACGCTGCGTGATCGCCGATGCCACCAATGCGGCACGCGTCACCTTCGAGGGCGTCCGAGTTCCGGCCTATGCGCTGCTGGGCCGCGCCGGCAACGGCGCCGCGATGCTCGACAAGGTGCTCGACATCGCCCGCGCGGTGCTGTCGTCCGAACTGGTCGGTATTGCAGATGCCACGTTCGCGCGCACGCTCGCCTACCTGAAGGAGCGCAGCCAGTTCGGCAAGCAGATCGGCGAGTTCCAGGCCCTGCAGCATCGTGCCGCACATCTGTTCGCGGAGATCGAACTCGCGCGTGCCGCGGTGCTGCAGTGCCAGCAGCGGCTGGACGCTGGCCGTTCGGATGGGCCGGAGCCGCTAGTTTGCGTCGCCAAGGCCAAGGCCGGCACCACCGCCACCCTGGCAGTGCAGGAGGGCGTGCAGATGCACGGCGGTATCGGCATGACCGACGAACTGGACATCGGGTTCTACATGAAGCGCGCACGCACAGCCCAGGAGTGGTTGGGCGACGCCAACTGGCAGCTCAACCGCTGGGCAGGAATGCGCGGCTACTGATCTGGCCAGCCCTCCCGCCACGACGCTGGCGGGGCACGACGCAACACCGAGGCGAAAGCGATCGCGCGGATGTCGGCATACGCCCATGCCGGCCGATCGCTCACAAGGAGGCAACATGTCTGCGGTATCGACTGTACGCGCCACCCCGGGAACGACATCGGCAGCAACATCGCCGCCCGGAATCCAGCCAGCATCGCTCAGGGGCCTGCCATGAGCGCCTACTTCGTGCGTCGCCTGCTGGCACTGATACCGACGCTGCTCTTCGCCAGCATCATCGTGTTCACCATCGTGCGCCTGGTGCCCGGCGACGTGGTCGATCTCATGCTGAGTCAGAACGACATCAGCGCCGATGCCCTCACCCGCGAGCAACTGGTCCACGCGCTAGGGCTCGACCGTCCTATCTGGGATCAATACCTGCGCTGGGTCACCAATATCGTGCTGCACGGTGATCTGGGGCAGTCCCTTTGGCAAAGCGAGCCGGTCCTGAAAATGGTGATGGCCCGAATCCCGGCCACCTTCTCGCTAGGTGTGCTGGCCCTGTTCGTGGCACTGACGGTGGCGCTGCCCATCGGGATCGTGTCGGCCACCCGCCAGGACAGCGCCGTCGACTACGTGGCGCGGTCGTTCTCCATCCTGATGCTGGCCGTCCCCAGCTTCTGGCTCGGCACGATGGTGATCGTGTTCCCGTCAGTGTGGTGGGGCTGGTCCCCCGACGTGCGCTACATCCCCTTTCTCGAAGACCCGGTGCAGCACGTGAAACAGATGCTGGTGCCAGCCATCGTGCTGGGCATGGCGCTGTCCGCCATCACGATGCGGATGACGCGCACCATGATGCTGGAGGTACTGCGGCAGGACTATATCCGCACAGCCTGGGCCAAGGGACTGAACGAACGACAGGTCATCTTCCGCCATGCGCTGCGCAACGCGTTGATTCCGGTGGTGACCCTCATCGGGCTGCAGGCACCGCTGCTGATCGGTGGCGCCGTCGTCATCGAACAGATCTTCGCGGTACCGGGCATGGGCCTGTTGCTGCTCGATGCCGTGCACCAGCGGGACTATCCGGTCATCACTGGTGTCTTTCTCGTGGTCGGCGTGGCGGTGATGCTGATCAACCTGCTAGTAGACCTGAGCTACGGCCTGTTCGACCCCAAAGTGAGGCACCACTGATGGCACACCCCTCCGTCGATCCACGCGCAGTGTCCCCTTCGCTCGTGACGGCCCAGGCGCCTCCCGCCTCGCGCAGGCGCTCCCGGTTTCCCATGATGCGCCGACTGTTCCGCGACAAACCGCTCGGCGCGGCCGGCGCCGTGATCTGCGCGATCTTCTTGTTCTGCGGCGTCTTTGCCGGCTGGCTGGCGCCATACGGTGTCAACGAGATCAACATGATGGCGCGGCTGCAACCACCGTCATGGGCGCATCTCTTCGGCACCGACAATCTCGGCCGTGACATCTTCTCCCGCTGCCTGTATGGCGCGCAACTGTCGGTGGTGATCGGCCTGTCGGCGGCCACGCTGGCCACGCTGGTTTCCCTCGTGCTTGGCATCCTGTGCGGCTATCTGGGCGGCAAGCTGGACCTGGTGGTGCAGCGAATGGTCGACGCCTGGATGAGTTTTCCGGACCTCATCATCCTGATCGTCGTGGTCTCGGTGCTGGGCCCGGGCAGTTGGCAAATCGTCTGCACGCTGGGTCTGCTGCTCGGTATCGGCGGCTCCAGAATCGTGCGCGGGGCCGTGGTATCGGTGCGCGAGAACATGTACGTGCACGCGGCGCAATCGATCGGCGCCTCCACCAGCCGCATCCTGTGGCGGCACATCCTGCCCAACGTGCTGCCGCCGGTGATCGTCCTGTTCACGACCCGCGTCGGCACCGCGATCCTGGCGGAATCGGGACTGTCATTCCTGGGCCTCGGCGTGCCGCCGCCCGCCCCGACCTGGGGCGGCATGCTGTCGGGCGACGGGCGCACCTTCATGTTCCAGGGGCCGTGGCTCGCGCTTGCGCCAGGCATCTGCCTGACGGTGGTGGTCTACGCCATCAACGTCTATGGCGATGCCATGCGCGACCTGCTCGACCCACGCCTACGCGGCGGCCGCTGAAACGCGCCCGCCAACACCGGCCGGCAATGTGGCCCGCCGAATCACGACTCTTCAGACCCTGTAAGGAGCAAGAGATGGTGCCCATTATCAAGGCGAATGTCGGCAGGACGAACTGGCCACTGATGGCGGCGAAAGCCGTGGCGGCTGCAGCGGCGGCATTGGCCTGCGGCATCGCGGCCGCGCAGGCGGATGCGCCAAAGTACGGTGGCACGCTTGAGGTCGGATCGGTCTACCCCACCATCTCGGCGTTGTCCTGGGATCTGGCGGACTGGAACTGGAAGCAGAACTACGACACCGGTCAGGTCTATGAACAACTGTTTGCCGCGGATCTCTCAAAGTCGCGCCGCAACGGCGGAAAGTACGCCTTCCAGGCCGATGCCTGGCTGCCGCCGGACGCGATCCGGGGCGAGCTGGCCGAAAGCTGGAAGTGGATCGACCCGCTGACGCTCGAGGTCAAACTGCGCAAAAACGTCCGCTTCCCCGCGAAGCCGGGCGTAATGGAAGAACGGGAGCTGACGTCGGAAGATGTGCTGTTCAGCTACGGCCGCATGAACGCAAGCGCCAAGAAGATCCCCAGCTACTACGACTACCTGACCAAGGTCGAAGCACCGGACAAGTACACGGTCATCTTCCGCTTCAAGGAATTCAATGCCGAGTGGGACTATCGCTTCGGCTGGGGCTACTACTCCGGCATCATGCCCAAGGAGGTAGCCACCGCCGGGGCCGCGAACTGGAAGAACGTCACCGGCACCGGCCCGTTCACGCTGAACCAGTTCACGCAGGGCAACTCCACCACCTATGTAAAGAACGCGCAGTACTGGGACACGGACAAAATCGGCGGCAAGGACTACAAGTTGCCGTTCGTCGACAAGATGGTGCTGCGCACCGTCAAGGATGAGGCCACGCGCAACACCATGCTGCGCACCGGCAAGCTCGATGTGCTGGAACTGGTGCGCTGGACTGCCGTGGACGAGCTCAAGAAGAGCGCACCGCAACTCAAATGGTCGAAGTGGCTCTCGTACACCGGCCAGTACCTGGCGCTGCGCGTCGATACCAAGCCGTTCAACGACATCCGCGTGCGCCGCGCTCTCAATATGGCGGTCAACAAGCAGGAGATCGTCAAGCAGTACTACGGCGGCAACGCGGAGCTTTTCGCCTACCCGCAGCATCCCGACTACGGTGGCTACTTCGAGCCGCTGAGCACGATGCCGGATTCGGTGAAGGAGCTGTTCACCTACAACCCCGAGAAGGCGAAGAAGCTGCTGGCGGAGGCCGGCTATCCGAAGGGCTTCAAGTTCAAGGTTCAGGTATGCGCCTGCAACCAGGACCACATGGAGATGCTGCCGCTGATCGGCGCTTACCTGGAACAGGTCGGCGTGAAGATCGAGATCCAGCCGATGGAGTACGGCGCGTACCTGTCCGCGATGACCACGAAGACCAATGCGCCTGGCTACATGATGGCGAATGGCCATACGAATCCGACCACCACGTTGCGCAAGAGCTTCGTGGCCGGACAGGTGTGGAACGCCTCGCAATGGAATGATCCGGCCTTCACGGCCCGCGTCGACCAGGCCTTCCAGATCCGCGACGAAGGCAAGCGCCAGGAGGCGATCCGCGCCATGACCCGCGACATCGTCGCGCAAGCGCCGTACATCTGGCTGCCGACGCCCTACGTATTCACCGCCTGGTGGCCGTGGGTCAAGAACTACGACGGCGAACTGCGCGCTGGCGCCGTGCGTAGCGGCCCGATCTACGCGCGCGCATGGATCGATCAGGAGATGAAGAAGAAGCTTGGCTTCTGATCCGCCGCAAACCCGCCCCTCCAACCACCTGAGCGTAACCATGACAGAGCCCATTCTGCAGGTGAGAGACCTGACCACGCGCTTTCGTACCGACCGGGGCGTGGTCACCGCCGTGGACCGGGTCTCCTTCGACGTGAACGCGGGAGAGACGCTCGCGATCGTCGGAGAATCGGGATCGGGCAAGAGCGTGACCGCGTTGTCGATTCTCGGCCTGATTCCGCAACCGCCGGGCGAGATCGCGTCCGGTGAGATCCGGTTCGAAGGCAAGGATCTGCTCCGTCTCAAGCCCGCCGAGATGCGCGCCATCCGGGGGAACCGGATTGCGATGATCTTTCAGGAGCCGATGTCGTCGATGAATCCGGCGCTCACTGTTGGCAAGCAGATCGCGGAGCCAATTCGCATCCACGAGCACCGCCCCTGGCGCGACGCCTACGACGAGGCCGTCGCGCTACTGGCCCAGGTGCAGATCCCCGAGCCGCGCAGCCGCGTGCAGGCGTATCCGCACCAATTCTCGGGCGGGATGCGGCAGCGCGCGATGATCGCGATGGCGTTGGCCTGCAAGCCGAAGCTGATCATCGCCGACGAGCCGACTACCGCGCTCGACGTCACTGTGCAGGCGCAGATCCTGGACCTGCTGAAGACGCTCGCGCAAAAGTCCGGTACGGCGCTGATCCTGATCACGCATGACCTGGGTGTGGTGGCGCGATACGCGGACCGCGTCGCGGTGATGTACGGCGGCCGCCTGGTGGAGATGGCCTCGGCGGAAGCGCTTTACCGCCACCCAGCCCACCCATACACGCGCGGGTTGATCGCCTGTGTGCCCCGTCTGGATGGCGACACCAGCCAGCCGCTGGTGCCGATCGACGGCCAGCCACCAGATCTGACCGCGCTCGGGCAGGGCTGCGCGTTCCGGCCGCGCTGCAAGCTGGCCAACGAGACATGCGATCAGGCGCCGCCCCCGCTGCGCGAGATCTCCCATCAACACCTCAACGCCTGCTTCCTCCATGACGCATACTGAAACACCGCTTGCGGCGTGCCCCTCGCAGAGCGTCGCGCCCCCAAGCCGCCCCGGCAGCGCATGTCCAGACCCTGCTGTCACCGCGGCTTCGCCGTCCCCGGTCGCTTCAGCCGTGGATCCGATTCTTCGCGTCGAAAACCTGAAGGTGCACTTTCCGGTTACGCAAGGCGTGCTGTTCAAACGCCAGGTTGGCACCGTGAAGGCCGTCGACGGCGTCTCGCTCACGCTCAATCGCGGCGAGACGCTGGGGCTGGTCGGCGAAAGCGGCTGCGGCAAATCCACCACCGGTCTGGCCATCATGAAGATGCTGCCAGCCAGTGACGGCCGCATCCTGTTCGATGGCGAGGACCTGGCTGGCTTCAAGGGTCAGCGGCAGAAGCAGTTCCGGCGCTCCGTGCAGATGGTCTATCAGGACCCGTTCGCATCGCTGAATCCGCGCATGAAGGTCCGTGACCTGATTGCGGAACCGCTCGAGGTACACGGCATGGCCGGCGACCGGCAAGCCGTGCAGACGCGCGTGAGCGAGTTGCTGGACATGGTGGGCCTGCTGCCCTATATGGCGGACCGCTACCCGCACGAGTTCTCCGGCGGCCAGCGTCAGCGCATTGGCATCGCACGCGCGTTGGCGCTGGAGCCGAGCCTGATTGTCTGCGACGAGCCCGTGTCGGCCCTGGACGTCTCGATCCAAGCGCAGGTGGTCAACGTGTTCATGGAGTTGCAGCGCACGCTCGGCCTGTCCTATCTGTTCATCGCGCACGACCTGGCGGTGGTACGGCATATCAGCGATCGCGTTGCCGTGATGTACCTCGGCCGCATCGTGGAGATCGCCACGCGCCGTCAGCTCTACGCCTCTCCGCTGCATCCCTACACCCGGGCGCTGTTGTCGGCCGTGCCGGTCGCCGATGTGGAGACCGAGCGACGGCGCCAGCGAATCGTACTGAAAGGCGAAGTGCCGAGCCCGATGAATCCGCCCTCAGGCTGCCGCTTCCACACGCGCTGCCCGATGGCAATGCCGCAATGCCACAACGACGACCCGCCGTTGCGCGACCGAGGTGACGGGCAGATGGTTGCCTGTCACCTGGCCGAGTGAGTGGGTGGTGGGTGGGCTGTCGGGTGATTGGCCCGCATGGCCGGACTTCAACGCAACAACCCCACCATCATCGGACGCACGAACAGGTCGGCGGCATTGTCGGCGTCGGCATCGCGCACCCAGCGGCGGAGTTCCACGGCCGCATTGATCATGCCATGCACTTGCAGCGCCGCAATCGCCTGGTCCAGTGGGCGCACCGAGCCGTCCTGCATTCCCTGCACCAGGAGGCGGACGAAGCGGGTAGACAGCCGCGCCATGTCACGCATCTTCGCGATCCGCATCTCCTCGGGCAAGGCGCCATAGATCGTCAGCCGCAGCAGCGGTCCCTGGCTGGAGAACTGGTAATGCACCAGCGCGCGCGATACCGCGCAGAGCTTGTCCCACCCCGTGCCGGGCAGGTCGTCGACCAGCGTCTGGGTGTCCCGGATCACCGTGGACATGCGGTCGAAACACGCCGAAATCAGGTCGTCCTTGTTCTCGTTATGGTGATAGAACGCGCCCTTGGTCAGGTTCAGCCTTGCGGAGATCCGGTCCGCAGACGCCCCACGGTATCCCTGCTCGTTCAGCAGTTCCGTGGCGGCTCGCAGGAAGGCCTGCTGCGTCGTCTCCGGCTGCGCAAGCGCCGGGAGCAGCGCCGTCACGTCGCACTCCGCCTGCCACGCCGACTTTGGCCCCGCGATGCCATTCAGGACGATGTCCGCCAGCGTTTGCGCGATCTTTGGATAGTCATCGGTTTCATATCGATCGATCCAGCCGGCAGCTCCGCTGGTCAGCGACCACAGCAGGTGCGCGCGGGCACCCAGCGCGCTGCGCTGAGTGGGATCACTGGGCAAGGCGTCGCACAGCAACCCACGGACGCGCCGGAACATGTCGTTAAAGGCGGCGAAGGCGACCTCCACATGGCTCTCGGGCAAGGCGCGAATCTCGCGCAGGCTCATCAGTTCGGGCTTCTCGCCCACTGCGGTCCGCGCCAGCCGTGCCACGAACAGCGTGATGAAGGCCCGGGCGCGTTCGCTGGGGCTATCCGCTTGCGCTGCCCTATCGACGAGACCGCTCGTCTCCGCGATGGCGCGCATCAGGCAGGCCAGGACCAGATCCTCTTTTTTTCGGTAGTAGTACGTGACGCTGTTGGTGCTGAGCCCCACCTGTTGCCCGACGTCGGCCAGGGTCGTGCCGCGCACCCCCTTGCGGTTGAACAGTGCCGCAGCAGTATCGAGAATGACTTCGCGCTTTTCAACGTAACGGCGGGTCTGCCGAGCTTCCGATTGGTCCGTGAGCATAAGCGGTTGGGCACGCAGGGGGCGCGGGCCTGCAGGTTGGGTGCTGCGGATTATATGTGAGTGACTCGTGGGCGAAGAGCGGTTCCGCGCCGGTCGAGGATCGGCACATACTTTCCGGTTATCGAACACATGGTATGTACGCTCTTGATTGATAGCATTAAGTTTTCTGATACGCGATGTATTTTTAGAAATCGTGGTTTGCAGGAAGCCAGTGGTGCTGCTACGCTTGCCGAGCCACATCCGCCCCCGGCGTCAAGGCGTCGCCCGCATCGCGCGCCGCCTTGCCCCACACCCATCACGACCTCCCGTGCAGAGAGACTTCTCATGAGCGACATTGTCAACTACGAACTTCGCGGCCCGGTTGCCGTGCTTTCGATGAACAAGGGGCCGGTCAACGGTCTTGGCGCGGCACTGCGCACGGCCATCGCCGATGCGGTGGATCGGGCCAACGCGGACCCGGCCGTGCAGGCCATCGTGCTGACCGGTACGCCCCGCGCATTCTCAGCCGGTGCCGACATCACCGAGTTCGGAACGCCCAACGCCTCGCGCGAGCCCAATCTGCGCGTCGTGATCGACCAGATCGAGGGCGGCGCCAAGCCGGTGGTTGCCGCGATCGCCGGGCAGTGCCTGGGCGGTGGACTGGAACTGGCGTTGGGTTGCCACTTTCGCGTTGCGCTGCCGGACGCCCAGTTGGGCTTTCCGGAAGTCAAGATTGGCCTGCTGCCCGGTGGCGGCGGCACGCAGCGCATGCCGCGCCTGATCGGCCTGGAGCCGGCCGTCAACATGGTGACCCTCGGCAACCCGGCTCCCGCCAAGAGTTTCGCGGGCACGCCGCTGATCGACCGTGTGGCCGATGGCGACGTGGTTGCCGCCGCGGTGGCATTCGCCCAGGAGCTCATCGCAGCGAAGACGCCACCGCGCCGCACCCGCGCACTGAGCGTCAGCCACCCGCAAGGCGAGTCTTTCCTGCAGTTCGCCCGCAACAGCGTGGCGCAACAAGCCAAGGGACAGATCGCACCGATGAAGGCGCTGGAAGCCGTGGCCGCATCGTTGACCAAGTCTTTCGACGAAGGAATGCGCGTGGAGCGCGAAGGCTTCATGAGCCTGATGGCCTCGCCGGAGTCGCGCGCGCTGCGCCATATCTTCAAGGCGGAGCATGCTGCGTCGAAGATCGCCGATCTGCCGGCCGGCACGCCGCTGCGCGAGATCAGGAAGGTTGGCGTGATCGGTGCCGGCACCATGGGCGGCGGCATCACGATGAACTTCCTTAACGCCGGGATTCCCGTCGTACTGCTGGAGATGAAGCAGGAAGCGCTGGACAAGGGGCTGGCAACCATCCGCCGCAACTACGAAAACTCGATGAAAAAGGGCAAGCTCAAGCCCGAGCAGGTCGAGCAGCGCATGGGGCTGATCACCGGCACGCTGAGCTATGCAGACCTGTCCGATGTGGACCTGGTCATCGAGGCCGTGTTCGAGAACATGGACGTCAAGAAGACCGTGTTCGAAACGCTGGACAAGACATGCAAGGCCGGCGCCATCCTGGCGTCGAACACGTCGTACCTGAATCTCGACCGCATCGCTTCGTTCACCAAGCGGCCGACCGACGTGATCGGCCTGCACTTCTTCAGCCCGGCCAACGTGATGCGCCTGCTGGAAATCGTGCGCGGCGCGCAGACCGCGCCCGACGTGCTGGCCACCTGCATGGCGCTGGCGAAGAAGATCAAGAAGATCGCCGTGGTCTCCGGCGTGTGCGACGGCTTTATCGGCAATCGCATGCTGGCGCGCTACGGAGCCGCCGCCGGCGCGTTGATCAACGCCGGCGCGCTACCGCAGCAGATCGACGGGGCGCTGCAAAAATTCGGCATGGCCATGGGCCCATACCGCATGGGCGATCTGGCGGGCCTGGACATCGGCTATGCCACGCGCAAGCGCAAGGCTGCCGAGGCCGGCGTACCGCTTCGTCCGTCGGTGGCCGACAAGCTGGCCGAGGCCGGCCGCTTGGGCCAGAAGACCGGCGCCGGCTGGTATCGCTATGAAGCCGGCAATCGCGACCCGATCCCGGACCCGGCCACTGAAGCCCTGATCGCCGAATTCCGCAGCGCCCAGGGCATCACGCCGCGCGCTATCAGCGATGAAGAGGTAGTGGAGCGCTGTATCTTCGCCCTCGTCAACGAAGGCGCACGCATTCTGGAGGAAGGCATCGCCGCACGTGCCTCCGATCTGGACGTGGTCTATCTCAACGGCTACGGCTTCCCCCGACTGCGCGGCGGCCCGATGCTGTACGCCGACATGGTGGGCCTGCCCAACGTCGTGCGGAGCCTGCGCCGCTTCGCCGCCGAACCGGGCGCCGACCCGGCCTGGCAGCCTGCGCCGCTGCTGGTGCGCCTGGCCGAAGCGGGCAAGAGCTTCGATTGATCCTGCCGATTTGGGTCGGTCCTGCCGATCCGGTCGATCCGGCGCGACAGGCAGCGTTGAGTGCCGAAGCGGGGGGGCAACGCCCTTTCCGCTTCGGCGCCCGGCATTAGCTTATGAAAAAGAAATTCTTCTAACGGGAACGGCCCGGGTATACCCTCGCACTCTTTCATTGCCTGACCCCGAACATGCCGTCGATTGTGTCTGTTTCGTCTCTTCAACGCCTGCTGGCAGGTATCGCCCTGGCTGCCGCGCTGGTGCCGGCCGCCCACGCCCAGAATCCCCAGAGCCCGGTCCTTGATCGCATTCGCGACAGCGGAACGATCACGCTTGGCTACCGCGAATCCGCCCTGCCGTTCTCGTTCGGCGACGACAAGGGACAGCCGGCCGGCTATGCCGTCGACCTCTGCCTGCGCGTGGCAGAAGCCGCCAAGGAGAAGCTCGGGCTCAAGACCATCAAGGTGCGCTGGCTGCCGCTGACGCCGCAGAACCGGGTTCCGGCCGTGGTCAACGGCCTGGTCGATCTCGACTGCGCACCGAATACCAATACGCTGGAGCGCCAGAAGCAGGTAGCGTTCAGCGTGTCGCACTATGTGTCGACCGTCCGCATGCTCGTGCGCGCCGACTCGGGTATCAAGTCGTTCGATGACCTGCGTGGCAAGACCGTGGTGACCAGCGCCGGCTCCACCGGTGACCGCCATGTGCGCCGCCTGAAGGCCGAGTACGGCTACCGCGATGTCTACGCGAAGGACCACGGCGAATCGTTCCTGCTGCTGGAGACCGGCCGCGCGCAAGCGTTCGTCATGGATGACGTGCTGCTGGCCGGCCTGCGCGCGAAGTCCAAGGATCCGTCGCAGTATGTGATCGTCGGCCCGGCGCTGTCGGTCGAACAGAACGCGTTGATGCTGTCGAAAGCCGATCCGGAATGGAAGCGTCTGGTCGACCAGACGCTGGCCAAGACCTTCACCAGCCCGGACGTCGCGGCCATGCAGAAGCGCTGGTTCCAGCAGCCGATCGGCACGCGCGGCACCAATCTGGCGCTGGCCCCGTCGACGGAAGTCCTGCAGGCGTGGAAGCACCCCTCCGACGTTGTGACGGAATAAGCGCATTCCGGGGGGCTCCCCCCGGAAAACCCCTGAGTTGACGGCCCAACCGGCCTTGGACACACTGGCTTGAGCGCGTCTTTACCTCCCGGTAACCCGTGCATCAAGCGAAATAACGCGAACCGCCGGAAAGCGGCATCACTCAGGAGAATTCCATGAACAAGCTTATCGCCACCGCTATCGCGCTGGGTCTGGCCACTGCCTCCGTGGCTGCCGTCGCGCAAGACAAGAAGCAGTTCGACCCGTACTCGCAAGGCGCGAAGGCCGGGCAGAAGTTCGATACCTATAGCGAGGGCGCCAAGTCAGGGGACAAGTTCGACCCGTATTCGCAGGGCGCGAACAAGAGCACGCGTGCCGACCTGACCGATCAGTCGACCCAGTCGACCGACACGACCAAGAAGTCGAGCAAGAGCAGCAAGAAGTCGACCAAGAAGCCGACAGCCTCGAACAACTGAGCACCCCGCGCACGGGGCCGAATCGGGTCCGTGCAAGTAAAAAGCCTCGCAGATGCGAGGCTTTTTTTGTGCCATTCGGCGACCGTTCAGCGACCATTCAGCGGCGCACGGCGAAGCGGGACGAAACGACCTGCTTCGCGCCGCGCGCGCCTTACTTGCGCTTGAGCTGGGAGATATCGCGCACTGCGCCGCGATCCGCCGAAGTAGCGAGCGCAGCGTACGCCTGCAATGCCTGGGACACTACGCGCACACGATCCACCGGCTCCCACGCCTTGTCACCGCGTGCCTCCATGGCTTCGCGACGGCGCGCCAGGATTTCGTCCGACACCGCCAGGTGCATCTTGCGCTGCGGAATGTCGATCTCGATGAGATCGCCGTCCTCCACCAGGCCGATCGTGCCGCCTTCGGCGGCTTCCGGCGAGGCATGTCCGATGACCAGCCCGGACGACCCACCGGAGAACCGACCGTCGGTAAACAGCGCACAGGTCTTGCCCAGGCCCTTCGACTTCAGGTACGACGTGGGATAGAGCATTTCCTGCATGCCCGGGCCACCCTTGGGACCTTCGTAACGAATCACGACAACGTCACCAGCCACGACCTTGTCGCCCAGAATGGCGTCGACGGCTTCGTCCTGGCTTTCGAAGACACGGGCGCGCCCGGAGAAGACCCATTGCGATTCGTCCACGCCAGCGGTCTTGACGATGCAGCCCTTCTCCGCGAGGTTGCCGTAGAGCACGGCGAGACCGCCGTCCTTCGAATACGCGTTCTGCTTGTTCCGGATGCAGCCGGTCTTTCGGTCGGTATCCAGTGACTCGAAGGTGGCCGCCTGGCTGAACGCGACGGTCGTCGGAATGCCGCCCGGCGCAGCGCGGAAGAACTTCTGCGCGTCCTCGCCCGCACCACCGACAACATCCCACTGGGAAATGGCATTGCCAAGCGTGCCGCTATGCACGTTGCCGCACGACAGATCCAGCAACTCGGCACGCGCCAGCTCGCCGAGAATGCCAAGGATGCCGCCCGCGCGATGCACGTCTTCGATGTGGTACTTGTCGGTGGCCGGTGCGGCCTTGCACAGGCACGGCACCTTCCGCGAGATTCGATCGATGTCGGACATCGTGAAATCGACACCGGCTTCCTGGGCTGCCGCCAGCAGGTGCAGCACGGTATTGGTCGAACCGCCCATGGCCACGTCCAGTGCCATGGCATTCTCGAATGCCGACTTGGTGGCGATGTTGCGCGGCAGGACCGATGCGTCCTCTTCCTGGTAGTAGCGGCGGCACAGGTCCACGACCAGGCGGCCCGCCTGTTCGAACAGGCCCTTGCGCCATGCGTGCGTGGCAACGATCGTGCCGTTGCCCGGCAACGCCAGGCCAATCGCCTCGGTCAGGCAATTCATCGAGTTCGCCGTGAACATCCCCGAGCAGGAACCGCATGTCGGGCAGGCGCTGCGCTCCACTTCGGCCACTTCAGCGTCGCTGACCTTCGGGTCCGCGGCCTTGATCATGGCGTCGATCAGGTCGATCTTTGCGATCACCTGGCCGTCCGTTGGGGACTTGACCTTGCCGGCCTCCATCGGGCCGCCGGAGACGAACACCACGGGAATGTTCAGCCGCATCGCGGCCATCAGCATGCCCGGGGTGATCTTGTCGCAATTGGAAATACAGACCATGGCGTCGGCGCAATGCGCGTTGACCATGTATTCCACCGAGTCGGCGATCAGCTCGCGCGAGGGCAGCGAATAGAGCATGCCGCCGTGGCCCATGGCGATCCCATCGTCCACCGCGATCGTGTTGAATTCCTTGGCCACGCCGCCGGCCGCTTCGATCTCCTTCGCAACCAGCGCGCCGAGGTCGCGCAAATGGACATGGCCCGGCACGAACTGGGTAAACGAGTTCACCACGGCGATGATGGGCTTGCCGAAATCGCCATCCTTCATCCCGGTGGCGCGCCACAAGGCGCGAGCACCCGCCATGTTCCGGCCGTGCGTCGAAGTTCGTGATCGGTACTCAGGCATCTCTTTCCTCGGATCTTGCAGTTGTGGGGTTGTAATTGGACACAGGCCAGCCAGGGCGCCGGTATGCGGCGGCCGGGCAAGCCATGGCCGCCAGCCGCACATTTGCGCATGGCGGAAAGGCGAAATAATGCGGGAGCACCGGTGAGACGTCCAATATATTTTTTCGCCACAACAAGGTCGAAAAAAATATCAATGGACGAGCGTCCAGACAGACCGGACTTGGGTGGCAGGCAGATAAGACGTCGCCGCCATCAAGGATGGCGGGCATTGCCAGTGCAATCAGTCAGTGGTCACGGAAGCGCCCGCGACCGTTTCAATGACCGTGTCGATGTCAATGGGAGTCCTCATCCCCGGTCAGCTCCAGCGCCGTGACATTGACCTTCTGCACCTTGTTGTTCTGGCGGATCTCCGTGCGTAGCACGAACGCCTCGGTCGGGCAGTACCAGTCAGTCACGTGCAGGACGCTCGGTTCGAGTTGCAGCAGTTCGTCGCCGATCATCAACGGCCCGAGCGACGTGCGCTTCTCATAGGTAATCGGCATGCATTCCTTGCGGCCGAGCACCGTGTCGATCATCTGTTTGCGGCCCACGTGGCGCGAGCCGACGATGATCGAGGCGTGCTGCGCCTGCATGGTGCCGACCATGTCGTCGGACCCAAGCGGGTAGATCTTGAGGTCGACGGCGGACTGGAAGGTCTCGCCTTCCAGCGTCGTGTTCTCGCGAATCGTCATGCCGGCGTAGTTGAAAACCCCGCTGCCTGTAAACGACGCCCCACCGAACATCCGGGCGTATCGGGCCTGGGCGTTGATCGTGGCATTCCGGCTGTCGATCCGGGTACGGGTGGAGTTTCGGTCGATATTGATCTCGTGGACCTGATCCATCACCACCGGCGGCCCCATGAGGGCGGAAAGCGCCGACTTCGATCTTACTTCGAGCTGGGCACTACAGCCCCGCGCGGTGCGCATGACGTCACGCAGCGTCATTGTGATGGACATCGGCATGGTGCCATCGCCTTCCATCTGGACGCGAGCGCCGGACCGGAACCAGGGCGCGTCGCAGAGCTGGGGACCGACGGGCGCCGCCTCGGCGGCGGATGCGCCATCGGTCACAGGCGCGGCCATCGGCTCGGCCGAATCCGCCAGTGCATTACCAAGCACTGCTAACAGCAAGATCGATAGCAAGGCCGATTTCATCGAGGTCACCCAGGTTCGAGCGTCGGCATCCTCCCGCGCAGCCGGCCGACGAGTCATGAGTATTGCGCGAAATGCCCTTGAAAGAAATGGCCGGACTCATGTCTGATACATGGCCGATCCGGCCGAAACCACGACCCCGGTGTGCTGTCGTGCTACCATTGCGCGCCCGTGCCCCTCGCGGCCGGGCCCAGGCGATGCCGGGCGCTCGGGAGCCCGATCGGTATTGCCGGTTCCTGGGGCTTATTCAAAGCCTGTTGTCCACCAAGTCGGGTCTTGTCGCGTTGTGGGGAGTTCGCCACACGCCGGCCGTCGTATCGCGTCCGGCTTCCGGCCATTTCAGGAGATTTATGCGTAGTTCCTCGCCCTCGCGTCACGACGGGCTGCCCCCGGGCATGATCGCCCCAGTGGTGCTGGTCGTCATCGCGGTATTGCTGGTCTGGTTCGGCACGCTCGATGCCCGCCACCTGCTACGCCCGGACGAGGGCCGATACGCAGAAATCTCGCGCGAAATGTTCGCCACGGGCGACTGGGTGACGATTCGCTATAACGCACTCAAGTACTTCGAGAAGCCCCCCTTCCATATGTGGGTGACGACGATCGGCTACGAGCTGTTCGGCGTCGGAGACTGGCAAGCCCGGCTCGCCGTGGCGCTGTCCGGCCTTGCTGGTCTCGTGGTCACCATGATGGCCGTAATCCGTTGGTATGGCGCGCGTGCCGGGCTGCTGGCCGGGCTGGCGTTGCTGGCCATGCCGATGTGGAGCGTCACCGGCCATTTCAATTCGCTGGACATGACCCTCTCGGGTGCGCTGGCGTGCGTGCTGGCCTTCATGCTGCTGGCCCAGCACCCCGATGCGTCGCCTGCGGCCCGCCGTGGCTGGATGCTGGCCTGCTGGGCGGCCATGGGGGTGGCGATCCTGACCAAGGGTCTGGTGGGCATCGCCCTGCCCGGCCTGGTGCTGGTGGTCTACACCCTCGTGACACGCAACCTTGCCCTGTGGGGCCGCCTGCACCTGGTGAGCGGCATCCTCGCCATGCTCGTGGTCACCGTGCCCTGGTTCTGGCTGATTTCCTCGCGCAACCCCGAGTTTCCGCATTTCTTCTTTATCCACGAGCACTGGGACCGCTATACCTCGACCGTGCATTCGCGCAAGGGATCGATCTGGTATTTCGTACCGCTGCTGCTGGCCGGGACGCTGCCCTGGCTGGGCCTGACCCCGCGCATGTGGACCGCGGTGAGCGAGCGCGCTGGCGCGGTGCGCGGCATGGGCGCCAAGCCGTTCCAGCCCGCCCTGCTGGCATTCATCTGGTTCGCGGCGATCTTCGTGTTCTTCAGCCTGTCCGGCTCGAAGCTGCCCGGCTATATCGTGCCGGTGTTCCCGGCGCTGGCCATCCTGGTCGCCGTGGCGCTGGAACAGATCAACGAACGGTCGTGGCTGCGGCAGATCAATGCGGTCACGGTGCTGTCGGTGGCCGGCATCATCGCTTCGCCGTTCGTCGCCACGCTCGGCAACGAGACCAACCCCAATGTCGTGTTCCGCGTCTTCGCCATCTACGTTGGTGTGGCGTTCGCCGTACTTCTGGTCGGAATGATGCTGGCGCGCCGCCTGCTGCGCGCCTATGGTCTGCTGCCAAGCATCACCGCCTTCTCGCTCGCCTTCTTCCTGACCTGCACCATTGCCCTCATGGGCCACGAAGTGATGGGGCGCCGGGCATCAGGCGTCGACCTGGTGCCGGCCATCAAGGCCGTGCTCAAGGACGACATGCCGCTCTATGGCGTGGGTGTTCTGGATCACACGCTGCCGTTCTACCTGGGCCACACGCTGGTCATGGTGGCGGCCCCGGACGAACTCGAATTCGGCACCCAGCAGGAGCCGGACAAGTGGATTCCCACCATGGACGGCTTCATCGCCAAGTGGCGTGACGGCCAGCCGGCCCTCGGCATCATGTCTCCGGACACCTACGATAGTCTGGCGGCCAACCACCTGCCGATGTACGTGGTGGCTCGCGACGTGCGCCGCGTGGTAGTCAGCAATTTCCCGCCGCCGGCCGCGCCGGCACCGTCGCCCAAGGACTCCAGAACCGCGCCATGACGCTATCGACCTTCGCCTTCATCTTTACCGGCGTGCTGCTCAACGCCTGCGCGCAGCTACTGCTCAAGGCCGGTGTCAACGCCGTGGGCGCGATCACGATCGATCGCGCCACGCTGTTCACCACGGCTTTCCGCGTGCTGACCCAATGGCCGGTCATCGGCGGCCTGACCCTGTACGTGGTAAGCGTGGCGGTATGGATTGTCGGCCTGTCCCGTGTGGACGTGTCGATTGCCTACCCGATGCTCTCGCTCGGCTACGTGGTCAACGCCCTGGCGGCGTGGTGGCTGTTCGGTGAGATGATTGGCCCCTTGCGCGTCGCCGGCATCCTGCTGATACTGGCTGGCGTTTTCCTGATTGCCCGCTCCTGACGATCATGACTGCTTCCGCTCCGCAGGATTTCCTGCCGTTCGTCCGCCCAAATATTGACGATGCCACCATTGCCGAAGTCGGCAAGGTGCTGGCATCCGGCTGGATCACGTCCGGACCCAAGGTGCAGGCGTTCGAGGCCACGCTGTCCGACCTGTTCGGCGGCCGCCCCGTGCGCACGTTCTCCAACGGCTCGGCAACGATGGAAATCGCGCTGCGCATCGCCGACATCGGCCCCGGCGACGAAGTCATCACCACCCCGATCACCTGGGTCGCCACGGCGAACGTGGTCCTGACGGTCGGCGCCCGTCCGGTCTTCGTCGATATCGATCCGCGCACGCGCAATATCGACCTGGATGCCGTAGAGGCCGCCATCACGCCGCGCACGCGAGCCATCATTCCGGTCTACCTGTCTGGACTGCCGGTCGATATGGACCGCCTCTACGCCATCGCGAAGCGCCACAACCTGCGAGTGATCGAAGATGCGGCGCAGGCCATCGACTCGCGCTGGCGCGGCCAGCGCATCGGCGCATTTGGCGATCTGGTCAGCTTCAGCTTCCAGGCCAACAAAAACATCACCACGATCGAGGGCGGCTGCCTCGTCATGAACTCGCCCGAGGAAGCGCAGCGCGCGGAGCGCCTGCGGCTGCAAGGCGTGATCCGCACCGGCATGGACGGCATGGACGTCGAGGAGCCGGGCGGCAAGTTCAACCTGACCGACGTCAACGCTGCCATTGGGCTGGCCCAGCTCCAGCATCTGGACGCGATCACCGCACGCCGCGCCGAACTGGCCGAGACCTATTTCCGCTGCGCCGCCAACGCCGGACTGGCCGATCTCGGTATCGAACTGCCGCTGCCGCGCGACCCGGACGTGGCTACCACCAACTGGCACATGTTCCAGGTGGTGCTGCCGACCGACCGCCTGCGTGGCGGCGCCGCGGAAGCGCGCAAGCACGTCATGGAGTCGATGCGCGAGTCAGGCATCGGCACTGGCGTGCATTACCCACCGGTTCACCTGTTTACTTACTTCCGCTCCCTGGGCTGGCGCGAAGGAATGCTGCCGCATGCCGAGCGCATTGGCCGCGGCATCGTCACGCTGCCGATGTTCCCCGCCATGCAGACAGCCGACGTGGAGCGGGTTTGCGCAACTCTAAGCGAAACATGCAAACGCCTCTCTCTCTAAGCTCCGTCGAGGTCTCGGTCGTCATCCCCGTCTACAACGAGGAGGGTGGCCTGCAGGCGCTGTTCGACCGCGTCTATCCGGCGCTGGACAGCCTGGGCGAATCCTACGAGGTCATCTTCGTCAATGACGGCAGCGTCGACCGCTCGCCGCAGATGCTGGCCGCGCAGTTCCACAAGCGCCCGGACGTGACCCGGGTCATCCTGTTCAACGGCAACTTTGGCCAGCACATGGCCATCCTGGCCGGCTTCGAGCACACGCGCGGACGCATCGTGATCACGCTCGACGCCGACCTGCAGAACCCGCCCGAGGAAATCCCCCGGCTGGTGGCCGAGATGCGCAAGGGCCATGACTACGTCGGCACGATTCGCCGCCAGCGTAACGACTCCGCGTTCCGCCGCTACGCGTCGCGCGCGATGAACCGCCTGCGCGAGAAGATCACGAAGATCAAGATGACGGACCAGGGCTGCATGTTGCGCGCCTACGATCGCAACGTCATCGACACGATCAATGCGTGCCGCGAAGTCAACACGTTCATTCCCGCGCTGGCCTACACGTTCTCGTCGAACCCGGTGGAGATCGAGGTTGGCCACGAGCAGCGCCACGCTGGCGAGTCAAAGTATTCGCTCTACCAACTGATCCGCCTGAACTTCGACTTGGTCACCGGCTTCTCGATCGTGCCGCTGCAATGGTTCTCGGCGATCGGCACGGTGCTGTCGATCTCTTCGGCCGGACTGTTCGTGATCCTGCTGATTCGCCGCTTCCTGCTCGGCTCTGAAGTCCAGGGTGTGTTCACGCTGTTCGCACTCAACTTCTTCCTGGTCGGCATCATGCTGTTCGGCATCGGCCTGCTGGGTGAGTACGTCGGCCGGATCTATCAGGAAGTGCGCGACCGCCCGCGCTACCGCATCCAGGCGGTGCTTGAGCGTGACCCGCGTGACCCGAAGACCGACAACGCAGCGGAGGCCTCGTGCGCGCAGTAGTCTTTGCCTACCATAACGTCGGTGACCGCTGCCTGCGCGTGCTGCACGCGCGCGGTGTGGACGTGGCGCTGGTCGTCACGCACCGCGACCGACCCGACGAGAACATCTGGTTCCGCCGCGTGGCCGACACGGCCGCTGAACTGAACCTGTCGTTCCTCTATGGCGAGGACCCGACCGACCCGGCATTGGCCGAAGCCGTTCGCGCCGCGAAGCCCGATGTCATCTTCTCGTTCTACTACCGGTCGATGATCCCGGCTGACCTGCTGGCCGTGGCACCGCAGGGCGCCTTCAACATGCATGGTTCGCTGCTGCCGAAGTATCGCGGTCGCGTGCCGGTGAACTGGGCCGTGCTGCGCGGCGAAGAAGAAACCGGCGCCACGCTGCACGCGATGGAAGCCAAGCCCGACGCTGGCTACATCGTCGACCAGACGTCGGTGCCAATCCTGCCGGACGACACGGCCGGCGAGGTCTTCGAGAAGGTCACCGTCGCCGCCGAGCAAACGCTGTGGCGCGCGCTGCCCGCCATGATGGCCGGCCAGACGCCCAAGCGTCCCAATGTGCTCTCCGAGGGCAGCTATTTCTCGGGACGCAAACCCGAGGACGGCCGTATCGATTTCAGCCAACCGGCAGCAGCGGTCTACAATTTGATCCGCGCGGTCGCGCCCCCCTATCCGGGCGCATTCACCGATATCGGCGGTCGTCGCTTCATCGTCGCCCAGGCACGCCGTCTGGAACCGTCGAGCGTGCCGGCGGGCCTGCAGCCTGGCCTGCATGTCGTGGATGGACGTATCGTGGCGGTCGGCGGCGACGGCGGAGCCATCCGCGTGACGCAGTTGCTCGAAGGTCCGAACGCCGACAACGCGAGCCCGGTATCTGTACAAGTATTCCAAAACATCATTACTGCGAAGTCCTAAGAGGAAAACCGATGAAAAAGGTCCTGATTCTTGGCGTCAATGGCTTCATCGGCCACCAT
>NZ_JBBHZL010000021.1:0-34965 GCF_049843575.1 Cupriavidus sp. Met-2
GGAGGTGTCGATGGAGCAGGCGCTGCGCCGGATCTTCGAGGCGTATCGCGACAAGGTGGTCGAGGCACGCACGCTGGTCGACGCCAGCAACTGAGCGTCGCCCCGGACGGGGTGCGGCAGGCCATCAAAGAGGCTGCCGGGCCCCGGTTTTCGGGATGCCGGCGCGCACCCGCACGGCTTGTGGACTTGCCAGCGCGGCCGTGCGAGCCTATGGTTGCGGTTCGTCCCGTGCGCAGTAGGGCGCACGCACCGCCTCCAGCCCATGTCCACAGCCACGCCTGCCGACCACCCGTCCACGATGCCCATCGACCGCCGCCTGCGCTTCATGCTGTGGGTGGTGGCGGTGGGCTTCTTCATGCAGACGCTCGACTCGACGATCGTCAACACCGCCTTGCCGTCGATGGCGCACAGCCTTGGCGAGAGCCCGTTGCGGATGCAATCGGTGATCATCGCCTACTCGCTGACCATGGCGGTCATCATTCCTGCTTCGGGCTGGCTGGCGGACAAATTCGGCACAAGAACCATCTTCCAGATCGCGATCGTGTTGTTCGTGGCCGGATCCCTGCTTTGCGCCGCGGCGCCTTCGCTGCCGTTCCTGACCGCGGCCCGCGTGGTGCAGGGGGCGGGCGGGGCGATGCTGCTGCCCGTGGGGCGACTCTCCGTACTGCGTACGTTTCCGCGCGAGCAGTATCTGCAGGCGCTGAGTTTCGTGGCCATCCCAGGCATGATCGGTCCGCTCATCGGCCCGACGCTGGGCGGTTGGATTACCCAGACGTTCTCCTGGCACTGGATCTTCCTGATCAATGTGCCGGTCGGCCTGCTGGGCGTGCTGGCCACCATCCGCTATATGCCGAACCCGCGCTTGCCCGGCATCGGCACGTTCGATGCAGTTGGCTATGCGTTCCTGGCAATTGCCATGGTGACGTTGTCGTTCTCGCTCGACGGACTCGCGGAGATGGGCTTCCAGCACGCCACGGTGCTGATGCTGCTGATCGCCAGCATGGCCGCGCTCAGCGCGTACGTGCTCCACGCCAACAAGCGCAAGCAGCCGCTGTTCCCGCTGAGGCTATTCCGCATTCACTCGTTCAGCGTGGGCCTGCTTGGCAACCTGTTCGCGCGTATCGGCAATGGCGCCATGCCGTTCCTGATTCCACTGACCCTGCAGGTCAGCCTCGGCTATTCCCCGTTCGATGCCGGCCTGATGATGCTGCCTGTCACGGCCGCCGGCATGGCGTCGAAGCGCCTGGCCACGTGGCTGATCGAACGGCACGGCTATCGCCGCGTGCTGGTGACGAACACATTCGTGGTCGGACTGGTCATGGCGTCGTTCGCGCTGATCACGCCGACGCGGCCATTGGCGCTCATCGTGGTGCTACTGGCGATTTTTGGCGCGGTTAATTCGATCCAGTTCACCGCGATGAATACCGTGACGCTCAAGGATCTGAGTGGTACCCGGGCGAGCAGCGGCAACAGCATGTTGTCGATGGTGCAGATGTTGTCGATGAGTCTGGCGGTGACATCCGCCGGCGCATTGCTGGCGACGTTCCAGGAGGGCATCGGCGAGCATCACCTGGACGTCCTGCCTGCGTTTCACGCGACGTTCGTCTGCGTCGGGCTCATTACGTCGGCATCGGCGTGGATCTTCATGCAACTCTCGCCCGAGAAGGCGGAGCGGCACAAGGCCAGGGAAGACGTGAAGCAGGGTGGGGAGGTTTGAAGCAGGCCGGGGATGCGATTCCCGGCCCGAGTGCCTGACGTTCGGTTTGATGCGCGGAAGGATCAGGCTGACAGCAGCGAGCAGAATCGCTCCAGGTCGACGTTGCCGCCGCTGATCACTACGCCCACGCGCTTGCCCTTGAGCGCGTCCTTCATCTGCATGACCGCCGCCAGGCCCAGGCAGCCGGTCGGCTCGACAATCATCTTCATCCGTTCGGCGTAGAAGCGCATGGCCTCGACCAGTTGCGCGTCTGTTGCGGTCAGGATGTCAGTCACGTCACGCTTGATGATGCTGAACGTGTACTGACCCAGGTGCTGCGTCTGAGCGCCATCGGCAATGGTCTGCGGGGTGTCGATATGGACGATCGAACCACTGCGGAACGATTGCTGGCCGTCGTTGCCCGCCTCTGGCTCCACGCCGTAGATCTGGCACTGTGGCGCCAGCGCGCGCGTGGTCAATGCGGTGCCGGAGAGCAGTCCGCCGCCGCCCAGCGGGGTGAAGATGGCGTCGAGCGCGCCCACTTCCTCGAACAGTTCCTTGGCGGCGGTGCCCTGGCCCGTCAGCACATCCGGATGGTCATACGGCGGGATCAGCGTCATGCCGTGCTTTTCGGCCAGATCGCGGCCGATGGCTTCACGGTCTTCCTTGTAGCGGTCATAGCTCACTACGGTTGCGCCATACCCCCGCGTCGCCGCTACCTTCAAGGCCGGAGCGTCGTGGGGCATCACGATCGTGGCGGGCATGTTCAGCAGCTTCGCGGACAGCGCGATGCCCTGCGCGTGATTGCCGGACGAGAACGCGACCACGCCGCCACGGCGTTGCTCGGCGGTGAACTTCGCCAGCGCGTTGAACGCGCCTCGGAACTTGAAGGCGCCCATGCGCTGGAAGTTCTCGCACTTGAAGAAGACTTCCGCGCCGAGCATTTCGTTGAGCGTGCGCGACGTGTTGACCGGCGTGCGGTTGGCAAAGCCTTCGATCCGTTTGGCGGCGGCTTCGACGTCGGCGTAGGTGGGCAGTTGCAGGGTCGTCATGATGGGCAGGGAGAGGAGAGTTGTTACCAGGGCCAGGCCAGGCGTGTGCCGGTGCCGTCGGCCCGCGCGCGTTGGTCCAGGAAGCGGGCGACCGTCAGGTCCTGCAGGGCCAGTCCGGTCATGTCGAATACGGTGATATCGGCGGGCTCGCGCGTGATCGTGGCCTTGCCGGTCAGCAGGTCGCCAATCTCGATGCATGGGAGATCGGGGGCCCATTGGCATTCGCCGATGCGGCGCGCCTGTTCGCTGTCGTCCACGACGATGCGCGCGCGTTCCAGCACGCCCGCAGGCAGTTCGCGCTTGCCGGTGGTATCGGCGCCGACACAGGTCAGGTGCGTGCCCGGCCGCACGGCCTGGGCGTCGAACAAGGGGCCGCCGCCCGGGGTGGCGGTGATTACCACGTCGCTGTTGGCCACGGCGTCATCGCGGTCCGTCGCCAGTTGGATGTCACACCGGTCCTGGAAGGCTGCTTCAAACGCCGCGTGGCGCTGGCCACTGCTCGAAACATAGCGCACCGTTTGCAAGGTGGGCATCAGGAGCAAGGCAAATTCGAGCTGAATGCGGGCCTGGACGCCGGTGCCAAAGACGCAGACGCGCGTGCTGTCGGGCCGGGCCAGTTGTTGCAGGCCGATGCCGCCGGCGGCGCCGGTACGTGCCGTGGTGATGGCGTTGCCGTCAACGATGCAGAGGGGCCGCCCCGTGGCGGGGTCGATCAGGACGATCGTGGCCTGGTGGGTGTCTCCGCCCAACTGGCGGTTGCCAGGCCAGAACCCGGCAGCCTTGAAGCCAAGCAGGTTCTGGCTGCCCACGTCGCCGGCCTTGATGCCGAACACCCCGCCTGTCGCCAGCTTTTCCCGCACCACAGGGAAGACGCGTCCCTCACGCTGGCTGTGCAGCACGAATGCCTCGCGCACGGCGGCCAGCACGTCGTCGGGCAGCAGCGCCGCTTCCACGGCGTGCTTGTCGAGCAGAAGCAGCTCTGCGGATCGTTGATTAGCGGACATAGCTGTAGACGGCTGCGCGCGACACGCCCAGATGGGCCGCGACGGTTTCCATGGCGCGTCGAACATCGAGCAGCCCCGATGCCTTCAACTCACCCAGCAGCGCGCGCCGCTCCTCGGTTTTCAAGGCGCGCGGCGTGGTGGCCAGCCGCGCGGCGAAGGCGTCGATGCGGTCGCGCAGCGCGTCGGTGCCTGCAGGATCGAGCGTTTCCTTCGGACCGTCCGTGGCGGTCTGGACGAACTGGCCCATGGCCATCTGCAGGCTGCGGAATAGCGTCAGGTCGACATTCATGCACAGCGCGGCAATGTAGTTGCCGCTGGCGTCCTTGATGCCGATCGACGTGCTTTTTGCCTGACGACCGTCCGCGAACTGGTTCGCGTAGTTGGCCAGAACCTGCGGGTAGTCGGGATCGGTGATGCGTGCCTGACCAAGCTCGGTGGTCGGATCGCCAACGGCGCGGCCGGACAGGTTGTTGTGGATGGCCAGGATCGACTGCTCGGGCTCCAGCAGGTCATGAACCACGACCTCGCAGAACGGCGCAAGCGTCTGGCCGAGGCCATCGGCAATCTGCTTGATCTGGTCGAGCAGGACACGCTGCTCGGCGGTGCGTTTGACCATGTCAGGCGGTCTCGGTGTATGAAGCCATGATTCTGGACAGTTTGTATAGAAATGGAATAAATGTCAAGAAATGGGCGAAAAAGAAGGTTCATCGCCGATTTCCGGGAAAGGCTGAAGATCCGACGGCTGAGGCCGGCCAGAAGGCGACGCTACTAAACAGGCCGTCGGATGTCCCTTCCGGTCGTTAGAGGCCATTCGCGCGCACGGATGTGGGGCGATGGCAAAGAGTTTCGGCAGTCCCGCCATGGGCGCTTTCGTTGTGGACTGTGTGGCCCTGCAGCATGGCATCCAGGGCAGAGCCGGGTGTTTGCCCAGGAACAGGGATCGACGACGCATGGGCGCGCCGCAGAACCATGGGAGCTCGACGGGCCGAGACCGGCCATGAAGGGACATTCGCCTTTGTGGCGAAAATCCTAGCAATCGCGATTCGAACATGCCGGGCGATAACGCTTGCAGAAAGCTTGGCCATATTACAATACGCACCAGCGCGGCATCGAAAATAGCGACCGCATCACATTTTTGGCATCGTTTTTGGAATTTCTCATGGAAATTAAGGTCGACTTTCTCGATAAGCTGCGTCTTGAAGCTAAGTTCGATGATTTCACGGTAGTAGCTGACCAGCCTATCCGTTATAAAGGCGATGGTTCCGCACCTGGTCCGTTCGATTATTTTCTCGCCTCGTCGGCTTTGTGTGCGGCCTACTTTGTCAAATTGTACTGTGTGGCCCGCAATATTCCCACCGATAATATCCGCCTGTCGCAGAATAATATTGTTGATCCGGAAAACAGATATCAGCAGATTTTCAAGATTCAGGTCGAATTGCCAGCAGATATTTCTGCCAAGGACCGCCAGGGTATCTTGCGATCCATCGATCGCTGCACGGTAAAAAAGGTGGTGCAAACCGGACCCGAGTTTGTGATCGAAGAGGTGGAGAACCTGGACGCCGATGCTCAATCGTTGCTGACGTTGAAGCCGGCGTCTGGCGCCAGCACCTATATTTCAGGCAAGGATCTCCCATTGGAGCAAACTATCGCCAATATGTCAGGCATTTTGGCGGGCCTGGGGATGAAGATTGAAATCGCGTCATGGCGCAATATCGTTCCCAATGTCTGG
Source organism: Cupriavidus sp. Met-2 (assembly GCF_049843575.1). Taxonomy (NCBI): domain Bacteria; kingdom Pseudomonadati; phylum Pseudomonadota; class Betaproteobacteria; order Burkholderiales; family Burkholderiaceae; genus Cupriavidus; species Cupriavidus sp. Met-2. Next base: position 5,482 of record NZ_JBBHZL010000021.1, read on the forward strand.
TCGCTACATATCCGTGACGCGCACTCGTCAATGTGTTTCACCAACGGCAAGGGAGCAACCAAGGAAAGCGCATTGGCGTCGGCGTTGGGTGAATTTATCGAACGCCTGAATTGCAACCATTTTTATGCCGGTACATTCTGGGGCGAAGATCTCGCCAATGCGGCGTTTGTACACTACCCGAACGAGCGCTGGTTCAAGCCGGGACGCAAAGATGCGCTACCCGTTGAAATTCTCGATGAATACTGCCTGCCTATATACAATCCCGATGGCGAGTTACGCGGCTCGCATCTGTACGAGACCAACTCGGGGAATGTGCAGCGTGGTATCTGTTCGCTGCCCTTCGTACGCCAGTCAGACGGCGAAGTGGTGTATTTCCCCTCCAATCTGGTCGAAAATCTTTACGCCAGCAATGGCATGAGTGCAGGCAATACACTGGCCGAAGCACAGGTGCAATGCTTGTCGGAGATTTTCGAGCGGGCGGTAAAGCGCGAGATTCTGGAGGGCGAAATGGCACTGCCTGATGTGCCTCAGGAAGTGCTGGCGAAATATCCTGGCATTATGGCTGGCATTCAGGTGTTGGAAGAGCAAGGGTTTCCGATATTGGTGAAGGATGCATCGTTGGGTGGGATCTATCCGGTGATGTGCGTCACCTTGATGAACCCACGCACTGGCGGTGTCTTTGCTTCGTTCGGTGCGCACCCAAGCTTCGAGGTGGCGCTGGAACGGAGTTTGACGGAATTGCTGCAGGGTCGTAGTTTTGAAGGCCTGAACGATCTGCCACGGCCCAGCTTTGTCAGTAATGCCGTGACTGAGCCAAACAATTTTGTCGAGCACTTCATTGACTCCAGCGGCGTGGTGTCGTGGCGCTTTTTCAGCGCCAAATCGGATTTCGATTTTGTCGAGTGGGATTTTTCTGGCCAAGGCAAGAATTCCAATACCGAGGAAGCAGCAACCTTGCTCCGCATCCTGGAAGACATGGGCAAGGAAGTGTATATGGCGGTGTATGACCAGCTAGGCTCCGTTGCCTGCCGGATATTGGTTCCTGGCTATTCGGAAGTTTATCCTGTCGAGGATCTGATCTGGGATAACACAAACAAGGCACTGTCGTTCCGCGCAGACATTTTGAACTTGCATCGCCTGGACGACGAAAGCCTGGAGGCCCTGCTTGAGCGCCTGGATAACAGTGAGCTCGATGAATACGCCGACATCGCCACGCTGATCGGCATAGAGTTTGACGAGAATACCGATTGGGGCCAGCTGACAGTGTTGGAGTTGAAGCTGCTCATTCATCTCGCGTTGCAGCAATTTGAGGCGGCGCACGAACTGGTGGGCGCCTTCTTGCAATACAACGACAACACGCTCGAGCGCGGACTGTTTTACCAAGCCTTGGATGTGGTGCTGGAGGTGCTGTTGGATGACGACCTTGACCTGGAAGACTACAAGGTCAACTTCCGTCGGATGTATGGCAATGCGCGGATGGACGCGGTGCTCGGTTCAGTTGACGGCAGCGTGCGTTTCTTTGGTTTGACTCCAACCAGCATGAAATTGGAGGGGCTCGACAGGCACCACCGCCTGATTGACAGCTACAAGAAATTGCACGCCGCGCGGGCAAATGCAGCGGCTGCAGCCAGTTAAGGCCGAGGATGAAGACGGCGGTGAGGGCCTCCAGCGGGAAGCGCTCACCGTCAGTGTCCGCTGTCGAGAAGGCTGAAAGGCCGCTCAGGCTCGGTCTGCGACGGTCAGTCACCCCGCAAATCGGCGATGAACCAAAAGAAGCGGACGAAAGAACGGCGCGGAGAGCACACGGCCCGCCGCGCCTTTGTCGTCTGCGTATCTGTTAAGCCACTTCCACCACCCGGATTTCCACCAGCAGCTTGCGCAACTCCGGCACGCAGGAGCCGCAATTGCCGCCGGCCTTCACGCAAGCCGTGATCTCCGCTGGTGTCTTGAGGTCGTGTTGGCGCACCGCGTCGCAGATCGTGTTGCGGCCCACGCCGAAGCACGAGCAGACCGTGGGGCCCGCATCGGCTGTCTTTTCGAGTGGCTGGCCCAGTAGCAGGCCGATGCGATCGCTGTCTTCCAGGCGTGCCTGGCCGAAAAGCTGAGATAGCCAGGCGCGCGACGGCAGGTCGGGGCGGGTCGAGAGATAGACGCAAGCCTCAAGCCGATCATCGACGATATAGCCAGCGTGATAGACGCCCGCGGCGCGATCCTCGAATTCGAGCCAATCCGCGTCGGGCGCCTGCGCTCCCAGTCGCTCACGTGCCCACGCGGCACGATCCGTGATGACATCGCGGCCCGCGAACTCGTGGCGATGGAAATGCTTGCCCTGGATGCGGGTCCACCAGGTCAGCGCGTCAGCGGGAAGCACCTTGCGGCTCAGCACGAAGCCGTGCCACGACACGCGGAATTCCTCCACTCGCACGGGCGTGTGCTTGAACTCGGGCTCGCCTGACACTGGATCGACGGCCGGATTGACCACCGCGCCAACGCGCGCGTCGGAGCTGAACTGGTCGTTCCAGTGGATTGGCACGAAGACGCTGCCGCGCGGAATGCCCCCGCCAAAACGGACTCGGCCGATCATCATGCCCCAACGGCTGGTCACGCGTGCGAGCTTGCCTTCGCCCACACCACAGAGCAGTGCGTCCTGCGGATGCATGTCGACGAATGGCTCGGGCAGGTGGTCCGACAGGCGGGCGGCTTTGCCCGTCCGGGTCATTGTGTGCCATTGATCGCGCACGCGACCGGTGTTCAGGATCAGCGGGAACTCATCGTCGGTGGCATGGACGGGCGCGCGCGCCGCCGTGGCGACGAAGCGTGCCCGGCCATCGGCGAAGGCAAAGCGGGCATTCTCGAACAGGCGTTGCTTGCCTGACGAAGCCATGGCGGGCAGCGGCCATTGCACGGGCAACATGGCGTCGTACGCGGCCTGGTCCATGCCGGCGAGGCCGCCGATGTCGAACATGCGCGGTGCGTGCGCCGCATCGTCGCCGCTATCGTCACCATTGCGCCAGGCGCTGAGACGCGCGTGCTCGTCGAAGATCTCATGCTGGCCGGCGTAGTCGAAGCCGGCGAATCCCATGCGGCGCGCCACGTCGCAGAGGATGTCCCAGTCCGCGCGGGCTTCGCCGGGAGCGGGCAGGAATGCACGCTGGCGCGAGATGCGGCGCTCGGAGTTGGTGACCGTGCCGTCTTTCTCGCCCCAGCCCAGCGCGGGCAGCAGGATATGCGCGGCGTCGTTGGTGTCCGTGCGTGTGACGATGTCCGACGTCACCACGAGTTCGCAGCGGGCCAGCGCGCGCCGGGCCTGATCGGCGTCCGGCAGGCTGACCACCGGATTGGTGGCGATCACCCACACGGCCTTGACCTTGCCTTGTTCGATGGCCTCGAACAGGTCCACCGCCTTCAGACCGGGCTTGTCCGCCATGGCTGGCGAGTGCCAGAAGTCCTGCACGATGTCGCGATGGCGCGGGTCGCCCAGTTCCATGTGAGCCGCGAGCATATTCGCCAGTCCGCCGACTTCGCGTCCGCCCATGGCGTTGGGCTGGCCCGTGAGCGAGAAGGGCCCCATGCCGGGACGGCCGATCCGGCCGGTCAGCAGGTGGCAATTGATGATGCTGTTGACCTTGTCCGTGCCGGCCGACGACTGGTTCACGCCCATCGAGAACGCGGTGACGACCTTCGTCGTGGCGGCGAACAGTTCGTAGAACGCCTGCACATCCTGCGGAGCAAGCTTGCACGCGCGTGCCACGGCGGCGATATCGGCACCGTCGGCGTCGGCCACGGTCAACGCATCGTCAAGGCCAGCGGTATGGCCCGCCACGAAGACGTCATCGCCATGACCGTGACGCGCGAGGTAGCTCAGCAACCCATTGAACAGCCGCACATCGGTACCGGCGCGCAGCGGCAGGTGCAGGTCCGCCAGTTCGCAGGTGGCGGTTCGGCGCGGGTCGATCGCGACGATTTTCATCTCGGGCCGCGCTTCCTTGGCGCGGGTCAGGCGCTGGAACAGGATCGGGTGGCACCACGCGGTATTGGAGCCCACCAGGATGACGAGATCGGCCAGTTCGAGGTCCTCGTAGCTGCACGGGACAAGGTCCTCGCCAAACGCGCGTTTGTGGCCAGCGACCGCCGACGACATGCACAGGCGCGAGTTGGTGTCGATGTTCGCCGTGCCGATAAAGCCCTTCATCAGCTTGTTGGCGACGTAGTAGTCCTCGGTCAGAAGCTGGCCCGACACGTAGAGCGCAACGGCGTCGGGGCCGTGCCTGGCGATGATCTCCGTGAAGCCACGGGCGACCTTGTCGAGGGCTTCGTCCCAGTCCACGCGGCGCAGCGAGCCATCGGCATCGCGCACTTGCGGATGCAGCAGCCGCCCGTTCAGGTCGAGCGTTTCGCCCAGCGCGGAGCCCTTGACGCAGAGCCGCCCGGCGTTGGAAGCATGATCGGCATCGCCGGCAATGTCGACCAGACCATCGGCACGCACGGTGGCGCGCACGCCGCAGCCTACGCCGCAGTAGGGGCAGGTCGTGGAGATTGTCTTGGTGGGGGTGGTGGCGACCACCGCGATATCTGACAGGTTCACGTCGATGTCCCGGAAAAAGCTACGCCGCAAGGGCCTCGCATTGCGCCTTGCCGAACAGCAGGCGCTGACGCAATGCGGCTACCGGCTGACCGGTCTGGATCAGGTCGAAATACCACGGGCCGTCCTGGACGTCGCCATAGAGCACGGCACCGACAAGCCGGCCACCCTGCAGCACCAGACGCTTGTAGACGCCTCGGCGCGGATCGCGCAGCACGAGGTCTTCGCTGCTTTCGCCGCCGATGAAGTCACCGGCCGAATACAGGTCCACGCCCGTGACCTTGAGTTTGGTAGCGGTGGCCTGCTGGACATAGCGGCGGTGGCCGGCACCTGCCAGGTGGGCGGCGCACACCCGTGCCTGATCCCAGATCGGTGCCACCAGCCCGAACGTGGCCTGGCGGTGCTGCACGCATTCGCCCACGGCGTAGATGCGCGGGTCGAAGGTCTGCAGCGTGTCGTCGACGACGATCGCGCGCTCGCAGCGCAGCCCTGCGCTGGCGGCCAGTTCGATGTTGGGGCGCACCCCGGCGGTCATCACCACAAGGTCCGCCGGGATCTGCGTGCCGTCCTTGAACAGCACGCCCGTGACCCGCTCGCTGCCGAGCACGGCGGCGGTCTGCGCGCTGAGCAGGAAGCGCAGACCCTTGCGTTCCAGCGCTGCCTTGAGCAGTTCGGCGGCAGGTTTGTCGAGCTGGCGTTCCATCAGGCTGTCGGCCAGGTGCACCACGGTGACGTCCATGCCCTGACGCATCAGCCCGTTGGCCGCTTCGAGGCCAAGCAGGCCGCCGCCGATCACCACCGCATGGCGATGATTGCGAGCGGCGTGGAGCATTGTTTCCACGTCCTGGATATCGCGGAACGCGATCACGCCGTCGAGCGTGTGGCCGGGGACGGGGATAATGAACGGCTTGGAGCCGGTTGCCAGCAGCAGGCGGTCATAGCGGACTTCCTTGCCGGACGCGGAACGTACCAGCCGGCGTGGCCGGTCGATTGCAACGACCGGATCGCCGGCCAGCAACTCGATGCCATGCTGGCCATACCAGGCTCGGGTGTTCAGCATGATGTCGTCGACGGTCTTTTCGCCGGCGAGCACCGGGGACAGCAGAATGCGGTTGTAGTTGCCGTGCGGCTCGGCGCCGAACACTGTGATGTCATACAGGTCCGGCGCCAGCTTCAGCAGTTCCTCGACCGTGCGCATTCCGGCCATGCCATTGCCGACGACGACCAGTCGCGGCTTGGCGTGGGACGAGACGGGGGGCGTCATGAGCGTCTTCCTGATTCTGGCTGTTGGCGTGGGCGAGGGGTGTCGATCGAAGGTCAGGCGGCCAGTTCTTCCTCGGCCTCCGCCTCTGCCTCCACCTCGCGGGCCGTGGCTGCGGTGGCCACCCAGACCTTGCCGTCGTAGACCCGCGCGGTATAAGCATCCACCGAGTGCTCGGGCGCTTCGAGGCATTCGCCGGTGCGCAGATCGAAGTGGTGCTTGTAGATCGGCGACGCCACCACGGTGCGCGGGCCAAGGTTGCCGACCAGACCACGCGACAGCACGTTTGCCTGCGCGTTCGGGTCGAAGTTGGCCAGCGCGTAGACCTCCTCGCCGCGGCCGATGCGGAAGACGGCGACCTGCTTTCTGTCGACCAGGGCGCAGACACCAGTATTGGGCACGATATCGCGCAAGGTGCAAATCGCGGTCCAGGTCTCTGGGTGGTGGGCTTGGCTCATCACGTTCTCCTTGAAATCGGGGGCTTCACGCTGCTTTTGCGGGCACGGCAACCACGGGGATGTGGCTCAGGCGGGAACGTTGCAAGTTTCGTTCCTCCTGCGTGGCGGGGCGAACCTGGCCACGCTCCTCCAGGAACATGAGGTTGTCGTCGCGCAGGTCGCTGTTGACGAAGTGGCGGAAGCGCTTGCGCGTCTCGGGGTCGGTGACGGCGCGCTTCCACTCGTCTTCGTACGTATCCACCACGTGCTGCATCTCGGCTTCGAGTTCGGCGCCGATGCCGAGCTTGTCGTCGATGATCACGGACTTCAGGTAATCCAGGCCGCCTTCGAGGTTGTCGCGCCACGTGCTGGTGCGTTGCAGGCGGTCCGCTGTGCGCACGTAGAACATCAGGAAGCGGTCGACGTAACGGATCAGCGTTTCGCGGTCCAGATCGCCCGCCAGCAGTTCGGCATGGCGTGGCTTCATGCCGCCGTTGCCGCACACGTAGAGGTTCCAGCCGCGCTCCGTGGCGATGATGCCAACGTCCTTGCCTTGCGCCTCGGCGCATTCGCGCGTGCAGCCCGAGACGCCGAACTTGATCTTGTGCGGCGCGCGCAGGCCCTTGTAGCGGTTCTCGATGTCGATGGCCAGGCCGACGGAGTCGTCCACGCCATAGCGGCACCACGTGGAGCCCACGCACGATTTCACCGTGCGCAACGATTTGCCGTAGGCATGGCCCGATTCGAAGCCGGCCGCGATCAGTTCTTCCCAGATCAGCGGCAGTTCCTCCAGCCGCGCGCCGAACATGTCGACCCGCGCGCCGCCGGTGATCTTGGTGTAGAGGCCGTACTTCTTCGCGATCTGGCCAACCGCGATCAGGCCATCGGGCGTGACTTCGCCGCCGGGCATGCGCGGGACCACCGAGTAGGTGCCGTCTTTCTGGATGTTGGCCAGGAAGTAATCGTTCGAATCCTGCAGGCTGGCATGTTCTTCCTTGAGCACGAATTCGTTCCAGCACGACGCCAGGATGCTGCCGACGGTCGGCTTGCAGATGTCGCAACCCAGCCCGGAGCCGTGCGCGGCCAGCAGGTCGTCGAAGGACTTGAACTTGCCGACGCGCACCAGGTGGTACAGCTCCTGACGCGAGTACGGAAAGTGCTCGCAGACATGGTTGTTCACGGCCATGCCTTGCTTTTTCATTTCCGCCTTCATGATCTGCGTGACCAGCGGCACGCAGCCACCGCACGCGGTGCCGGCCTTGGTGCACGATTTCAGCGCGCCGATGGTGGTGGCGCCATCGCACACGGCGCCGCAGATCTCGCCCTTGCTGACGTTGTTGCACGAGCAGATCTGGGCGGTATCCGGCAGCGCGTCGGCGCCGAGCGCAGGCCGGGCCTTTCCATCGGAGGCAGGAAGGATCAGGAACTCCGGAGATTCCGGCAGTTCGATCCGGTTCAGCATCATCTGCAGCAGCGTGCCGTACTCGGCGGCATCGCCAACCAGCACGCCGCCGAGCAGGAACTTCCCGCACTCGGATACCACCAGCTTCTTGTAGATCTGCTTGCGTTCGTCGGTGAACTGGTATGAGCGGCTACCCGGTTCGTTGCCGTGCGGGTCGCCGATGCTGGCCACGTCCACGCCCATCAGCTTGAGCTTGGTGCTCATGTCGGCGCCAGCGAACTCCGAGGCTTCGCCGCGCAGATGCCGGGCGGCTACGCGGGCCATGTCGTAGCCCGGGGCCACCAGGCCATAGATCTTGCCGTCCCACAGCGCGCACTCGCCGATGGCGTAGACGTGCGGGTCCGAGGTCAGGCAGTTGTTGTCGATCACGATGCCGCCGCGCACGCCGATCGTCAGGCCGCTGGCGCGTGCCAGCTCGTCGCGCGGGCGGATGCCGGCCGAGAACACGATCATGTCAGTGTCCAGGTGAGTGCCATCGGCGAAGTTCATGCGATGCGTGCCTTCGGTGCCATCGACGATCTCCAGCGTGTTCTTGCCGGTGTGCGCCGTCACGCCCAGTTCCTCGATCTTCTGGCGCAGCATCCGGCCACCGCCATCATCGACCTGCACCGCCATCAGGCGCGGGGCGAACTCCACAACGTGGGTCTGCAGACCCATGTCGCGCAGCGCCTTGGCGCACTCCAGGCCAAGCAGGCCGCCGCCGATCACCACGCCCGACGTCGCGCGCTGGCCGCATTCGAGCATCGCCTCGAGGTCCTCGATCGTGCGGTAAACGAAAGTGTCCTTGCGATCCTTGCCGGGCAGCGGAGGTACAAACGGATAGGAGCCGGTGGCGAGCACGAGCTTGTCGTAGCCGAGCGTCTCGCCGGTGGAGGTGGTGACCGTCTTCGCGGCGGTGTCGATGGCCGTGGCCTTCGCGTTCAGGCGCAGCAGCATGTTGTTGTGCTGGGCGAAGAAGCCTTCAGGCACCAGCGACAGATCCTCGGCGGACTTGCCGGCGAAGAACTCGGACAGGTGGACGCGATCGTAGGCGGGGCGGGGCTCCTCGCAAAGCACCGTCACTTCGAGGTCCTGGGCGCCAGCGTCCGCGAGGCATTCCAGGAACTTGTGGCCGACCATGCCATGCCCGACGATGATGATCTTCATGATGCTTTCCTTGTCCGAAGGGAATGTCTTGTGGAATTCAGTTGGCGAGCGCGCTGTCGTAGAGCGCCTGCTCCTGGGCCTTGTGCTCGGCACTGAAGCGCACCGCAATCGCGCACAGGGCGGCCAGCGTGGCGGCCACGCCGAGCCACGTCAGGGTCTGCTGCAGGTCGCCGAGGCCCTTCATCAGGAAGCCCGCCGCCACTGCGCCCACATTGCCGCCGGCGCCGATGATGCCGGCAACGCCGCCAAGTGCCTTGCGATCGATGAACGGCACCAGCGCGTACGTCGCCCCGCAGGCCATGTGCGTGAACAGCCCGAAAACCAGCATCGCTGCTACCGCAGTGGTGGCGGTTGAGGCGTGAGCGAAACCGAGCAGGCCCAGACCCTCGCCGAGGATGAAGACGAACAGGATCAGGGAGCGGGCGTCGAGGCCGCGACGCATGGCCAGCTTGTCCGATACGTAGCCGCCCAGCGCGCGGGCAAACAGGGCCAGCAGACCGAAGCTTGCGGCGGCCATGCCGGCGGCCGAAAGCGACAGGCCGAAGCGATCGACATAGAACGTGGCGGCCACGTTGTGAATGAAGATTTCCACGCCGAAGCAGGCGCCGTACGTGATGAACAGCATCCAGACGCGGTAGTTGGCGCTGGCGGCGCGGAAGCTGGCCCAGCCGCCACCGCCCTTGCCACCGCTGACGGCGATGCCACGGGCACGCAGGTCGGAGAAGTTGCCTTCGGGGCAGTCCTGCGTGAAGCGCCAGTAGACGACGGCCATGACCAGCATCAGGATGCCAGGCACCAGCAGCGCCACGCGCCAGCCCATCGTGTGATCGACGCCGAGAAACAGGATCGTGGCCAGCAGCAGCGGCATCAGGCCTTGCGCGGCGCCGCCACCAGCGTTGCCCCAGCCAGCGGACGCCGCATTGGCGGTGCCCACCACGTTCGGTGCGAACATCACCGACGTGTGGTACTGGGTGATCACGAAGCTGGCGCCAACCGCGCCGATCAGCAGGCGAAAGAACAGGAAGGTCTCGTAGTTCTGGGCGAAGGCCACGCCGAGCACGGGCAGGGCGCCAATCGCCAGCAGGCCGGTGTAGGTCTTGCGCGGGCCAAAGCGGTCGCACAGCGGGCCGATCACCAGTCGCACCAGGATGGTCACGGCGACGGCGGCGATATTGATATTGGCGATCTGGTTCGGTGTCAGGCCGAATTCGCCCTTGAGCACCGGCATGAGCGGCGCGCAGGCAAACCACGCAAAGAAACAGACGAAAAAGGCCATCCAGGTCAGGTGGAAGGCGCGCATCTGCGGCGTCTTGAAACTCAGCAGATCGATCCGGGTGGCTTTGCCGTTCATCCTTTTGCTCCAAAAACAAAAGGCGTCCCGAGAGTCCGACCCGATGGGCCAGTTCTGGGGACGCCGTTGTCCTGCCGGCGGCTCTCAAAAGGAGCTGCGGCTGTGTGGGGTGGGCGGATCGCCGTTGACCGGCCCGTGCTTAGTAACGCAAGCGTCGTGCCAGCGTGCACGAATGCCGATTCGGAGGCTTATCGGGGCGTGGCCCGATCATCGAGTGGAAGGGCGTGCACATTGACGCGACATGGTGCAGCGCCAGTATTGGGCGTCCGCACGGCAATGGTGCGGTGCAATGTGTGCAAGCGGTGCGTTTGCTTAGGCGGCCGTGTCGGTGGAGGCGGGGACGGCCAGCAGTTGCATGTCCGAGGGTGAGACAGTCTCCCCAGCCTCGTCGATCAATGCGGCACGCACCTTGAGTCCGGAGAGTTTGGAGCGGACTTCGGCCGGGCCGCTACCGTCGTCTGCCATATGGGCATCGCCCCATTGCATCAGTCCGACCAGGACGGGAAGCAGATCGACCGCCGCGCGCGTTGGATGGTAGGCGAAGCGTTCCCGCTCCCCGGGCGCCTTGTAGCCGACCTTGCGCAGCAATCCCGCCTCGGTCAGCGTCTTGAGCCGCGCCGACAGTACGGCCGGCGAGCATTGCAGGCGCTCGAGGAAGTCATCGAAGCGGCGTACCCCGGAGAACACATCGCGCAAGATGAGAATCGTCCACTTCTCGCCAATCAACGAGAGCGTGGCGGCAATCGAGCAGTTCGTGAGGTCGACGGGCGGTGGCGTGGTCATGCTTTGAGCATAGCAGCCTAACTTCATTTGCAAAAGTTAGGGTTTCGACTATAGTCCTGACTATACAAAACGTAGTCAGGAGCGGACCATGAGCCGTGTCGAAGACGACAACCAGGTGGCGACACCGATCAGTGAAGAAAACTGGACCGGCCGCAGCGGCGTTCGGTTGACGCTTCGGGCCGCGCGCGGGGCAGATCAGGCCGGGTTGCGGATGTTTGTCGACAGCTTGTCACGCGAAAGCCGCTACTTCCGCTTCCTGACTGGTGGGCGCGTGACTGACGAGATCGTTCAAGGCTTCGTGAGCCATCGGAAGGCGGGGGATGTGGCACTCGTGGTGACGTACCGCGAGGCGGATGGCGCCGAAACCATCGTCGCCAATGCCGAATATGTGGTGAACGAGGAGGATGTTGCCGAACTGGCCGTTGTGGTCGCCGATGCGTGGCAGGGCCAGGGTCTGGGTCGCCGGCTGATACAGCGGCTGCAGCAACTGGCCCGATCGGGGCAACTGCGTGGAATGCGGGGCGACGTTCTCAGCGAGAACCGCCGGATGCTGGCGATCATGCGGGGCTGCGGATTCTCCGCGCGCCGCAACCCCGAGGACAGCTTCCTGCATGAGGTCAGCCTGACCCTGGCAGAGACGCGGGCGTCAGCGCGGGAACACCGGCTGCCGCGCGACTGGTTCGCCGCCCATTAACGCTTGCTTCTCGACGTAGCCGTACAACCAATCGACGCGACGATGATCGCGGCAATCGCTACCCACTGAATCGGCGTCAGTTGTTCGTTCAGGAATGCCAGGCCCGCCAGGGCGCCCATGGCAGGCTCCAGACTCAACAAGATGCCGAACGTGCGCCGGGGGAGTCGCTTGAGGGCCACCATTTCCAGCGAATACGGGATCGCGCTGGAAAGAATGCCAACCGCCAGGCCGGAAAGCAGAAGAGCTGGGCTGAACATCTCCAGTCCGGCGTGGCCCAGTCCGAATGGCAGGGCGACCAATGCCGCCATGGTCATCCCCAGGGACGTGGCCTGGCCGCCATGGGCGTTACCCGCCATCTGTCCGAACACGATATACAGCGCCCAGCCCACCCCTGCGGCGAGCGCGAAGCCAATGCCTACGGGGTCGAGGTGCGTGGCGGCTTCGCCAAGCGGCAGCAGCAGGATCAGTCCGGTGACCGCGCAGCCAATCCACAGAAAGTCGATCGCGCGGCGTGACGAAAGCACGGCAACCGCCAGCGGACCGGTGAATTCGATGGCGATCGCCAACCCGAGCGGGATCGTCCGCAACGACATGTAGAACAGCAGGTTGGTCCCGCCCAGCGCGGCGCCATAAAGGGCGATGGCGCGGGCATTCTTGCCGGAGAGCGGAAAACGCCAGGGGCGCCAGACGCAGATCAGGATCACCGCCGCGAAGCTCACTCGCAGCGCGGTGGTGCCCTGTGCGCCGACCGACGCAAACAGGCTCTTGGCAAATGATGTGCCGATGCAGAGCGACGCCATCGAGCCGATCAAGGCCAGCACAGCCAGCAAGCTGTCGCTTTGTTTTATGCGCGAGAGAGGCAATTCTTGTCCGGGGAATCAGCCCCCAACTGGGGCGGTGCGGCATCATGCCTGAGCGCTACGTCGGGTGCCATACACAGATGACGGTTGCGCGCGCTGTACAGTTTTTCCTGCGGCGCAGCATTTTTGCGAGACGGCCGGCGGAGGGCTATCGTTTAAGAACCCTCACCTTGGAGCGTTTCATGGACTCGACCGCTGCCCGTCGTCATGTCGTCATCACCGGAGCCGCCGGCGCGCTAGGCCGTGCAGTGGCCAGCCGCTTCGCCGCCGAGGGTGCCAGATTGGCGCTGATCGACCGGGACCTGCAGCACTTGCAAAGCGTATTCGCTCATCCCGAGCCCGATCACGGCGGCACGCTGCTTCACGCGGCCGATGTCACGTCGGACACCGCGATGGCACCGGTTGCGGCGGCAATCCTCGACGCCTTCGGTACGGTAGACGTACTGGTGCATGTGGCCGGCGGCTTTGAAATGGGCGAGGCCACTCACGCCATGAGCCGGGAATCGTGGATGCGGATGATGGACCTGAATGCGTGGTCGTTCGTTGCGGTCACCAGCCACTTCATTCCCGCCATGCTGTTCCAGAGGCACGGCAAAGTCGTTGCGGTGTCGGCGCGTGGTGCCATGGCCGGCGCGGCGACGATGGCGGCCTATGCGGCATCCAAGAGCGCGCTGCAACGGCTCGTGGAAAGCCTGTCGCATGAGGTAAGGGGTGCAGGCATCAACGTGAACAGCGTCGCCCCGAGTATCCTCGATACCCCGGCCAATCGTCAGGCCATGCCCTCGGTCGACCATACGCGCTGGGTATCGACCGGCGCCGCGGCACGGGCGGTGGCGTTCCTGGCCTCTGATGCGGCAGAAGCGGTTCATGGGCAGCATATGGTGCTGGATGGGTTGAGTTGATCTGGGTCTCGGACGATTTCACTGGGAATAGGGCAGTTAGAAGCCGTTTCAAAAAGATCCTGGCGTCGTTGCGGGGCCTTGCCTTACTACTTGTGCTGTCTGCTGCCCCCGCCTAGCCAGAACCGCTTCGCTTCATTTTGAAACTGCTTCTTAGCCAAAGGCATCGCTCTCAGTGATCGAACAGGATAGAGCAGTTCGGACTTCCCTTTATCTTGCTGATAGCAACACGAACCCTTGATCTCGGGCGGCCACCTTGTCAAAGGTCAGAGTGACGCTGCAGCCGAATTCGTTGCCCGCACGTTCAATCAGGCAGTCGGCAAATCGCACGAAACCTTCGCGAACCGGTGCGCCGCGCGTTGCACGATGTCATGTGCCTCTATCAGCAGAGCTGGCCAACCGAGGAGGGATTCGACCACGCGCTGGATCTCCCGGCGCGTGGCGTGGTAAGAGCGAGCCAGTACCCAGGCGAGTTCCGTAATCGCAATCAGCGAAACAAAGCCCGGGTGTTCTGGCGTCAGTTGACGGAGTAGCGCATGTGCCAGCTGTCCTTCAGCACTAGTTTCCTGAGCGAAGAATCGAACCAGCACATTCGTGTCGAGTCCGATCATCGAGCAGATGTTCCGGCTTCCGCGATGATCTCGTTCATACGCTCAATGGTCAGTGGAACATTGGTCGGATTGATAAACCAACCGGCCATGTCAAAGATGTCCTTGACGTTGTCGAGCAAGCTTTCGTCGCGCTCAATGACCGGTCCTGGGGTTGCAGTTTCAAGTATGTTCTGGCCGGAATATCTCATTGCGTAGCTCCAGTAATCCCCATGCCCAATTGCATGGCTTCCCAGTCTGGAGCCTGCGAAATCTGCGCGATATGGGACGGTTCTCAAAATGCCCGCCCACGCCATGCTCTGTCGCCACGCTCACTCGTCATCGGTCCCCAATGGCGGCGCGACTTCCTCCAGCGGCTTTCGCTCGGCATCCACCCCGTACTTCAGGGCCATCGCCCCCGCCACGATGACCAGGGTTGCGCCGATGGCGTAGCCTACCGCCACGGCGCCTCGGCTACCTGTTTCGATCAACGCCCCGAACAGCACGGGTGCGATGAACCCACCGACGCCCGTGCCCACCGCGTAGAACACGGAGATTGCCAGCGCCCGCATTTCGAGCGGGAAGACTTCGCTGGCGGTCAGGTAGGCCGAACTGGCCGCGGCTGAGGCAAGGAAGAACACTGCGGACCAGCACAGCGCTTGCGATCTGGCGTCGAGCCAGCCGGACATGAATGCCCATCCGGTGGCGGCCAGCCCGATGCCGGAGAGCACATAGGTCAGCGCAATCATCTTGCGGCGGCCGATGCGATCGAACAGCGGGCCGAGCAACAAGGGCCCCAAGGCGTTGCCGATTGCGAACGGAAAGATATAGAGCGCGACGCGTTCCTCCGGCACGCCCAGGAAGCGTGTCAGCACCAGGGCGTAAGTAAAGAAGATCGCGTTGTAGAAGAAGGCCTGCGCCACCATCAGGGCGAAGGTGACGGCGCTGCGTGTCCGGTAGCGACGGACCAGCAACCGCACGACGTCGCGCAGGGGAGGCACGGGTTTGTCCCCGTAGTAGACCAGCGCCGCGTCATGGACCGGGGGCAGCGGACCGTGCCGTCGGGTGATCGCTGCCTCGATACCTGCGATCACCTGCTCGGCTTCGGCATGGCGGCCGTGCGTGGCCAGCCAGCGCGGGCTTTCCGGCACATGGCGCCGGATCAACACGATCGCCACTGCCAGCAGCGCGCCCAGCGCGAAGCATGCGCGCCAGCCCCATACGGGGCCCAGCACCCGTGGATCCAGAAGAAGCAGACTCAGGCCGGCACCGAGTGCCGCACCCAGCCAGAAACTGCCGTTGATCGCCAGATTGACCCTGCCGCGCACGCGGGCAGGAATCAGTTCGTCGATCGCCGAATTTATGGCTGCGTACTCGCCGCCGATGCCAAGCCCGGTCACGAAGCGGCAGGCCGCGAAGAACGCGAAGTTGGGGGAGAACGCGGTTGCCAGCGTCGCCGCCATGTAGACGAACAGCGTGGCCAGGAACAGCTTCTTGCGGCCGAGCCTGTCAGCCATGCGGCCGAAGGCAAGCGCGCCGATCACGGCGCCGAGCACGTAAAGCGAACCGGACCAGCCGACCTGCGTGGCATTGAGCGCAAGTGTGTCCGGCCGCTCGAGCACCGCGCCGACCGAGCCGACCAGCGTGACTTCGAGGCCGTCCAGCACCCAGGCGATGCCTAACGCGATCGCGACGCGCCAGTGCCAGGCGGACCATGGCAGGCGATCGAGGCGTGCGGGAATGTCGGATTGCCGGCCGGGGATGGAGGGCTCCTTTCCGGGTGTGTTTTGCACACTATAGTGCTTTGCGTGCTGATCCTCTTCCTGCCGGGCAGGTTCCCGCGGGCGGAAAAAGGGGCGCGACCGGACTTTCGACCATCCAATAGACAAGGGGGCGGCCCCTCGTGGAGCCGCCCCCTTTTCAGCGCGAAGGCAATGCCTTCGCGCCCTGCTTACTGCGCCGGGAAGGTCAGCGCATTGGTCAGGTCGCCCATCGCCGGCTTGCCGTTTGCGATCAGCGAATCGTCACGCAGCTTCAGGCCAGGCAGCGTCGGCAGCGCGAAGCGGTGCGTGATGAAACGCAGCACCGAAGCGGTGTCGTATTGCGTGTGATCGACGAAGCCCCGCTTGGCGAACGGCGAGATCACGATGGCAGGGATACGGGTACCCGGGCCCCAGCGGTCGGCCTTAGGCACCGGTGCGTGGTCATAGAAGCCACCGTTCTCGTCGTACGTCACCACGATCAGCATGTTGTTCCACTGCGGGCTCTTCTGAAGCTGGGCGATCACGTTGGCGATGTGGGCATCGCCGTCGGTCACGTTGGCATAGCCGGCGTGCTGGTTCAGGTTGCCTTGCGGCTTGTAGAACGAGACGGCCGGCAGCTTGCCCGCTGCCGCATCAGCCAGGAACGACGAGTCGTAGTCCTTCAGGTGAGCCGCGCGATAGTCTGCGTGATCGATCGGGCTGAAGGCCGAGTAGTAGTTGAACGGCTGGTGGTGCGGCTGGAAGTTCGGCGTGGTGTTGTTGTAGATCAGCGCGCTATTGGCGGTCACGGCGCTCCATGCGCCCGAGTACCAGGCCCAGCTGATGCCGCGGCGGTCCAGCAGCGAGGCGATCGTGTCCTGGGTCTGGGCAGGCAGCGTGGTGGCCTTGGTCGGGTCGGCCAGCAGCTTGGTCGAGTCCGTCGACGCAGGTGCGTTGCCGCTCGGCTGGTACGGCGGCTGCATCGTGTTGACCGCGTAGTAGACGCCGGTGCCGTCCTTGGCGGTCAGCGTGCTGTCGTTCACGTACTGGGCGGTGCCGGTCTGGATGCTGGCGGGGCTCGTGGGCTTGAGCGACAGGCTCTTGAAGTTGCCGTTGGCGTCCGTGTCGACGACCGAAATCGAACCCGAGGCCACCGAGGTTTCGGCATTCGGGTAGACCGGCGCGCAGGCGCAGACCAGGTACTGGTGGTTCAGGAACGAGCCGCCGAACGCGCCCATGAAGAAGTTGTCGGCCAGCGTGTACTGCTGGGCGAGCTTCCACATCGACATGGCGCTGCCGTCGTAGTAGCCCATGACCAGGCCGCCGGCGTCGGAGAACGCCGTGAACTTGTCGTTCTTGCCGCCGTTGATCTGCATCTGGTTGTTATAGAAGCGGTGCACCAGGTCACGCGTGATGACGTTCTGGCCCACCACCACGCCCGTGCCGTTCACGCCGGCCGGGTCGTCGATACGGAACGGCTTGTTGGCCCAGCCCACGGTGCTGGCCTGCGGGAGCGTGACAGTCTGGCCGCTGGCGGTGAAGCCGCCCCAGGTCGGGGGCAGCGAGGCCAGCGTCGAGCCGTCAAAGTCCTTCTGCGGTTCCACGGTACCCACGGCCGTCGGGTTCACGCCTGGAATGCCGTTGGCGCCGGGGAACAGGCCGTAGAGGTTGTCGAAGCCGCGGTTCTCGGCGTAGATCACCACGACGTTCTTGATGTTCTGCAGCGCGACGCGCTTGGTCACGCCATCACGGATCGCGGTGCCGATGTCGCCGCCCGATGCCACGGCCGTGGCGATCAGGTCGATCGCCTGCTCGATCTCGGCCTGCAGCGTGGCCTTGATGTTGCTGTCGGTTTCCTTGTTGTGGTCTTCCAGCAGTTTGTCGGCGGTGACGCCCAGGCGGGTAGCCAGTTGATTGCGTGCGTCGTCGAGCTTGCCGCCGTTGCTGTCCATCAGCGCGGCCAGTTCGGTCGAGATTGCGCTCACCACGGCATTGGCGCCGGCCGGGGCGCGGAACACGAGCTTGCGCGTCACGGCGTTGTGGGCGCCCGTGTCGTCGTTGCGGAAGGCATCCGTGCTGATCTCGGCCACCACGGCGCCCTGGCCCGTCAGCGTGAAAGCGCCCTTGGCATCGGTATAGGTCGATGCTTCGCCGCTATCGCACTGGGCGTTGGCGTTGGCGTCGATACAGACTTTCGCGTGCTCGAAGTAGCTGCCAGTCACAACGCCGGAGGTGGTGGCGGCGGGGGTGCTGGCGGTGCCGGAATCGCTGCCACCGCAGGCGGTCAGCGATGCAGCGGCGATTGCGGCCAATGGCCACAGACGAGTGAGACGGCTCATGGTTTTCCTCTTTCTTATGTGTGGGTATTCAATGCTTGGAAAGCAGAGGGGTACTACTGGGTGCGCCGCGAGTGTGTATGCGGTATGTGTCAAGTTGATGATGAGGCGGAAACCGGCGGTGGCGGCCGACGCGAGTGGGGTGCCTGATGTCATTTCGATGACCTGACACGTGTGTGTCACGGATGTGACGTAGCCTCGCTGCGCCATTCAACCCTCATCCTTGCCGTCATCGTTCCGTCATGACCCTGCCGCCGCTGCTTTGGAATGCCGCGTTTCCCTCGCCGATCACGTGGCTGCGTGCCGCAGGCGGTCTGTTGATCGCGCTTCTGGTCAGCCTGACCTCGGGCTGCGGCAAGCAGGAGGCGGCTGCGGGCACGCCGGCCGCCGCCGCGCAATCGGTGGCAGTCGTCAGCGCGGCAAGCGCGCCGAAGCCCGCTAGTCCGAAGCCGTTCTACGCGATGATGGCCGAGCGTCGGCCCAACATCCCGGCCCTGACGGCTCTCGGCAAGGCGCTCTTCTTCGATCCGGCGCTCTCGGCGTCGGGCAAGCAGTCGTGCGCGAGTTGCCATAGCCCCGATCACGCCTATGGGCCGCCGAATGATCTGTCCGTGCAACTCGGCGGCGTTGACATGAGCCGCACGGGCGTGCGTGCCGCGCCGTCGCTGCGCTACGTGCAGAACGTGCCGGCCTATACCGACCACTATCACGAGAATGACGGCAACGACGCCGAGGATCAGGGTCCGACCGGTGGGCACAACTGGGATGGTCGCGCGAACTCCGCGCACGAGCAGGCGCGCATCCCGTTGCTGTCGCCGCACGAGATGGCCAATGGCGAGCCGCGCGTGGTGGTCGAGAAGATCCGGAAGGGGCCCCATGCCGAGACCTTCCGCAAGGTGCTGGGGCAGGATGTACTTGACGATGACGATACCGCGTTCAATGTAGTGCTGATGGCCCTGGAGGTGTTCCAGGAGACGCCGTCGGAGTTCTATCCCTATACCAGCAAGTACGACGCCGTGCTGCGCGGGCAGGCAAAGCTGACCCCCCAGGAGGCACGCGGCCTGCGCGTCTTCAACGATCCGAACAAGGGCAACTGCGCCGCGTGCCATCCGGGCGATATTCGCGAGGGCGCATTCCCGGCTTTCTCGGATTTCGGATTCATCGCCGTGGGTGCGCCACGCAATCGCAAGCTTGCCGGCAATGCCGATCCAGAATTCCACGATTTGGGGCTCTGCGGCCCGGATCGCACCGATCTCAAGGATCGTGCCGACTATTGCGGCCTGTTCCGGACGCCGTCACTGCGCAACGTTGCACTGCGTCATGCGTTTTTCCACAATGGTGTATTCCATTCTCTGGACGAGGTGCTGCACTTCTACGCCGAACGCGATGTGAAGCCGCAGAAGTGGTACCCGCGCGGCAAGGACGGCAAGGTGTGGAAGTTCGATGACCTGCCCGAGCCCTATCAGGCCAACGTCAACATGGAAGCCCCGTTCGGCGGCAAGCCCTTGATGACCGAAGGGGAAATGCGCGACGTGATCGCGTTTCTGAATACGTTGACGGATGGATACAAGGTGCCGGCAGCAGCGTCGGTGCGATGATGCCGGCCCAGGTACCCGGGGGCTGCGGTTGAAGCGTTAGTTCAGACGCCCTACGGCTTTGAGCATCGACATGCCGTGCGCGGTGATTTGCGGGCAGGCAATCCGCCCGCTATCGTCCTGGATGGACTCCAGCACGACGAGCCGTTGGGCGATCAGGGCGTCAAGATCCACGGGATCGATTTCCCGTGCATGGGTCGCGGCGGTGTCATCGCGGGTGTGGGGGCCATTGCCGATCAGCATCAGCGTGGCCAATTCATGTGGACTCAGCACAGTCATCTCCTTGGCGAGAGGGGAGCGGTTGCTGGGGACTCGGGGGCGCATCTGCAGTGCACGCCCTCGGCGGGATGTTGAGCCATCTTCACGAACCGTTCACGCTGCATCGCATCGTGATGGCCGGTCGACAGTCAAGGGGTTGGACGGGACCGCCCGCTACGGGTTCCGGCCGATACACGACGGATACATGTCAAAACGTTTCAGCGGGTACTCATGTGATACGCGCTTGTCGAGTGCCCACCAGGCGCGTATCCGTCGCATGCGGATGATCATACGGCCGATCAAAAAACCTCAGCCGGCGCAGGGACATACGTGGCGGGCGCGATGTCCGGATCAGGTCCCCGGATGAACTACGACCAGCAAGGCCGTTGCCACGCTTTTGCCCGGATTACCAATGGCATGCGCCACATCCGCGCCGTAGCGTGCGGTATCGCCGTGCTTCAGCTTCTTCTCGTCGCCACCTGACCGGACGGTCATCGACCCGGTCAGCACCGACAGATGCTCCTGCGTGCCTGCCTCATGTGGCTCCGACGCCAGCACGCCGCCCGGCTGGATCGACAGCTCATACCATTCGAAGCGCCCCGCCATGTCGATCGGACCAAGGATGCGTAGCTCGCAGCGGGTATCGGGGCTCTTGAGCGCCGGTGTGGCATGGGGTGGCACCACGGTGATGGCGGGCGCCTGTGGCGCTGCAGTCCCTTGTGCCAGGAAGTCCGTCAGGCTGACGCCGAGCGCGTTGGCCAGCCGCCACAGCACCGCCACGGTCGGGTTCGCCAGGTTCCGTTCGATCTGCGAAAGCATAGACTTGGAGACACCGGCGCGGCGCGACAGCTCGTCCAGGGACAGTTGCTGGCTCTGCCGAAGCGCCTGCAGCGCGCTGCCTACGGCTGGCGGCCCCTCGGCCGTCATCGGCGTTTTGGCGGGGGAGGGTTGCGACATCGTCATCTGTTCGTTATAGTGCACGACATGTTCGTTATATAGAACACGTTCGATTTATCGAATTGAGCGTTCCGAGACACTACCACCGGGAGTCTGGCCATGTCGAGTGCCGAGGCCTTTTATGCATCCATCCGCGCGGAGCTGGATTCGATCCGCGCCGCGGGCCTGTACAAGCGCGAGCGCGTCATCGCCACGCCGCAGGGCGCCAAGATCCGCACGGCGGACGGTCGCGAGGTGATCAACCTGTGCGCCAACAATTACCTTGGGCTGTCGTCGCACCCCAAGGTCATCGAAGCCGCGCACGAGGCGCTGCGCACGCATGGCTATGGGCTGTCGTCGGTACGCTTTATCTGCGGCACGCAGGATCTGCACAAGGAACTGGAGGGGCGTCTGGCCCGGTTCCTGGGCACCGAGGACACCATCCTCTATGGCTCGGCCTTCGATGCGAACGGTGGGCTGTTCGAGACCATCCTCGGCCCCGAAGACGCCGTGATCAGTGATGAACTGAACCACGCGTCGATCATCGACGGCATCCGCCTGTCCAAGGCGCGACGCCTTCGCTACCGGCACAACGATCTGGACGACCTGCGCGCCCAATTGCGGCAGGCCGATGCGGATGGCGCACGCTTCAAGCTCGTCTTTAGCGATGGCGTGTTCTCGATGGACGGCACCGTTGCGCGGCTGGACGAGATCCGGAAGATCTGCGACGAGCATGGCGCGCTGCTCGGCATTGACGAATGCCACGCCACGGGCTTCATGGGCGCGCGTGGGCGAGGCACGCACGAGGCGCGCGGGGTGTTCGGCAAGATCGACATCATCACGGGCACGCTGGGCAAGGCGCTCGGTGGCGCATCGGGCGGCTTTACCTCCGGGCGCAAGGAAGTCGTCGAGCTCTTGCGCCAGCGTTCCCGACCCTATCTTTTTTCGAATACCGTGGCGCCGGCCATCGTTGGCGGCAGCATTGCCGTGCTCGATATCCTGGAAGGCAGTACCGAGCTGCGGGACCGGCTGGAGCAGAACACCCAGTTCTTCCGCGAAGGCATCGCGAAGCTTGGCTTCGACATCAAGCCCGGCGACCATCCGATCGTGCCGATTATGGTCTATGACGCCGAAAAGGCGCAGCAGCTGGCTGACAGACTGCTGGAACTCGGTGTGTACGTAGTCGGTTTCTTCTATCCTGTGGTCCCGAAGGGACAGGCGCGCATTCGCGTGCAGATGAGCGCTGTGCACGATGCCGTGACGCTGCAGTCCGCTCTCGATGCCTTTGGCCAGGCAGGCCGTGAATTGGGGCTGATTCCATGACCGCCACCGCAACAGCCGCGCCCAAAATCCTGATCATCGGCGCAAACGGGCAACTTGGATCGGAGCTGGCTCTGGCATTGGCGGAACGCCATGGGCGTGAGCAGGTGGTGACGTCGGACGTGGTGCCGACGGGCCGCCACGTCCATATCGCGCACGAGATGCTCAACGTGACGGATCGCGGTGAACTGACGACTGTGATCGAGCGGCACGGCATCACGCAGATCTATCTGTTGGCGGCCGCGCTGTCGGCGACGGGGGAGAAGGCGCCCCAATGGGCCTGGAACCTGAACATGACAGGCCTGCTGAACGTGCTGGAAGCCGCGCGGCACCATGGCATTGAGCGGGTGTTCTGGCCCAGTTCGATTGCCGCGTTTGGACCCACCACGCCGAGCATCGACACGCCGCAGAAGACGGTCATGGAACCGACCACCGTGTACGGCATCTCGAAACAGGCTGGGGAAGGTTGGTGTCGCTGGTACTTCGAGAACCATGGCGTCGACGTTCGCAGCGTGCGCTATCCCGGGCTGATCTCGCACAAGACCCCGCCGGGCGGCGGCACGACCGACTATGCCGTCGACATCTTCCACCATGCGGTGCGCGGCGAGCCCTACACCTGCTTCCTGAAGGAAGACGAGCGGCTACCGATGATGTACATGCCCGATGCCATCCGTGCCACGCTGGAACTGATGGAGGCGCCACGCGAACAGGTGCGCGAACGTGGCAGCTACAACCTGGCCGCAGTGAGTTTCACGCCGGCCGAAATCGCGGCGGCGATCCGGCTACGCGTGCCTGAGTTTGAAGTCCGCTACGCGCCTGACTACCGGCAGGCGATTGCACAGGGCTGGCCCGATTCGATCGACGACAGCGCGGCGCGTGCGGACTGGGGCTGGCAGCCACGGTTCGGCCTGCAGGAGATGGTCGACGACATGCTCGACAATCTGCGCAAGAGCCTCGCCGTCGAGCTGGCCCCCGTAGCCCCGGTAGCGACAGCGGTTTGAAGCCGCCGTCGCAGGGGTCAACGCATACCGGTGGCGTCGGCGAACGATGAGAGTGTCCAGCCCTGGCCCAGCAGGATCATGCGAGTGTGCAGATCGGCTTGCACGGTCTCGCTGACGGACTCGCCGAGATAGGTCATCGACTTGTCGCGTAGATCCACGTAGCCGCGGGTGTGACGCCTGGCCAGCGTCCCCCACAAGGCATTGGCGCCGGCAGACTGCCGCGCGCCGCTGATCAGGCAGAGACCGCCGTCCAGCGCCCAGCCGTAGATGGACGTGGCCAGGCCGCAGCGCTGATAGGCCGGACCGAGCTTTGTGTGGGGCGCGCGTACCAGACGGTCCGTGCGTCGGCTGACCTCGATCAGACGGTTGAACACCGTATAGCCGGCGATGCGTCCATATCGTGTGTCTTCGACGTACACGTAATACTCGCCATCGGCTTCGCGATAACGCAGGCGCACGCCCGGCAGTGCGGTTGGCACCGCCGGCATATCGTGCAGCTTGTCACCGGGCTGGCGGATGCGGTCATGCAGCGTGTCGAGTTCGCGCTCCACTTCGCCGGGCGACAAACTGACGTCGATGCGCAGTTCGAGTATGCGTGCCAGTACCTGCCCCCAGGAGGGCATTGCAAGCGTGAGTGTCATGAGGCGCCTCTTCCGTCAGCTATTGATCAGGACGTAGAGCGCGGCGACGGCCACGATGGCGCAGATGGTCTTTCGGTAGATGGGGGTCATGGCTTTCTCCAGGATGCACGATGAATTGCGGCGCCAGGGGTGGCGTCCAAATGCAAAGTGCCGTGCGGGAAAGCTCAGGTCCGGATGCCGGTGTCCCGAGTTGCCCGCACGGCCAGGAAAAGCACGGCGCGCGGGACCGGGGCGGTCAAGTGTGTGGCGGCAATGCCAGCTTGCATTCCACGGGCGTACGCGATCCTGCCATGCGGAGCACGGCGGGAAACTGCGGCGAGGCGCTGGAAGCGGGACATTGGCTTTCTATTCGGGGGCGCTCGACTGGTAGTCAGCCGGCGTCAGGCGTTATGGGGCAATGGGTCTTATGCCATATTGCCCGGGGAAAGTCCAGCCCGGTTGCCCGGTGCTGCTTGCGATCTGCGGATGGGACCGGTCCTCGCGGAGTCTCAAACAACAGGCCATCGCCGTGAGTCGGACTTCTGCAAGTCAATCGGGAACGCCTTGCATGAGGGCGAGAATCCGAGCATTCGTGTCGCAGGCCCGATCTTGCGCAAGGCCGCCCGCCTTCAGCAAAGGATTTCAATGCTGGGTCATTGTCAGGCGGGTATGTGAATTGGGGTAGGCCCCAGCGCGCAACCGTGATTTCGTGCAAGAGGGCCAGGGGCTATGCACGCACACCAGAACGAGTTTGCGATGCGATCAGCACTGGAAAGGGGCGGCACTCGCACAGGCAAAAGTCACCACTGAGCGCGGACTGCCGGCCGTCTGGACCGCGCTCAGGCAGGCGGTCACCCACACAGGCGATGCGGCCCGTCGCCTTGCACGTTGGGCACCAGACCGGGTCACCTTCGTATGCAGCGGCGCGCCCGTCGATCATGTCGTGGCGCTGCGTCGCGATGACCCGACCATTCTTGGTTGTTGAGTCACCCTCTCGGATGTCGTGGCGAATCTTCATTGTGATGGTTCTGCTGTAAGGGGCTGGATGACCGTTTGCCGCTACGCGTCCGCACAGGACACGACATGCCATTGCTCCATTTCCGGATCGGACATGGCCACATTGCGGCAAGCGAAAAGGTCGGCTCGTGCCATCTCAATCGACGCCAGTGCGCGGGTAGCCGCGCGGCAAAGTCGATCCGGTTTCCAGTTGCGGACATGATCGAGCGCTTCCCGCCATGCGAACGGGCCGGCCCTTTCGTGCAAGCGTGCGACTTCAGCCAGCACCGTCTCGTCGAACTCGACGCGCAGGGGCGCTCGCGACCAGTGGTGCATCTCTCTGCTATAGCGCGCCATAGCGCCACCGGGGCGCAGCAGCAGCTTGCCGTTGGCAACCGGCCAACCCAGATGCAAGTCGATCATCAGACCGCGTCCGTCGCGGTCGAGAAACGCGTCCGGCGGCACTAATGGCGCAGGTAGTACCTGAAATTGACGCCCGATGCGACCAAGCTGCACAACCTCGATCAGCGCATCGACCGGTGAGAGAAAGCAGAGAACCGCGCGCCCGTCAGTAGCGCTCTCGGAGGCAATGCACCTATCGCCTGCCTCGTCCAGATATGTCAGGACGTAGGCAGGCAGTTCCGAGAAGAACGGTCGAGGGGAAGAGGGAGCTTGAGGGTTCTGGGTCATCATGCCGCAGACATGGCCGGTTGGTCCGCTGGCGACGCCGGCGCCGTTGCCTTGGGCGGTACGGAGCCATCAATGATCTGGCGTGGCTGCAAGTACCCGCTGCTATCGATGTTGAGGAACCCGGCGCGCGAGTCGTGTACGTACTGGTCGAAGAAGCGAATCAGGTTGGCGGAGAGTTCGGGCGGGTTCAGCCAGGTATTCCAGTAGCGCAGTTGTTCGTCGGAGAGCGGCCGGTTCGTTTCCCGCTCACCGCCCGCCGTTTCGATCGTGCGCTTGTATTCGCTGCGGTCGGTCTTCCAGAGGTGGGTCAGATAGGCCCGCCAATTCATCGTGTCGGCGTCGAACTTGATGCGGGCGTGGTACTGCTGAATCTTTTGCAGTTCTTCGTTGATTACCTGATTGGTCGAGCACACGTTCTGATAGACCTCACAGGGCGCTTGGCCAAAGCGCGCCTTCAGCCAGCCGTAGAAGAGGCGCATGTGCTGAAAGACCTGGTCTTCCAGCGAGTTGCCCGGTCCAACGACGTTCATGTACTCATCGAACAGGGCCTTGACGGTTTGGTCGTACTCGAAGAGGTCCTTGGTCGTTTGCTTCAGATCCGTCGGCGGCGAGAAGGGAACCCCGCTGCGGGTCGCTTCCAGGCGCATGCGGTTCAGCGCAATGCGGGCGAGCAAGTCGGTGCGGGCCTGTTCATCGGGACGGTAGCCGCCGCCGATATCCGAGTGCACACCCGGGAATGCAATCTCTTCGTACTTGGAGTCACTGCCGCGCACCGGCGTGAGCGGGAAGAAGGCACGCAACTCGTGACCTGAGAAGATGTGAACGCACCGCTCTACCTCTTTGGGGACATACATGCACATGTCAGTCAGGTTGCGTGCAGGCAGGCCGACCGATTCGACGGTGTCGAAGATGCCGAGAATGCGGACGTGCAGCGGGGCGGAAACGCCATCGCGCGCGGTCGGACACGGCCAGTGGCGCACACCGTCCTTCATCGCGCATTTGGCAAGCAGGCGATTGACGAAGGCACGCGCGAGCGTTGCGCCGCGCGAGAAGCCAAATACGGCAATGTCGATACGGGTGACTTTGTGGTTGGCCTTTAAGGCTCGACTGAGGTCCCTCTCCGCATTTGCAAGGCGCACATCGCCGCCCAGGCCGGTACCACCGCCGAGCGGTTTGCTGTCGCGAATCGTCTCCCACCAGTTCGGATCGCTCGCATTGAGCGGGGTGCCGACGCCGGGATAATAGAAGCGATCGATAAGAGGCTGCTCGTTGTCGACATGACCCTCATACAGTCTCGCGATGTTGGACAACTTATGCAAAGGCTTATCAACGTCAAGATGGTTCCCGGTGCCGTCGAAGAAGAAGCTAAACCACGGCTGCTGCTCGCAGGTGGCGCAAGCATTGAATTCCTTGGCGTACAGTTCGGTCTGGGTGTGAACCGTCTGCGCAAACGCTTTATGGCAATCTGTAAACCAGTCCTGCATGCTTATTCTCCTTTGTGGCGCATGACGCGCGGACCGGCAAAGAACAGCCTGTCCATGCGGGGGTTGGCGGGACCGAAGTCCCCATCACCGGGTAGCAACTCCGCCTCTATCTCGCGGCCAGGGAAAAAACGAATGAGCAGAACGCTATGCTCCTGCGTGTTCCTAGGCATCGCACCAATCACCACGACATCCCGGCTGTAAGTCCTCCACTGTGACTCGTCCTCCTGGCGTCCGCCAACGTGCCAGATCACCTTGATGGTTTGGCCCACACCTGGAATCGAGGCGCAACATATACTCCCGCTGGTGCCGCCTCTTGAGAATTCATTGACCCCAGAAATGCCAATTCCTGTGCGTTGTCCATCGGCAGTTCGAATCGAGACGTTGTAGATGTAGTCTTCGGTGTAGTTAGTGCCTCGGGTCGACGCATCCACCCATTCGCGTGGCTGTCCAGTCGCGCAGCCCGCCAGAAGAATAGACATGGCGGCGATGACGACTATGAGAAAGTTTTCTTTCATTTATTTACTGCCTGATGCTTGATTTTTAATTGATACTTGCGCCTGGATTTGCGCATTATGTGATCAGTTCGCGGTCGGATCTTTGAGTAATGGAATCAGCGCGCGATCAATTCGATCATCCTTCAGTACAAACGCCTCCGACGGGAGGTACTCGACTTGCACTCGGTCGTCATCGAGAAATTTAATGACAACATTATCAAAAGGGGCTGCCCCATTCGACATGGTTCCGCGTATTGGAACCCATTGTTTCTTCTCTGCCTCCGGTCCCGATTGGGCCGCCACCCGCCACCGGACAAGTACGTTTTCTCCTGTTTTTGGAAGCGAGTAGCAGCACTGGGCTGTAGCGCCACCTACGCCGTTAGATTTTGATGGGATAGGTCCGTTAATATTCTCATGATTGCCGGAGTTTGATTCGGCGGATAATGTTGTAATATTCTTGATTGTGTTATTTACAACAAAAACACCAGTGCGCCGCCTCTTGTTTTTCTCGAAAATTCGTGCTTGATCATCCCGCGTATTTATTTGGTAAGCACTATTGCCGACCTCTTTCTGGGCATCAAGTCGACCAGATATTTCGGTCTTAGGCCTTAGATTCTTCCATACGCTTTCATCAACCAACATATACTTGTTAATGAGCGGATCATTCCCCTCGCGAAACTGCGACAGTATTTTTTTAATGGCAGGTTCATTGTCATAGTCTTGTCCATATCTCAAGCCATAGATGACATAAACTGCAAGATTGTGCTTTTTAGTAAGCCCCCATTTCATGCCTCTTGCGACTAGCGGCGTAACCTGTTGCAGTTGGGCTTCTCGGTCCTGTCTGGAAAAATCAGCTAACCTGATTTTAACTATAAAGGCATGTATTTCAGAAACCGTCTTATCCTGATCGATGCTAGATGGACGTGCGCCATCCATTCTTGATGAATTTGTCGCGCAACCTGCCAGCATCACCACCAGCAGCCCCAACGCTGTCATCGCTTGTTTCAGTCTCGTCATCTCTGTCCTTTCGTGTGATTGAAGACAGCCGCATCCTTGTGCATCACTACGGATTGGCCGTATTTGGTAAACCTGATTTCCAGCAAGCCGGAATTTTCATCATTGGGAAGTTCCCCTTTGACAATAAACTCAAGCTTGCGGGGAGTCCGCATGTAGCGCCCTGGCGCATAGGAGTGGGATTCATCCCAGAACAGCGTCAGCTTGTCGCCTGGCAGTGGCGACAGCAATGCCACCTTGTCGAGCACGGTCTCGCCATACGTTCTACCGTCGATGTTTCCGATGTACTGACGATCCGGGTGAACCGACAGATCGAAGAACACGCCGCCGATGACGCCGCCCGTGTCATTGACGACTCGGGCACGCAGACGCAGATACCCGGTCTTTTTCATTTCCACATGCCGTGCGCTAACCATGCGCGCCTCGACGCGCTGCTGTGCGGTCTCTGCCAGTTCGTGCCAGACATCGGGATCAACGTCCCGGAACGCCTGTGCCAGCGGGCGGCGCTGCGCCGCCGCGCCGGTGAGCAGCGCCTGAAGGTGGGGATGCTGCTCATAGTCCACCTTGTAGCGCAGTCCATAGACCACGAACGTTGCTACGTCCCCCATGCCGGCAAGGCCGTAATCCATCGCCCGATGTACCAGCGGCTCGATCTCCGCCAACTGGCCGTTGCGGAAAGTAGTGGCGGTCAGGTTTAACCGAGCCTTCTTAAGCCACGTAAGTACCTGCACCGGCATGGCCGCGCGTTGCAGCGCTGTTACCACTTCGGCGGGCACAGGAAACGCGTCCCACGCGGGCGCCACGGGTTCGCTTTCGCCCGCCAGTTCGACCAGCCTGCCGTTCACGTCCAGCATCCACCACGCATGAATGGGGCCGAATGCATGGCGTCGGGTGGCTTCCGGTAGCCGCTCATGCAGCACCTTCAGATGCGATGGC
>NZ_JBBHZL010000022.1:0-31828 GCF_049843575.1 Cupriavidus sp. Met-2
ATGCAGGAAAAGCCGATCGAACAACGCGCCGAGGCCGGCGCCAAGCCTGGCGGCACGGTTGGCCGTGAGGTGACGGTGGTCGCCCAGGTCGTCGCGGTCAACAAGGACGCAAAGACTGTCTCGGTCAAGGGACCGAAGGGCCATGTCGTCGACCTGATTGTCGAGGACCCGGACCAGTTGAAGAACATCAAGAAGGGGGACCGCGTGCAGGCTGTCTACACCGAGGCTGTCGCGGTTTCGGTAACCCCAGGTGCAGGCAAGTAACCACCGAATGCCGGGCACCCGAACGGAACTGTCGTCATGAAGCACATTGCAGCATTGCGTTGTCTGGGGGCGGCCGTGCTGATTGCCAGCGCGCTGCCCGCCCACGCGTACTTTGACAACTATCTGAGCAGCACAATCGTTGGCACGCTCGCCAAGCAGCAGATGGCGACCTTGCGCGGCGTCTTCAACAAGACGCTGTCGGAGTCCGAGGATGGTGCCACCGTGCCGTTCAGTCTCCCTGCCGAGGGGCGGTCCAAGGCCACGGAGGGCACATTCACGCCCGTGACCACGCGCACCGAGAACGCCAAGCGCTGCCGCAAGATCCGCAGCGAACTGCGCCAGAATGGCAGGTCGGAACGCTGGGAAGGGTGGTACTGCCAGGAGGCGGATGGCAACTGGAAAAAGACGCTACTGAAAGATTGAAGGATTGAAGATCCGATGCCGCAAACTTCAGGGGCCGCAATAACGCGGCCCCTGAAGATGCAGTTTGCGCCCGGAACTCAGAATTTCTCCGGGATGTACCGATAGGGGTAGTCGGGCTCCTTGTAGGAGCCGCGCTTCTGCCGGTCCGGGAGCGTAACCTTCTTGCGCGGGATTGGCTCGTAGGGAACCGAAGCAAGCAGATGGCTGATGATGTTGAGCCGGGCGCGTCGCTTGCAATCCGATCGTACGACATTCCACGGCGCGAAGTCGGTATCCGAGGCCTCGAACATCGCGTCCCGCGCACGCGAGTAGTCATACCAGCGGCTGTATGACTTCAGGTCCATGTCCGTCAACTTCCACGTCTTGCGGCCATCCAGAATGCGCTGCTCAAGGCGGCGTGTCTGTTCTTCGGGGCTGACTTCGAGCCAGTACTTGATGAGCTGGATGTTCGAGCCGACGATGGCGCGTTCCACCAGCGGCACGGCGCGCAGGAACAACTCCACCTGTTCCTCGTCGCAGAATTTCATCACGCGTTCGACACCGGCGCGGTTGTACCAGCTACGGTCGAAGATCACGATTTCGCCGGCTGCGGGAAGATGCGGGATGTACCGTTGCACGTACATCTGGCTCTTTTCGCGATCAGTGGGAGCGGGCAGGGCGATCACCCGAAAGACGCGGGGGCTGACCCGCTCGGTGATGGCCTTGATGACGCCGCCCTTGCCGGCGCCGTCACGCCCTTCGAAGATGACGCATACCTTGGCACCAGTAGCCTTGACCCAGTCCTGCAGGTGCACTAGTTCGACGTGCAGCGAGCGCAGCGCCTTCTCGTACGTCTTCGAGTCAAGGTCTTGCTGCATTGCAGAATCCTCGTCAGTACGGCGCGAGTCCTTTACCATAAGTGTTTCTCCCGGCGCTTGCAGCAGGCCCCATTGCCTCAAGTATCAATCTCGGATACGGGCATGACCTTGGCAAGGGACTTTGGTCCAATGCTTGGCTCAAGCATGGCTTGGCCCAAGGACCAATTGCTTTGCGCACGGGCTTGGCTGACTCTTTCATTGGGAGCGTACTCAACCATGTTCAAGACTGGATACTGGCTGATCATTATCGGTTTCTGGGCGGCTCTCGCAGGGGTATTCCTGTGCGACCCGGTGGGCGGGCTGCCAGAGAATGTCAACCTGTTCAGTTTCGCCCTGCGTGGTCTCGAGATTCACTTGTTCAAGCTGTCAGAAGCGCCGCAGCACTACCTCATCACGGTTCTCGCGAGGGACTGGTTGATCGGCTGCTTCGTGACCATGTTCGTCGGCGCTGTCCTGCTTGCCCTTGGCTGGAGGCGCAGGCGCCAGAGCCGGCTCGTGTGAGAGGTGGCGCGGCAAAGGCGCGCGCCAGAGGTTCACAAGGAGGCCGCCGATGCTGCAAACACGTCTTTCGATCCCTACGATCTCTCGTACGCTGATCGACGTATATATCCGCTTCGGCCTGATCTTGTTGCTGGCGATATCTTGCTTCGAGATCTTCAAGCCGTTCATCAGCCTGATGGCGTGGTCAGTGATCCTGGCGATCACGCTTTATCCGCTGCAGACGTACCTGCGGGGCAAGATCTTTGATGGAGAGGGCCGCACGGCCACCCTGATCGTCTTCCTGGTCATCTGCATCATTCTCGTGCCCTCGTGCCTGCTCGGCATTGCATTGATCGACTCGGTCGAACACGCATTGGAGATCGCGCGCAGCGGCAACATCCGGATTCCGCCACCGTCCGAATCGGTAGCGGCCTGGCCGTTTGTGGGCAAGCAACTCTACGGCTTCTGGCACCTGGCCTCCACCGACTTCGCCTCGCTGGCTGAAAAGCTGGCGCCACAGATCAAGGTGGTGGCGCTGGCCTTGCTCGGCACAGCGCGTGGCGTGGGCGTCGGGCTGCTGATCTTCGTGGCGGCGCTCATGATCGCGGGCATCTTCATGGCCTACGGCGAACTCGGCACGCGCAGCGCGATTCAGATTGCCTCCCGCATCTCCGGGCCAGAGCGCGGCCCCCGCCTTACCGTGCTGTGCACGGCCACCGTGCGCGCGGTCGCGCAGGGTGTGGTGGGCATTGCATTCATCCAGATGCTGCTGATCGGTGTCGCCTTCGTTATGAAGGGTGTGCCGGGGGCAGGGCTGCTGGCGCTGGCGGTGCTGCTGCTCGGCATCATGCAGTTGCCGGCCACGCTGATCACCATTCCCGTGATCATCTTCGTGATCGCGACCGAGGGCGTCAGCGGCATGAACATCGTCTTCGCCGTCTACGTGTTCATCGCCGGCCTGGCGGATAACGTGCTCAAGCCGATGCTGCTGGGCCGTGGTGTGGATGTGCCGATGCCGGTGGTGTTGATCGGCGCGCTTGGCGGCATGGTCAGCGGAGGCGTAATCGGGCTCTTCGTCGGCCCCGTGGTGCTCGCGGTTGGATACCAATTGTTCTGGCAGTGGGTGGAAGACACCCAGCAGCAAGCCATCGAAGGCGGCGAGGCCGTGGCGAGTGGTGAGGCCGTGGAGGGTGGCCAGGCGTCGGGACGTACCGAAAGCGGTCCGGCTGCCGGATAGCGATGTTGCCCCAGGGCCGCGTGTTCCGTTGCTGGATGCTGGCCGCGACGATGCTCGCCGGCTGCGCGCGCGTTGGCCCGGATTTCCAGCCGCAGCACGAGACGTGGAGCGGCCAATGGACCAGCGAGGCGATCGGGCAGGCCAGCGAGGCGGGTGACCAACCGGATATGCGCCAATGGTGGCAGGTCTTCAACGACCCGGTGCTCGAACACCTGATCACCGAGGCCGATGCCAATGACGCCGGGGTTCGGATTGCCGGCCTGCGGGTCATGGAAGCCCGGGCGCAACTTGGCATGGCGCTGGCTGGCCGGTATCCCCAGATGCAGCAGGCGGGCGCGGATGCCATGTACGTTCACAGCCGCCAATCCGGGCCAACTGCGCAAACCGCTCGCGTCTGGGAGTACAGCGCGGGTGTCGATGTCGGCTGGGAACTCGACTTCTGGGGGAAATTCGCCCGGGCGATCGAGTCCGCCGATGCCGCGTACTTCGCGGCCCAGGCGAATCACGAGAACGTACTGGTACTGCTTCACGCACAACTCGCGCAGACCTATTACGCATTGCGCACCGCGGAAGCCCGCGTGCGGATAGCGCGGGAGAACGCCCGACTGCAGAAGCGCAGCTATGAGATCACCGAGCGATTGTTCAAGGCCGGCGAAAGCGACGAACTGGACCTGCAACAAGCCAAGACGCAGTACTTCGGCACATTGAGCAGCATTCCCGAACTGGAGCGGCAGATTGCGCTCTCGCGCAACGCCGTGGCGATCCTGCTGGGGAGGCCACCCGGCCCGATTCCCGAGTTGGGCGAGGCATCGGGCAAGGAGGGCGTGTTGCCCCGGATCGATAGGGCGATTCTGCAAGACGTGCCCGCCAACCTGTTGCTGCGCCGACCGGACATCCGGGCCGCCGAGTTCCAGATCGCGGCGCAGTCGGCCCAGATCGGCGTGGCGAAGGCGGACCTGTATCCATCGGTGACGCTCGTCGGCAGCATCGGCTGGTCCGCGACTTCGCTGCCCGGGACGCAGAACGGCCTGCTGCTGGTGGGCGGCCCCAGCCTTCGCTGGAACATCTTCGACTATGGCCGGATCCACAACAACGTGCGCGTGCAGGATGCCCGGCTCCAGCAACTGATCCTCACCTACCAGAACGACGTGCGCGTGGCGGCGCGCGAGGCCGACGATGCGGCCAGCGGCCTGCTCAAGGCACTCGAACGCGAAGAAATCCTGCGTGAGGCCGCGTATTCTGCGGAACGCTCGCTGACGCTGGCCAACACCCTGTTCAAGGAGGGGTACTCCGACTTCCAGCGCGTGCTCGATGCCCAGCGGGCGTTGTTCGCCCAGCAGGATGCCTATCTGGTCAATCGCAGCAACGCCGTTGGCTACCTGATCGACCTTTACAAGGCCCTTGGCGGTGGCTGGTACAGCGAGCAGCCGTTGGTCGACCCAGCCACCCGCGACCAGATGCGGCAGCGTACCGATTGGGGAGACCTGCTGGACGAGCCGCCGCGCACGCCGCCGACATCCAATAACACCACGGCCAAAGCCACCGGGAGCCAACGCCAATGAGTGACGCCAGTGATGCGAATGCGCCAGCCACGCCGCCTGCCTCGCCAGGCCCGGCGGCATCCGGAGACGCGTCGGGAAAAGGGGTGCGGTGGGTCGTCATCGCGATCGTGCTCAGTCTGGTCTGGTATCTGCTGGCCGACCGCTTCACGCCTTATACCCAGCAGGCGCGTGTGCAGGCGTTCGTGATTCCAGTGGCTTCAGAAGTGTCTGGCCGCGTCACCCAGGTGCCGGTTCACAACAACCAGAATGTGGAGGTCGGCACCGTGCTGTTCGAGGTCGACCCACAGCAGTACCGGATCGCGCTGGACCGCGCCCGCGCCGATTTCGAATCCACGCGCCGGCAGATCGGCGCTAACACGGCGGGCATCGATTCCGCGCGCGAATCGCTGCGAGCGGCGCAGGCCAACGAGCTCAAGGCGCGACAGGACAGCGAGCGGCTTGAGCGTCTGTATCGGGAAGACCCCGGCACGGTTTCCGTGCGGCGGCTGGAGGTGGCGCGCGCCACGCACACGCAGGCCGTCAGCCAGGTCGGCGCGGCCCGCGCCGAGGTCGAACGGGCCAAGGAGCAGCAGGGCGGCAGCGAAGAGAACAACGCCAAGCTGCGCAGCGCCGCTGCGGCGGTTGAAAAGGCGGAGCTCGATCTGTCCAATGCCAAGATCCGGGCGCGTACCGGCGGGCTGGTCACCGACCTGCAAACGGAAGTCGGCCGTTTTGCCGGCGCCGGCAGCCCGGTCATGACGCTGATCGCGATCCAGGATATCTGGATTACCGCCGACCTCACCGAAAACAACCTGGGCCACGTAGAGCCGGGCACGCCCGTGGCCATCGTACTCGACGCGCTGCCGGGCAAGGTGCTCGAAGGCAAGGTGCGCAGCATTGGCTACGGCGTGAGCACCGGCCAGAGCCCGCCACCAGGCAGCCTGCCGACGGTGCAGAACAGCCGCGACTGGCTGCGGCCCGCGCAACGCTTTCCGGTGATCGTCGATATCGATCCGGGGCAACTCTCTTCGCTGCGCGGCGTGCGCGTGGGCGGCCAGGCCGAAGTGATGGCGTTCCCGACCTCAGGCAACCCGCTCAATCCGTTGGGCCGGCTGTACATCCGCTTGATGAGCTGGCTGTCCTATGTCTACTGACGCAGGCGCATCGGCCGCCGCCACTGCCGCAACCGCGGCGCGGTCCCGGCGCGCGTTGCGCCTGGCTGTCGGCACCGCGCTCTGTCTGGCGACCAGCTTCGGTTTCCAATGGGCGATTCCGATGGTTGCGCCCGTGCTGGCCGTGTTCCTGTTCGCCACGGTAGGGCGCCCGCTGCCCGCCAAGGCGGGGCTGGCGCTGGCGCTGCTTGTCATTGCGACC
Source organism: Cupriavidus sp. Met-2 (assembly GCF_049843575.1). Taxonomy (NCBI): domain Bacteria; kingdom Pseudomonadati; phylum Pseudomonadota; class Betaproteobacteria; order Burkholderiales; family Burkholderiaceae; genus Cupriavidus; species Cupriavidus sp. Met-2. The sequence goes on from NZ_JBBHZL010000022.1 coordinate 6,177, forward strand.
ACTGGAACCGGACTGCTGCTGATCCCGTTCCTGCGGCACGCGCCGCTGAGTGGGGTGCTGATGACCGCGCTCGGCCTGTTCCTGGCCTTCCGTTACGGCCTGCGCGGCGGCAACGGGCTCGTGTCGACGTTCCTTGTGGCAGGCATTGCGCTGATCTCGGTGGCCGGCACCGCCGACATGGGACTCGCTCTCAGCGTGATTGGCGCGCTGGCCCGGGGGCTGCTGCTCGGCGTGGTGATGTTGGCGGTCTGCCATTGGCTGATTCCGGAGCCTGGCACGGCCACGCCCGCGGCCAAACCACCCGCGCCGGTTGCCAGCGACGCGGACTGGATGGCGTGGCGCGCGACGCTGGTCGTCATGCCGGCCTTCCTGCTGGCCATGGCCGATCCGGCCGGCTACCTGCCCATCGTCATGAAGGCCGTCAGCCTGGGCCGGCAAAGCTGCACGACGGCGCGTAGCGCCGCGACCGAACTGCTCGGGTCCACGCTGCTTGGCGGGCTACTTGCGATCTTGTTCTGGTTCGCGCTTGGCCTGTCCGTCAATCTGTGGATGTTCTTTCTCTGGACGATCCTGTTCGCGCTGGTGGTTGCCCGCCGGCTCTTCGCGATCCGACCGACACGCGCCACCCCGGGATTCTGGCTCAACAGCCTGGTGACGATGATCATCCTGCTTGGACAGTCGGTGGAAGACAGCGCGGCAGGCAAGGATGTCTACCATGCGTTCGCCGTCCGCATGGGACTGTTCATCGGCGTGTCGCTCTATGGCGTATTCATGCTGCGATGGCTCGACCATCGGCGGCAGCGAACCGTGTCCACGGCATCGACAACGATCTAAGAAACTGAGGAGGCCCATGCGCGTACACCTGCTGGTCGCCGCACCCGTGATGCTGTTGTGCCTGATCCTGCAAGGCGTGGTGGTGGCGATCTGCCTGCGCCGCTATGCGCGCTATCGCAAACGCTGGGAAGGGCGCGAGGCGCTATGGATGGAGATCGCGCTGCTGATGGCGGTGATGCTGCTGACGCTGGTCTGCAACATCGTGCAGATCGCGATCTGGGCCGTGCTGTTCCTGATGCTGGGCGAGTTCCAGAGCTTCGTGCCAGCGCTGTATCACTCCAGCGTCAACTTCGCCACGCTCGGCTATGGCGATATCGTCATGTCCGAGCGCTGGCGCATGCTGGGGCCAATCGAGGCAGCCAACGGCATCCTGATGTTCGGCATGTCGACGTCACTGATGACGGCTGCCGTGCTCGATGTCATCAAGAGCAACATGGCCAGGCTGATGGATCAGGCGAAGCCCTGAGCCCTTACGTGCAGTTCGCGCGATAGGTATCTTCCAGCGCATCTCGCGACTTGTCCCGTTCGATCTTGGGCACCGCGCGACCCTGTGCATTCTGCGTGGCCATGCCTGGAGAGGTGTAGCTGTTGGGCCCATGCGCGCCAGCGGCGAACTGGTTCTTGAGCTCCTCGCACTTCGCCCGGCGGGCTTCCTCGGGGCTGACGCTGCTCGCCGAAGGCGGACGATAGGGGTTCGCTCCCTCCTGTACGGCATCGGAGATGGCCGCCGCGGCATTGCCCTGGGCGGGCGATGTGGACTGAGCCAGCGCAACGGCAGGCAGGCCAAGGGTGAGGGCAACGGTCAGCAGCACTGCATTAGGCATTTCCATGGTAGCTCCGATGTGGCGACGCACGCTCAGACTAGGCGAATTCGATGGTGCCGTGCAAGTCACCGGTTGACACTGTGGCGCCGGCGCCATGCCAGGGGGGCTTCCCCGAACTGGGTGGAAAACCATCGCGTGAAGGAACTGGCTGAACCATAGCCGAGCAATTCCGAAACGCGTAGCAGGGAGTAGTCCGGGTTGCCGACGTACCGCTGCGCCAGATCGCGGCGCACCTCGCTCAGGATGTCGGTGAACGATTCGCCGGCTTCGTCGAGTTGCCGTTGCATGGTCCGCAAGCTCAGGCCCAGCCCCTGGGCCACGGCCTCGCAGCTGGCGCGACCCATTGGCAGCATCAGGTACACCGCATTGCGCACTTCACGCCCGATCGACGCCTCGTTCACACGGGGCAGGGTATCCACCAGTCGCTGCGCATGGCGAGCCATGGCCGGGTCGCCGGTCGGATTTGGCGCGTCGAGGTCTGCCGCCAGGCAGACAATGCCGCTGAACTCGCTGCCGAACTCCAGTGGGCATCCGAACAACCGGCGGTGCACCTGCAGGTCGGGCGGCGCGGCATGGGTAAAGTTGACGCTGAGTGGATGCCAATGCGCACCGAGCAGGGCGCGGCACAAGCGAAACACCACGCCCAGGGCCAGTTCGGTGGCTTGTCGGGAAGGCGCGCCGAGCACCACCTCCTGCCGGATCATGACCACCTTGCCGGCCGACTCCACCATGATTGCCACGGACTCATTGACCAGGTGACGGTAACGAATGATCGTGTCGAGCGCGTCACGCAGCGTGGGCTGCTGGCTGATCAGCAGGCTCATCAGGCCGAAATCCGATAACTGCCGGGACTCCGCCATGCGCAGCCCGAAGGTGAGGCAGGACGATGCATCCGCCGCGGCCTCCAGCAATACCGCGCACGCGTCCACCGGAACCCGTTGCTCGGGATCGGTCAGCAGCGCGCGTGTCAATCCGGCCTGCCGGAGCAAGGGCTGTGGGTTCAGGCCTTCCGCCGCCGCTACCTCGAAGAAATTGGTCAGTGCCGCAGCGCGCACCAGTGTTCTCAAGCTTGTCTCCCATCTTGTTTTTCGCGCGTCACGTGCCCGGGGTGCCCTGGACCATGCCGCGTCGTACTCGGCGTGGATGATAGGCCGTGTTGGCATGAAATGCAAAGCCGGATGCAGCGATTGCAAAGCGGCAGTCAGCCGGGGCATCTAGATTGGCTGACATGGCGGCACACTTCGTGCGGCAACACACAACAGGAGACGATGCGATGGCAAAAGTCGTGCGCATGTATGAGACCGGCGGACCCGAGGTCCTTCGCTACGAAGACATGGAAGTGGGTGATCCGGGCCCGGGACAGGTGCGCATTCGCCACGTGGCGGTTGGCCTGAACTACGCGGATACATACTTCCGCAATGGTACCTATCCGGTACCGCTTCCCGCGGGCATGGGCGTGGAAGCCTCCGGTGTGGTGCAGGCCATCGGCCCGGACGTGACCAACGTCGCTGTCGGCGATCGCGTGACGTACACCGGCTTCCTGAACACGCTGGGCGCCTACAGCACCGAGCGTCTGGTGCCGGCCGCGCCGCTGATCCGCCTGCCGGAGAACATCGGCTTCGAGACCGCCGCCGCAATGACGATGCGCGGCCTGACCTCCGCCTACCTGATGCGCCGCATCTACGCGTTCAAGCGCGGCGATACGATTCTGCTGCACGCTGCGGCAGGCGGCGTAGGTCTGATCGTGTCCCAGTGGGCCAAGCTGCAGGGCCTGAACGTGATCGGCACCGTGTCGTCCGAGGCCAAGGCCGAGGTGGCACGCGCGCATGGTTGCGATCACATCATCAACTACAGCCACGAGGACGTGGCCAAGCGCGTGCGCGAACTGACCGATGGCGTGGGCGCCACGGTGGTGTTCGATAGCGTCGGCAAGAACACGTTCATGGCGTCGCTCGATTCGCTCAAGCGCCGTGGGCTGCTGGTCTGCGTGGGCACCGCGTCGGGCCCGATCCCACCGTTCGATCCCGTACTGCTGGCCATGAAGGGCTCGGTCTACGTGACGCGTCCGGCATTGGCCGACTACATCGCGGACCCGGGCGAAAAGGCGGAACTGGCCGGCGAACTGTTCGACCACGTGGGTGCCGGCCGCATCCGTATCGAGATCAACCAGCGCTACGCACTGGAAGACGCCGTGCAGGCTCACCGCGACCTGGAATCGCGCAAGACCACCGGTTCGTCGATTTTCGTCGTCTGAGGAGACTGCCATGCAAGTCAAACCACTGACCTGTGCCATCGGTGCCGAACTGGTTGGCGTCAACCTGGCTGACGCGATCAAGAGCGACGATCTGTTCGCCGAAATCCGCGCGCAGCTACTGAAACACCGCGTGGTGTTCCTGCGCGACCAGACCTTCAGCCGCGCCGAGCATGTTGCGTTCGCGCGCCGCTTCGGCGAACTCGAGGATCACCCAGTGGCGGGCAGCGATCCGGAGCATCCGGGCCTGGTCCGCATCTACAAGTCGCCGGACCAGCCGAACGACCGCTACGAGAACGCGTGGCACTCCGACACCACCTGGCGCGAGGCCCCGCAGTTCGGCGCAGTGCTGCGGTGCGTGGAATGCCCGCCCGTGGGCGGCGACACGATGTGGGCGAACATGGCCCTCGCATACGAGAACCTGCCCGACCATATCAAGTCCCAGATCGCCGACCTGCGCGCGCGCCACAGCATCGAAGCCAGCTTCGGTGCCGTGATGCCGATCGAGAAGCGGCTGGCGCTCAAGGAGCGCTATCCCGATGCCGAGCACCCCGTGGTCCGCACCCATCCGGACACCGGCGAGAAGATCCTCTACGTGAACGCCTTCACCACGCACTTCACGAACTACCACACCCCAGCGCGCGTGCGCTTTGGTCAGGATGGCAACCCGGGCGCGACGGACCTGCTGCGCTATCTGATCTCGCAGGCCTATATCCCTGAGTACCAGGTGCGCTGGCGCTGGCAGCCCAATAGCGTGGCGATCTGGGACAACACCGCCACACAGCATTACGCCGTGATGGACTATCCGCCTTGCTATCGCAAGATGGAGCGCGCGGGCATTATCGGCAGCGTGCCGTTCTGAGCAGTACCGGAGTCAATATGGAGAACCTGATCGTTTCCGCGCGTTCGGCCTACGCATACCCGCTGCTGATCAAGCAGCTCCTGATCAACGCCATGAGCCTGTATGGCGACCAGGAGATCAGCTACCGCGGCGAGCTGCGCTACACCTATCGCGAATTCCGCGAGCGCGTGGGAAAGCTGGCCAATTCGCTTTCGGCCCTCGGCGTGCAGCACGGCTCCACGGTGGCCGTGATGGACTGGGACAGCCACCGCTACCTGGAGTGCTATTTCGGCGTGCCGATGATGGGCGCTACGCTCTTCACGGTCAACGTTCGCCTGTCGCCGCAGCAGATCCTGTACACGCTGAATGACGCGGGTGCGGATGTCGTGCTGGTGCATCCGGACTTCGTGCCCGTGATCGACCAGATCCGGGACAAGCTCACGTGCAAGCCACGCTTCGTGCTGATGGCAGACGGACAGACCGTGCCCGACACGGCTATCCCGTTCGCCGGCGAGTACGAGGCACTGGTCGGCGCCGCCTCGCCGGAATTTGAGTTTCCGGAGTTTGACGAGCGCACGAAGGCCGCCACGTTCTATACGACAGGCACCACGGGCGACCCCAAGGGCGTGTGCTACAGCCATCGCGACATCGTGCTGCATACGCTGACCGCGACGGCCAGCCTGTGCTCGCCGCGCGAAGGCCAGCGCATGCATCGCGAGGACGTGTATATGCCGATCACGCCGATGTTCCATGTGATGGCGTGGGGCATCCCGTATGTTGCGATCACGCTGGGCCTGCGCACGGTCCTGCCGGGCCGCTACGCGCCCGAAATGCTGCTGAAGCTGCGCGCCCAGGAAAAGGTGTCGTTCTCGCACTGCGTGCCGACAATCCTGCAGATGCTGCTGCACGCCGCAGAGGCAGGCGGACAGGACCTGAGCGGCTGGAAGATCATCATCGGCGGTTCGGCGCTGCCACCGTCCTTGTGCGAGGCCGCGCTGGAGCGGGGCATCGACATCTTTGCCGGCTACGGCATGTCCGAAACCGGGCCGATCGTGGCGCTGGCGCAGTTGCCGCCGGGATACCAGCCGGCCAGCCGCGAGGAAGAAGTCCGCCTGCGCTGCTCGACGGGCCGGCCGGTGCCGCTGGCAGACTTCCGCGTCGTGGGGACGGACATGCGGGAACTGCCGCGCGACGGCCAAAGCCAGGGCGAGATCGTGCTGCGCGCGCCATACCTGACCCGCAGTTACTTCCGCAAGCCGAGTGCGTCGGAAGAACTCTGGGCCGACGGGTACCTGCACACGCAGGACGTCGCGGTCGTGCACGAGAACGGCTTCGTGCAGATCGTGGATCGCCTCAAGGACGTCATCAAGACCGGTGGCGAGTGGGTCTCGTCGATCGAGATCGAGAACCTGGTCACGCGCGTGCCAGGCGTGCGGGAGTGCGCCGTGATTGGCGTGCCCGACGCGCGCTGGGGCGAGCGGCCGATGGCCTTCGTGGTGCGGCAACCGGATTCGGAAGTGGGCGCCGAGGACATTCGCGCGGAGCTGATGAACCATGTCTCGGCCCAGCGCCTGAGCAAGTTCGCGGTACCTGAAGCCGATCGGATCGCCTTTGTGGCCGAGATTCCGAAGACCAGCGTTGGCAAAATTGACAAGAAGCTGCTACGGGGGAACAAAGCAGCCTGAGGGTAGGGCATGGAGTTAGGGAGCGCCCCGCACTGCGGGGCGTTTTTTTATTTGGCGACATGCAACCCGTGCATGTAGACGATGAAATCGGTGGATATGCGACCGGTATTCTCCAATTCCTGATGGTCGGCGCCGTGGCGGCATTGTCATACTGTGCGGACAACCTCGCAGACTGGACATGACAGATCCGGCAGACAAATCAGGAGACACCTTCATGCAACGACGTCGCTTATTCCGTGTCGTGCTGGCCACCACCGGCCTGGCACTGACGGCTTCCCTTGGCACGCCGGCGCTGGCCGCCGACGAGTTCCCAACCCGGCCGATCCGGCTCATCGTGCCTTACGGCGCGGGCGGCGTCACCGATCAGGTGACACGCGCGCTTGCCGACGCGGCCGGCCGTGAGCTGGGCCAGTCGATCGTGGTGGAGAACAAGCCCGGGGTCAGTGGCACGCTCGGCGCCACGCAATTGGCCACCACTGAACCGGACGGCTACACGCTCAGCATGGCGCCCGTGGTGATCTTTCGCCTGCCGCATGTGCAGAAGATGCGCTATGACCCGCTCAAGGACCTGACGTACATCTCCATGATCGCGGACTACAACTTCGCGGTAGCCGTGAAGAAGGACGCGAAGTGGCAGACCATGCAGGAGCTGATCGCCGAAGCCAAGGCCAACAAGAAAGGCATCAGCTATGGCACCACCGGCATCTATGGCAGCCAGCACCTGACCATTTCCGAACTGGCGCGGGTGTCGCAATCGAACTGGACCCACGTCCCGTACAAGGGCGACGCCGAGGCGATCACCGCGCTGCTGAGCGGTTCGTCCGATGTGGCGGTGCTATCGAACACGCTGCTGCCCTACGTGCAGGGTGGGCAGATGCGCGTGCTGGCGACGCTGTCGGAGAAGCGCGCCGCGGACTTCCCCAATGCGCCGACGCTGAAAGAGATCGGCTATCCGGTGTGGTCGAACTCGCCGTTCGGCATCGTCGGCCCGGCAAACATGAAGCCCGCGGTCGTGAAGCGGCTGGACGAGGCCTTCCGCAATGCGCTGAAGGACCCGAAGTTCCTGAACGTAACCCGCCAGTACGGCATGGTCAGCAACTACATGAATCCCGAGCAGTACACCGCCTATGCGCAGAAGGCATTCAGGAGCGAGGGCGAGATCATCGCGCGACTGGCCGAGGCGATGAAGAACCAGTAAGCGGGGTCATTGGCGGCTTCGGGGCTTAATCCGCGCCGAATGTCGCCTGCAATAACGCGCCGATCTCGTGACGTCGCGACACGGGCATCCGTGACGCGGCGGACACGACGCTGACTGCCAGGTCGCCCTCCAGCGCCAGTGGCAACAGGTAGCCCACGCCGGCCACCCCGCCGGCACCGGCCAGCACATAACCGAGTTTGCGGCTGCGGTCCACGCCGCGCAACAGTGCCAGCAGGCTCAATCCACCTTGCTCGTACTCCGCCCGATGCCGGTTGTAGTGCTTCCGGATTTCGTCGTTATCCAGCCTTGCCATCAGCGCCATGCTCGCCGTGCCCTGACCCAGCAGCCGCGACGTGCCAGTCAACAGATCAAAGGTCTTGATGCGATGCGCGCCTTCCTCGGTGTGCAGGCAATGTCCGTGGTCGCCTAGACGCCCAATCAGGAACACCGCGTCGCCAGTCAAACGCGCCACCGCCTTCATCCGCGTGACGATACGGCTATCGGGAGGCGGTCGGTTCATTGCCCGCAGGCCCAACGCCATGGCCGCGCTGCCCAGGTGATAGCGCTTGCCGGCCGGTTCGCGCTCAGCGTATCCCGCCGTCTCAAGGAAACGGATCATGCGATGCGCGGTAGTGCGATCGATATTCGCCAGCGTGGCAAGCTCAGGCAGGGTCAATCCCGGGTCGTGGTGTGTGCCCAGCAGGTGCAGCAGCGCAAAGGCGCGTGCCAGGCTTTGCACACCGGGTTGGGGCAGGGGGGCATCCGCTTTGGCGCTCGAGGGCATAAGGAGACCGGCAGGGCGAGAGTGGGTTGCAGGGTTAATACCTAAGTTGTGCACATTATGCACAAGGACGCCCGTTGTGGTTGTCCGGCGGTGAAGGGTGGATTGCAATGGATTCACTTCATATAACCCGTCAAGCCAACACGCGCTATCGGACGCCAGCCGGTCTCCCACCATGATTCCCATCGATACCCGGATTGACCCCACCTCGGATACCTTTGCCACGCAGCGTGCTGGCATGCAGGCGCTGACAGACCGGCTGCGCGCGCTGGAACAGCGAGCCGTCGACGCCTCGTCGCGTGCTCGCTCAAGCTTTCAGAAACGCGGGGCGCTGCTGCCGCGCGAGCGAGTTGCCTGTCTGCTCGACCCCGGCGCGCCATTCCTGCCGCTGGCCACGCTTGCGGGATATGGGCTGGACGATCCGAATCCCGATACGTCGATTCCCGGCGGCTCGCTGGTGGCTGGAATCGGCTTTGTGTGCGGCGTGCGCTGCATGGTGCTGGCCACGGATTCAGGCATCGACGCCGGCGCCATGACCGAGGCCGGCAACCTGAAGCTGATGCGCTGTCAGGACATCGCGCTGGAGAACCGGTTGCCGCTGGTCCATCTCGTGGAGTCGGCCGGCGCGAACCTGCGCAAGTACAGGGTCGACAAATTCGTGCGAGGCGGCACGATCTTCTACAACCTGGCGCGGCTCTCGGCAGCGGGGCTACCGGTCATTACGGTGGTCCACGGCTCGTCCACGGCCGGCGGGGCGTACATGCCGGGCCTGTCCGATTACGTCGTGATGGTCCGCAAGCGCGCCCGCGCCTTCCTGGCCGGCCCGCCACTGCTCAAAGCCGCCACCGGCGAGATTGCCACCGACGAAGAACTGGGTGGCGCGGATCTACACGCCACCGTCAGCGGTCTGGCCGAGTATCTGGCCGAGGACGACGAACACGCCATTGCCACGGCACGCGACATCGTCGCCAGCCTCGACTGGCCTCGCGTGGATCAGACGCCGCCACGGCCTGCGCGGACGCCGACGCTCCCTGCGGCCGAGCTCGAAGGTGTCATGACCCTGGATCACAAGCGTCCGGTCGATATGCGCGAGGTTATCGCCAGGCTGGTAGATGACTCCGCCTGGCTGCCGTTCAAGCCCGACTATGGGCCAGGCACGGTCTGCGGTCATGCCCGCATCGAAGGCCATGCCGTCGGCTTTATCGCCAACAATGGCCCGATCGATCCGGCTGGCGCGACCAAGGCCGCGCAGTTTATTCAGGCCTGCAACCAGTCCGGCACACCGATCGTGTTTCTGCAGAACACCACGGGCTTCATCGTCGGCAAGGCATCGGAGGAGGCCGGCATGATCAAGCACGGCTCGAAGATGATTCAGGCGTTGTCCAACTCCACCGTTCCACACGTCACGCTGTACTGCGGCGCGAGCTTCGGCGCCGGCAACTTCGGCATGTGCGGCCGTGGCTTCCATCCGCGCTTTTGCTTCTCGTGGCCCAACGCGCGCACGGCCGTCATGGGCGGAGAGCAGGCCGCGATGACACTCGAAATCGTGGCCCGCCAGCAGGCCGCGCGCAAGGGCGTGCCCGTGGACGAGGCGGCGCTGGCCGCGCAGACCGCCGAGATCGTCGCCAACTTCGAGCGTCAGGGCAGCGCGTTCGTCACCAGCGGGTTGCTGCTGGACGATGGTGTGATCGACCCACGCGACACGCGCGCGGTGCTGGCCTTTGTGCTGGCCACCGCGCGAGAAGCCGCCGCCCGCACACCCCGCGCGATGCAGTTCGGCGTTGCGCGTTTCTGACGCTTCCGACGCTTCCAACGCTTTCGCGCCTCATCAGATCTGAACAAACAGGGTACCCCGGAGACACAGATGCTTTATACCCAGGACCACCGCAGCATCATGGACAGTATTCGCCGGTTCGTCGCGGCCGAAATCGACCCGTTCGTCGACGAATGGGAAGCAGCGGAGACGTTTCCCGCCCACGCGCTATTCCGGAAGATGGGCGAGCTTGGATTCCTTGGCATCACCAAGCCCGTGGAATACGGTGGGCTGGGTCTGGATTTCTCGTACGCCGTCGCCGCCGCCGAAGCCCTGGGCCATGCGCGCGCACAAGGTGTTGGGATGGGTATCGGCGTGCAAACCGACATGGCCACGCCTGCATTGGCGGCATTCGGCACTGACGCGCTCAAGCGTGAATTCCTGGCACCTGCCATCGCCGGCGAGATGGTGGTCTCCATCGGCGTGTCGGAAGTCGGAGCGGGCTCCGACGTCGCGTCGCTGAAGACACGCGCACGTCGCGACGGCGACGATTACGTGATCAGCGGCTCCAAGATGTGGATCACCAACGGCACGCAGGCCGACTGGATCTGCCTGCTTTGCAACACGTCAGACGGGCCGGTCCACAAGAACAAGTCGCTGATCATCGTGCCGTTGAGGGAAAACGGCCGACTCGTGCGTGGCGTGGAAGTGCAGAAGATCCGCAAGATGGGCATGTGGTGCTCGGACACCGCCCAGATCTTCTTCGATGACGTACGCGTGCCGGCGCGCAACCGTATTGGCGATGAGGGCATGGGATTCATCTATCAGATGAAACAGTTCCAGGAGGAGCGCCTGAACGGCGCGGCCCGTCGGCTGGCGTGCAGCGCGCTGATCGAGGAGACCGCCGACTACCTCCGCCAGCGCGTGGCGTTCGGCAAGCCACTGCTCGACAACCAGTACATCCAGTTCAAGCTCGCCGAACTGAAGACCGAACTCGAATCGCTGCGCGCGCTGGTTCACGTGGCGACGCGAGCCTATATCCAGGGCGAGGATGTGGTGGAACTGGCGTCGATGGCCAAGCTGAAAGCGGGACGCCTGTCGCGCGAAATTGCCGACTGGTGCATCCAGTTCCAGGGCGGCATGGGTTACACGTGGGACAACCACGCCAATCGCGCCTATCGGGATTTCCGGCTTGGATCGATCGGTGGTGGCGCCGACGAGGTGATGCTGCAAGTTATCGCCAAGCAGATGGGGCTGATGTCCCGCCACGACCGCTGAGAAGAGCCATGACCAACCCAGTCATCGTACGTTGCGTGGAGGGCGTGTTGTTCGCCACGCTCAACATCCCGGCCACGCGCAATGCGCTCGCTCCGGAAGTGGTCGCCGTGCTGACGGACATCGTGGCGCAGGCTGAAGCCGACGTCGGCATCCGCGCGCTGGTGCTGCGCGGTGCGGGTGGAACCTTCAGCGCGGGAGGCAACGTCGGCAATTTCCAGGCGCGGCTTGACGCCGATGTTGGCCACGAAGACCCGGTTGCCGCGCGCAACCGCCAGTTCGGTCATTTCATGACACGGCTGGCGGCACTCCCGATACCCGTGATCGCGGCCGTGGACGGGCCGGCGATGGGCGGCGGCATGGGCATGGCATGTGCCGCAGACGTTGTGCTCGCAACGCGCGCGGCGCGGTTCGCCTTGTCGGAAACCTCGCTGGGCATCATTCCCGCGCAGATCGCACCGTTCGTCGTCGGCCGTCTCGGCGCCGCGCTGACACGGCGCCTGGGCCTGACCGGCGAGCGTCTGGACGGCGTGGCGGCAGAGGCAGTCGGGCTCGTGGACCAGTTGGCCGATGACGCCGCCGGACTGGACGAACTGATTGCCGAGTGGCTGACCCGCATTGGCCGCTGCGGGCCACACGCCAACCGACAGTTCAAGGCATTGGTCGCCAGATGTGGCCAGACGCCGGTGGACAGCCTGCTTGATGACGCATCGCATCAGTTTGCCCAGTGCATGCGCACCGAAGGCACAGAAGGCATCGCGGCCTTCCGCGAAAAGCGCGAAGCGCGCTGGGTCACGCGATTTGATGCCGGCATCGTATGCGCCGCGCAATCGACAGACGCCTGAACGCGAGGAACTTTCCAGAGAGCATTCCATGTCAGCTTCCTGCCGACCCTTCCATACCGTGCTCGTGGCCAACCGGGGCGAGATCGCCATCCGCATCATGCGGACGGCCCGCCGACTTGGGCTTGGCACCGTTGCCGTCTACTCCGAGGCCGACCGCCACAGCCAGCATGTGGCCAGCGCGGATCGGGCCGTGTGCATCGGTGCTGCCGCGCCGCGTGAGTCTTACCTCAACATTGCAGCCATCATCGCTGCCGCGCGAAACGCTGGTGCCGATGCCGTCCATCCGGGCTATGGCTTCCTGGCCGAGAACGCCGAGTTCGCCGACGCCGTGACCGAAGCCCGACTGGTCTTCGTCGGTCCGCCGGCCAGCGCCATCCGTGCCATGGGCAACAAGGCCGAGGCCAAGCGCCTGATGCTGGCCGCGGACATGCCGTGCGTGCCCGGCTATCAGGGCGAGGCGCAGGACGACAAGACCTTGCTGGCAGAAGCCGGGCGCATCGGCTTTCCGCTCATGGTCAAAGCTGCAGCAGGTGGCGGCGGACGAGGCATGCGACTGGCGCCCGATGCCGCTGCGTTACCCGCGGCGCTCGCCAGTGCGCGGTCGGAAGCCGCGACGGCGTTCGGCAACGATGAGCTGATCCTGGAACGCGCCGTCATCCGACCACGCCACGTCGAGATTCAGATCTTTGCCGACGCGCATGGCAATGTGATCCACCTTGGCGAGCGCGATTGCTCGGTGCAGCGCCGCCACCAGAAGGTGATCGAGGAAGCCCCATCGCCGGCGGTATCGCCCGCGCTGCGCGGCAGGATGGGCGAGGCAGCCGTGCGGGCGGCACGGGCCATTGGCTACGTGGGAGCCGGCACGATGGAGTTTCTGCTCGATGCCGACGCCAACTTCTACTTTATGGAGATGAACACCCGGTTGCAGGTGGAACACGCGGTGACCGAGGCTATCACCGGGTTCGACCTCGTGGCATGGCAACTGCAAGTTGCCGCGGGCGAAACGCTGCCAGCGACGCAGGATCAGGTGACGTTCGACGGCCACGCGATCGAAGTGCGCCTGACGGCCGAGGACGTGCCTGCAGGATTTCTTCCCCAGGGCGGTCCGGTGCTGCGCTGGCGCGCCCCGGAGTCGGGCCACGACGTGCGTGTCGACCATGCGCTGGAAACCGGGGGCACTATCCCCACGCACTATGACTCGATGATCGCCAAGCTCGTGGCCCATGGGCGCACACGCGAGGAAGCGCGTCAGAAGCTGTTGCGAGCGGTGCAGGACTGCGTGCTGCTCGGCGTGCCATCGAACCAGCCGTTCCTGGCGTCGTGCCTTGCCAGTGCGGCGTTCGCTGGCAATGACGTGCACACGGGCTTCGTCGACGCGCATATGCAGGCGTCGTTGCAACCCACCGAACCATCCAGTCATGTGGTTGCCATTGCCGCACTGGCGGCATCTGGTCAGTTGTCGCGGAGCGAGCCCGTCGCGCTATCGCGAATGACAACGTCGGTGAGACTGCACGCGGAAGGAAGACCGTGGGACTCGGCAGTGCAGGCGACAGAAGAAGGCTGGCGCGTTACCGTCAGCGCGCGCGGAGAGACGGGCGCGCAGCCAGTCCACGTGCGGATGCTCCGCGACCATGCGGCTGACGGGGCGGCATGGATCGAGTGCGACGGTATGGCTCGGCCTGTTCTCCATGCTGACGACGATCTGGCAATACATCTGTTTGCCGACGGCCGGGCCTGGCGCTTCACCCGACACGACCCGCGTCGTCGAAATACGGAAGGGGAGTCATCGGGCGCGCTCACCGCGCCGCTGACCGCCCGGATCGTGGCCGTCAACGTGGCGGAAGGTGATCGTGTGGAGGCGGGCCAGTCGCTGGTTGTGCTGGAAGCGATGAAAATGGAACACACGCTCGTCGCCCCGTTCGCCGGCGTCGTCTCGGAATTGTCGGCACGCGCTGGCGGACAGGCCAGCGCCGGCACTCTGCTGGTGCGCGTGGTTGCTGAGGAAGCAGCGGAGGGCAAGGCATGAAACGCGCCTCCGCCACCGGCCGCCCGGGTATGGAAACCAGCCGGAGCCTGCCCCGCACGGTCCGCATCGGTGGCGCAAGCGGTTTCTGGGGCGACTCGGCCACCGCCACGCCCCAGTTGCTGACGGCGCCCGGACTTCAGTACCTGGTGTATGACTATCTGGCCGAAACCACGATGTCGATCCTGGCGCGTGCCCGCGCCAAGGATCCGTCCCTGGGTTACGCCACCGACTTCGTTCACGCCGCGATCGCGCCCCATCTGGCCGCCATCCTGGAGCGGGGCGTGCGCGTCATCGCCAATGCAGGTGGGCTGAATCCGCAGGGCTGTCGCGACGCGTTGCTCAAGGTTGCCGCGCAACAGGGTCTGTCGCCGAAGATTGCCGTGGTCACTGGGGACGATGTGGGAGCCGCATTCCCGGGCTGGTGCGATGCGGGAATGACACAACTGGACGGTAGCGCCGTGCCAACCACCGAGCCATGGTCCGCGAACGTGTACACCGGGGCGCAGGGCATCGCGAGAGCGCTCGAAATGGGGGCCGACATCGTGATCGCCGGCCGTTGCGTGGATAGCGCGGTGGTGGTGGGCGCACTGGCGCATGAGTTCGATTGGGGCTGGGACGACTGGGACAGGCTCGCGGCTGGCACGCTCGCCGGGCACGTTATCGAGTGCGGAGCGCAGGCCACGGGGGGGCTGTTCACTGACTGGGAACGCGTGTCCGACTGGGACCGCATTGGCTACCCTGTCATCGATTGCGCGGAGGATGGTAGCTTCGTGCTGTCGAAGCCCGACGACACCGGCGGCCTGATCGATCCGCTGGCCGTATCCGAACAGATCCTGTACGAAGTCGGTGATCCAGCCAACTACCTGATGCCGGACGTGACCTGCGATTTCCGCCAGGTGCATGTCGAGGTCATCGACGAAGAGCATGTTCGCGTGCATGGCGCACGGGGGCGTCCGCCGGGCACGCACTACAAGGCCAATGCCACCTGGCAGGATGGCTACCAGATCAGCCCGATGATGGCGATTCGCGGCATCGACGCGCCGGCCAAGGCCCGACGTACCGCCGAAGCGCTGCTTGCACGCACGCGCCGCATGATGGCCGAGCAGGGGTTCGGCGACTACAGCGCGACCATCGTCGAACTGCTTGGCTGCGAATCGCACTACGGCCCCCATGCGCGCGAGTTACCCACGCGCGAAGTGGTATTGCGCATCGGCGCCCGGCACCCTCGGGCAAAGGCGTTGGCCATCCTGCAGCGCGAATGCGCTTCCGCCGGCACGTCGATGGCTGCCGGCACGCGTTCGTCGTTCTCGGGACGCGTAGATATTCAGCCGGTGGTCAAGGTCTTCTCGTTTCTTGTGCCGAAGGATGCGGTGCCAATGACGGTCGAACTCGACAACCGCCGCGTGGCCCTGAGCATCGCCGCCGAAATGGGCGCACCACAGGCTGCGCCTGTGGCGCTAACCACCGCCCCAATCCCTGACGGCCCACGCGTGACATGCCCGCTGGTGGCGCTGGCGTGCGCGCGCAGTGGTGACAAGGGCGATGACGAGAACATCGGCGTGATTGCGCGCAAGCCCGAGTATCTGGCGTTGTTGCGCCAGCAACTGACGCCGAAGGCCGTCGGTCAGTACTTCTCGCATCTTGTGGCGGGTGAGGTGGAGTGTTTTGAGGTACCCGGGCTGAATGCGCTGAATTTCCTGATGCACGACGCGCTTGCCGGTGGTGGCGTGGCGAGCCTGCGATCCGACCCATTGGGCAAGAGCTTCGCGCAGATGCTGCTCGATTTTCCGCTGTCGGTGCCCATTGCCTGGGCAGAGGAAGTCGGACGACGTGGAATGAACGAGGCGACTGGCGCCGGTATGTGACAACAGCGACAAGACCAGGAGGAGACAGTGGTGATGACAGCGCAGAAGGACTCCCGCCGTGCCGCAAGGCGGCGGCTCGTGCAGGCGGCAATACTCGCCAGTGGATTGATGCTGGCGGTGCCCGCCATGGCGCAGAGTGCCAGCACGCAGAATTGGCCGTCTCGGCCGGTACGTGTGGTGGTGCCATACCCGCCGGGTGGCGTGTCGGACGCGGTAACCCGCCTCGTCATGCAGAAACTGGCCGAACGCATCGGACAACCGGTCGTAGTGGAGAACCGCCCGGGTGCCAACGGCATGATCGGTTCAGACAACGTCGCCAAATCCGCGCCGGACGGCTATTCGCTGCTGGTTGTGGTGGCCGCGCACGCGATCAACCCGAGCCTGTACCAGAAGATGAGCTACGACCCGATCCGGGACCTGACTGGTGTGAGCGAGATTGGGCGTATTCCGCTACTGATGGTTTCGAGCGCGCAGTTGCCGCCGAAGTCGGTAAAGGAACTGGTGTCGTGGGGCAAGGCGCATCCGGACCAGATGACCTTTGCCTCGAGCGGCAGCGGGTCAGGCGCGCATCTGGCCGGTGAACTGTTTTCACAGGGCACAGGTATGACGATGACGCACGTGCCATACAAGGGCATCTCGCCCGCGTTGCCAGACCTTATCTCAGGGCAGGTGGCCGTGATCTTCGACTCTGTACAGACCATGATTCCGCTGGCGAAGGCAGGCAAGGTTCGCGCGCTGGCCATCACCAATCCGCGCCGCTGGCCGGCCGCGCCCGATGTGCCCACCATGGCCGAAGCCGGCTATCCGAACATCATGCCATCGAGCTGGATCGGTGTGCTGGCGCCAGCAAAGACGCCAACCGCCATCATTGACAGACTGTCCGCGGAACTCGACGCCGTGGTGCACGCGCCGGACGTCCAGGCCAAGCTGATCGACTACGGCATTGACCCGGTTGGCGGCAAGGCGGATCAGTTCCAGGCATTCATCAAGGAAGAAGCGGGGCGCTGGGCCAGCGTGGTGCAGAAGGCGGGGATCAAACTCGACTGATGCGGATTGATGCGGATTGATGCGGATTGATGCGATATGCCGGTAGCGCCGGCATATCCCGACCACAATGAAAAACGGGCTGCCTTGCGCAGCCCGCGTCCGTTCCATGGTCCGTTGCGTCAGATCACGCCTCTCTCCCGGAAGGCCTCCACGTCCGCTGCCGACATTCCCAATTCGCTCCGGAGCGCGGCTTCGGTGTGCTGGCCAAGTTGCGGTGGCGCGGTCATCGTGACCGGCGTGGCAGAGAAGCGCAGTGGGCTGCGCAGCGTCGGCGCCTCGACACCACTGCCGTGCGGCAGGCGTACCAGCAGTTCGCGGTGCCGGACTTGCGGATCGTCGAAAACGTCGTCGATGTCGTTGATCGGGCCACATGGCACGCCTGCGCCTTCCAGGGCCTGAATCAGGTCGGCAAGACGCCAGTTCAGCAGACGCTCACCCAATGTCTCGCGCAGAACCGGGCGATTTCGTACGCGGTCCATGTTCTGCAGGAATCGCGGATCTTCGATCAACGACGCACACCCGATCACGCGACACAACGCCGCGAACTGACCGTTGTTGCCGGCGGCGATGATGACGTGGCCGTCAAGGCAGGCGAACACCTCCGAAGGCGATGCCACCGGATTGGAGTTGCCGGCGCGCTGCGGCACCTTTCCCGTCATGTGATAGCCCAGCGCGAGATGGCCGTTGGCGGCCACTGCGGCATCGATCATCGCGGCATCGATGAATTGCCCCTCACCGGTAGCCTGACGGTGATAGAGCGCGCCCATCAGTGCCACCGATGCATACAGCCCCGTGAGGATATCCGTCAGTGGAATCGCGGTTCGCATCGGCGCCGCGCCGGGCGTGCCATCGGGCTGCCCGCAGGTGCTCATCAGCCCCGCCATCCCTTGCAGGATGAAGTCGTATGCGGGGCGGGGCGCGTAAGGGCCGTCCGGACCAAAGCCGGTCACGGAGCAATAGATGATGTCGGGACGCAGCGCACGGATGCTCTCGTAGTCGAGTCCGTACTTCTTCAGGCTGCCCGCCTTGTAGTTCTCCACGACGACATCGCACTGCGCTGCCAGTTGGCGTACCAGTTCGGCGCCTTCCGGCTGCGAAATATCGACGGTGACCGATTGCTTGCCACGGTTGCAGCAGAGGAAGAACGCGGAGTCGTTCGTCACGTTGCCATCGACGTCGGTCAGGAATGGACCCATCCGACGCGTGTCATCGCCATCACCGGGTTTCTCGATCTTGTAGACGGTGGCCCCCATGTCCGCCAGGTTCTGAGTAGCCCACGGCCCGGCCACAACACGGGTCAGGTCCAGTACCTTGATGCCCTGCAGGATTGCGCTCATGCGATGACGAAAGGCGAGTCGATCGAATCAGCATGATGTGTCGCGCAGCACGCACTCGCAATTCGTCAATGCCAAAGGCAGGGTTTCCGCCAATACGTTCGCGACGCCTCTCACGTATCGCATTCGAGACTGAAGCGCGATGCCGTCATCCCCTGCGAGGCGGCTGCCTCACCCGTCGGAACCGTTACAGATTTGTTACTGTCTATACCGGTATATGCAGACAGGGGACGCATAATGGATCCCATGCAGTCGGGGGCAGTGCCCCTACCCGAAGCAGAAGCACGGCGGCAGTTGCGTCGCGCTGTCATCGCAAGCACCGTGGGTACCACGATCGAGTGGTACGACTTTTTTCTCTACAGCACGGTAACCGGCCTGGTGTTCGCCAAGCTGTACTTTCCCGAATCCGATCCGCTCGTTGGCACGCTGCAGGCGTTCCTGATCTACGCGGTAGGCTTTGTCGCGCGCCCGGTCGGCGCGGCCATCTTCGGGCACTACGGTGACCGTATCGGTCGCAAGGCCACGCTTGTGGCCACCTTGCTGTTGATGGGACTGGCAACATTCGCAGTGGCCTTCGTGCCGTCCTATGCGCAGATCGGGATCTGGGGCGCCGTGGCACTGACGGTCCTGCGCTTCATCCAGGGGATTGGTGTTGGCGGGGAGTGGGGCGGTTCAGTGCTGATGTCGATGGAATGGGCACGCTCCGACTCGCACCGCGGCCTGGTCGCGTCATGGCCGCAGTTCGGGGTGCCAGCGGGATTGTTCCTCGCCAACCTGGCGGTATTGGGCATGAGTTGGCTGGCCGGCGATCAGTTCTTGACCTGGGGCTGGCGTGTGCCGTTCCTCCTGAGCATCGTGCTGATCGGGATCGGGCTCTACATCCGCCTGAACATTCTGGAGACGCCGGTCTTCGCGCGGCTGCTGGCCGAGCATCGGATCGAGAAAACGCCGATGCTGGAAGTAATCCGGCGCCAGCCGAAGGACATCTTGTTGTCGGCCCTGGTCCGCATGGCCGAACAGGCGCCGTTCTACATATTTACGGCCTTTGTGTTCACCTATGGTGTGATGACGCTGGGCATGTCACGCGATCTGCTCCTGCTGGCCGTGCTCGCGGCATCGGTGGTCGAGTTCTTCACCATTCCGTACTTTGGACATCTGTCCGACGTGCTGGGCCGGCGCCGCATGTACATCGCGGGCGCGATCGCAGTCGGCGTGTTCGGCTTCCTGTACTTCGCGATGGTCGACACCCGCAACCCGATGTGGGTGTTCATCGCCATCGTGCTGTCGCTTGTCCCGCACGCGATGATGTATGGCCCACAGGCGGCGTTGATCGCGGAGACGTTTACAGGTCGCCTGCGCTATAGCGGGGCCTCGATGGGCTACCAGCTAGCGTCCGTGATTGCGGGCGGCCCGGCACCGCTGATTGCCACGGCGTTGTTCGCCCACTATCACACCGGCTATGCCATTGCGGTCTATGTGCTGGTATGCGCAGCGCTCAGCGTGTTCGCGGCCGTGAAGCTGCGCGACTATACGAACAAGGATATTTCTCGGGAGTATGACGACGCGGATGTCGCGCATGTCACGCACGCGGTATGACGGACGGTGAATTCGACCGGGGGAACAAACGACCACCGAGAAGAGGAAAGAAGAGGAAAGAGGGAAGGGAAAAAGACCGGACCTGCCTGCTTTGGGCTGACTGGAAAGTGTCGAACAGATGTCGAACGTATGGCAGGTCCGGCGAGAAACCGTGGAAAGCGCCGCAAGGAGTGCGGCGCGTGGGTCAGGATGGCACCGATGTCGGCTGCTGTGATGCGCCCCTGCCCAGAGCGCGCAGGGGAAGGTCGGCCAGCACCTCGATGCGCTGGACTTCGGTCATGGTGTCCCAAAGACCGATCTCGACCGTGGTTCTGCGGCAACCCTGGCAGTACTTGCCTGCCAGGTCCATGCGACAGATGTTGATACAGGGGTTCGCGGCGGGCATGGTATGTCTCAGGCAGCCTTGCGCAGCGGCAGGTTCTTCTGACCCGACTTGCGGTTCGGGAGCATGCCATGGGCCGCCAGCGTTTCGTCGACGCTGTCGTACCAGGTGCCGATGCGATAGATCTCGCGTGCTTCCTTGCCCGAGGCGACCTCGCGGCCCAGTTCCTTCGCCACGCGCACGCACTGCTCGATCTGCTGCACCGACGTCATGCGGTTGCCGTGCTGGTCGATGATCGTGTCCTCGATGCCGCAGCGCGGGTGCATGCCCATCGCCATTGCCATCATGTTGAACGGCAGCACGTTCTTGAGTAGCGACTCGGCGGTCAGCGTGCAACCATCCGGCGCGCGGTGGATGAAGTTGAAGAAGTTGAACGGGTTCGGACCGTCGAAGCCACCGCCGATGCCGATCCAGGTCAGGTTCAGCGGCCCCTTGTAGGCGCCGGCGCGCACCATGCGTTCCAGCGTTTCCATCGCGTGGATGCCGGTGAGCTGGAAGTGCGGCTGGATGCCGGAGGCGCTCAGGCGGCGCAGGTGCTCTTCCACCCAGCCCGGGCCAGCCGGCACGGTCATCTCACGGTAGGCTTGGATATACGCAGGGTTGGACAGCGACGTACCCTCGAGATACTCGGGGTAGAGCAGTTCCATGATGTTCATCTGCGTGGTGTTGATGGCCACGGTCACCTGGTCCGGCTTCGGGTCCAGATCGGCCAGCATGTGGCGCGTGTCGTCCGACAGCCATGTGGCGGCCTGGCCTTCATTCTCCGGAGCAAACGAGATCGAACCACCCACCTGGATGATCATGTCCGGCACGGCCGCGCGGACGCCAGCGATCAGTTCGTTGAACTTCGACAGGCGCTTGGAGCCCTTGCCGTCCAGTTCGCGCACGTGCAGGTGCAGCACCGTGGCACCGGCGTTGTAGCAGTCGACGGCCTTCTGGATCTGTTCCTCCATCGTCACGGGGATGTCTTCCGGGAAGTCCTCCGGCATCCACTCGGGGCCATACGGCGCCACCGTGATAACAACCTTGTCCATGTTCTCGGGGTGCAGGGAGTCGTCGAGGAACTGCATACTGTGTCTCCTGTTGTTCGAATGCGTACTTCGGTGCCGGAAGTATCGACGAACGGCATTGAAATATTTGACGACCAGGGACACACGATTTACATTTCGGGACACTCAGGGAAAACACGATGTCCTATTTTCTTCGCAGTGCCAGCCTGACCAATTACATGGAAGTTGCGCGCGCCGTAGGGCTCGATCCGCACCAGATGCTGCGTGCCGCGAAGATCAACCGGGACGTGCTGCTGGACCCCGATATCCGCATCCCCGCCGCATCGGTGGGGCGTCTGCTCGAGGCGTCGGCGCGCGACGGGCACGCGGAGGATTTCGGCCTGCGACTGGCGGAGTTGCGGCAGTTCTCGAACCTGGGGCCACTTGCCTTCGTGGTCCGCGAGGAACCCACGCTGCGCCGCGCGCTGGAGTCGATGGTGCGCTACATGGGCCTGCAGAACGAGTCCCTGGCAATGCGCGTGGAAGAGATGGATGGCTTGGTGGTGATCCGCCTGCAGATCCTCAGCGACCAGCCCGCAGGCTCGATGCGGCAGGCTACTCAACTGGCCGCCGGGGTGATGTTCCGGATGCTCAGCATGTTTCTCGGGCCCGCGTGGCGCCCGCGCAGCATCTGCTTTTCGCACGCGCCGCCCGAAAGCCAGACCACATACCTGCGCGTGTTCGGGATGCCCGCGCTGTTCAATCAGGATTTCGACGGAATCGTCTGCGTGGCCTCCGATCTGGAAGCGCCGCTGCCGTCCTATGACCCGGTGATGGCGCAGCAGGTCAAGCGCTACCTGGGCACGCTGCTGGCGCAATCGAATACCACCATGGCGGACAAGGTGCGCAAGCTCGTCTACGCATTGCTGCCAAGCGGCATGTGTTCGATCGACCGGGTGGCTCAGCACTTGGGAGTGGACCGGCGCACCATCCACCGCCGACTGGCGCAGGATGGCACCACTTATTCGCAGATCCTGAACGAGGCACGCGCAGGGCTGGCTACAAGCTACATCGAGAACCGCTCACGCCCGCTGTCCGAAGTTGCGACGCTGCTCGGCTTTTCGTCGCTGAGCGCATTCTCGCGCTGGTTTGGCAACCAGTTTGGCTGCAGCGTTTCGAAGTGGCGCACAACGCGAACGGGCGAACGGGTCGAGGAGACCTGATCGCCCAGAAGAAAATCGGCCACACGGACGGAGGCCCGTGCGACCAAAGGCGAACATCGAATCGGACCAGGCGAGGGGAACGGGTAAAACTCGCCTGGCCGATTCACGCCAGTAGAACCAATCCGAATTGGGTCAGAACTTGTGGCGAAGGCCCAGGCTCACACCCACCATGCTGCTCTGGCCGGTGCCGAGAATGTAGCTGTTGCCGGTGGCGCCGGTCGTGGCCAGCTGGTTCGTGTTCGCGGCGTCCAGCGTCAGGCCGGCATTCTTGGCGTATGCGGCGCTCAGGTACACGTCGGTACGCTTCGAGAAGCTGTAGTCCGCCACGAAGGCGATCTGCCACGGATTCGGTGCGTGGGTGTTGTTGAAGTAGTCGCGCTTGAGGTTGTCGTAGTCATACTCCAGCGTCAGGCCCACAGCAGGCGTCACCTGATAGTTCGCGCCGATCCAGTAGTAGTCGTCGCGCTGAAGCTGGGCGCCGGTACCGTTGTTATCGACCTTGCCCCAGCGGTAGCCAGCCATGATCTTGGCGACCTGACCGATGGCGTAGCTGCCGGCCACCGAAGCCTTCTTCAGCGTGGCAGTGGTGCCCTGGTAGACGCCGGCGGCGTTGTTGACCGACGGGTTCCACTGGTCATAGGCAATCGCTGCGCCGAACGGGCCAGCCGAGTACGTGAATGCGCCGCCGAAGGCGCTGTCGCGGCGGAATGCGCCCGGGACTTCACCGTTGCCACCGAAGGCGCTTGCACCGCCCTGGATCGCCAGGTTCGGCACACCAGCGCCGAACGAGAAGTGGGCCAGCGCGGTCACCGGACCGAACACGCCCGTGTAGGCAATGGTGTTGTCTTCACGGAAGTTGTTACCGGCCATGAATGCCGCCGGTTCGTACTGCGTGGCATACGCCGTCGGCATGAAGTTGGCCATCGCCACGAACAGCGAGGTGTACTGGCGACCCAGCGTGATCTGACCGTAGGTGTTGTGCGAGATACCGACGAATGCCTGACGACCGAACAGACGGTTGCTCTGCTGCATCGTGCCGTTATCGACGGAAATACCGCTTTCCAGCACGAAGATGCTCTTCAGGCCGCCGCCGAGATCCTCCGTACCACGAAGACCCCAACGCGAACCAGACAGGCCGCCGGAGTTCACGCGGAACACATTGTTGCCGGCGCCCGGATTCGCGGTAAAGCCCGCGGCCGAGTACGGCGCCACATGGTTTGCGAATTCCAGGCTGGTGTCGAGCACGCCGTAGAGCGTAACGGCAGACTGCGCGTAGGCGCTGCCGGTACAGGCGAGCAGTGCGGCCATGGCCATGCCCTTGAGCTTCATAGGTCAATCTCCTCTCTTTTTTCTCGATTGCTATTTGGGGGGTTCCCGTCGGAAATGGTTACTGCGGTTACTTCTGTGGACAAAACAAAAATCGGTGTGCCTCGAGCATGGTCAGGCGCGACGCATCAGGCGCTCCACGAGCGTCATCGCGTACGGCCATTCGCCGTAGCCCGCAGCGGGGTTCAGGTGGCCGACCTCGCCGAGATCGACCAGTTCGCTGCCCCAGTCGCGCGCCATCTGCTCCACGCGATCGAAGCGCGCCAGCGGATCGTTGCGGCTGGCGCCAACAATGCTGGGGAAGGGCAGCGGGCGACGCGGAATCGGCAGCCAGCCGTGCTCGTCGAGCGTGGCGTGGGTGGGATAGCCGGCGGGCATCGGGTTTTCGAGGTCGGCCGGTGCGGCGAGCAGCGCGGCGCGGATCTTGCGGTGATGCTGGGCCGCCCAGTGGACGGTGATCATCACGCCGGCGCTATGCGCGACGAGGACCACGGGGCCGTCGATCTCGGCCAGGGCTTCGTCCAGCGCGGCCACGCGTGCCGCGCGGCTCAGCTTGTCATGCTCGAGCGGCTGTACCGATCGGGAGTTGGGGATCTGCGCCTGAAGCAGGGTCTGCCAGTGCTCGGGCACGTGGTCGCGCAAGCCGGGAACGAACAGTACGGTGGTGTCAGCCAGAAAGTCCATCGCGAAAACGGGTAAGTGGTGTTGGGGTCAGCGATTGCCGGCGGCGGCACGCATACGCTCCAGGCGGTGTACGTCCGCGCTGTAGGTGCGACGCCCGATAACGAAGCAGACGGCGGCCAGCAAGCCAACCAGCGGCAGGAACTGCAGCGCGCCGCGCAGGCCGATGTGATCGGCGATCAGGCCAGTGAAGAACGGACCCGGCGCGAGTCCAAGCAGGTTGTTGACCAGCGTGAGCGTGGCAAACGCGGAGCCATGAATCGCAGGCGCGGTCAGATTGGCCACCGCGGCGCTGGCCGGGCCGGCCGTGCCGCCTGCCAGCAGCATCCCGGCGCCGATCAGCACGAGCTGGGCCGTGCCCGGCGGCAGCTGGAAGGCTGCGCCCAGCAGCACGCAGCAGAGCACGCTGTAGGCGATGGCCACGATCCACTTGCGGGCCGGGATATGACGGGCAATCCAGTCGGTGAAGGCCCCGCACATGATCATGCCGGCGCCACCGATCAGCACAAAAGCGGCGGCAGTCAGGCCGGCTTGCGCGCCGCTCATGCCGTAGTAGCGGCCGAAGTAGCTCGGCAGCCAGGCCAGCATCGAAGCCATGACGAACAATTGCAGGGCGCTGCCCACATAGGCGCAGAGAATCGAACGGGTGGAGAACAGCGCGGAGACCAGCGGGCGAAGCTCCAGCTTGGCCTGCGTCTGGCTGGCGGAGACGTCCTCGCCGAGTTCCTGGCGGCGGGCCAGCAGGCCCTTCTCAGTAATCAGCAGGCGGTACAGCGCCACCAGGATCAGGCCGAAGAGCGCCATGCCGGCGAAAGCAACGCGCCATCCGAAGTGGGGGTCGCCTCAGAAAACGGAAAATAAAGCACGCTAAGCCGGTTGCAGCGGTCGTAGCGGCC
>NZ_JBBHZL010000023.1:0-30009 GCF_049843575.1 Cupriavidus sp. Met-2
GTCCACCGACGTGTTCTAGGACGTCAAATGCACCCAGAACATCGAATGCGTCGATGTACGGAATAGCACGGACATCCATCTGCAACAACTGAGCTTTGCATTTGCGCTGCCCCTGCATCAGGGCGTGCAACGATGCCTCGCCGCCGACCAGGCGTGCACGAGGGAAGCGGGCCTCGATCGCGCGCAGATTCTCAGCGGTCCCACAACCGACGTCCATGAACGAGCGCAAAGCCGGAAAGTAGCGCTGCAGCGCTTCTAGGATCAGTTTACGGCGATAGACGAACCAGAAGTGCGTCGCTTCGAGCCTCTCGTATTCAACGAAGAGCGGTTCGTGAAAGCCATCGTGGTCGACCATCATGGCCGGTGCCAGACAGTGCACGCCCGCGAGAACATGAGGCTGCCAATTGCATGCGGTGCACGCCCACACGTCAATTTCGAGCGGGGCCTTGCATTGATTACAGATGCGCATCGCTGTCTCTCCAATATCGTGCGCGCGCGACACAGCCAAGCGACACATCGCGCACCGCAACATAATTGCGCTGCCTCGCTCGCGCAGGGACGGGTGCAGGCAGGCTTGTTTCGTCTTCGATCAGGCCGAAGGACGACGTCTAAGAGGTGGAGGTAGCCAACCCAGTGGTTGCGTGGGAGGCTTCAGAGATGGCGAGAGGGCGGGCGGAGCACCGTCTCAGGAGTTGTGCTCGCAAATATCCACGGGACAGACGCCGGTGGCACGCCGTTCAGGGACAATGCTTGAGCCCCCAAGAAGGCAACGAGAGCAAGTGGCGAGGCGGCCGAGCAGGCAGAACAAGCTTGACAGCCGCGGGCCTTGCCGTGCGTTTTGTTTAGCGAACGGTGATGCGAACTCGGATCGCAGTGTGCGTTCACCTCGTGAGTGACGTCAATGACGGCAAGGGAAGTATAGCCGGCACCGTGCCTCAGCTCGGTCAGCTCGCTGCACGAAAGAGTAGCCGCTGCGCCAACGCTCTGAACCGGCAACGTCAATACAAGGAGCCAAAGCGAGAGGTGTCGCAACAGCTTTTTCATCCGGCGGCATCAGCATCTATTGATGGCGGGAGTCTACAGAAGACTCCTGTCATTAGAATGACGGGGACATGACAGACTCGGCACCCTGGACGTCTTCAAACGACCGCCCTGCGTCGCAGTAACGAGGCCGCCAAGATCTGGAAGCGGCGCCTCGATAAACGCATTCACTCATGTATGAAGTCCCAATGCCGCGCGCCCGGCGTCCGCAAGCCTGCAGGCAACTCAAACGACCAGCCGGCAGGCGAGTAAATCAGTGGCCTGGTGAACCGTGAGAGCCATCTCGCGGGCGACGATCAAGCTCGCGTCGCCCATGTTCGACACGGTGATGGGGCTGGCGATACGAATCGTGCAGAGCGGGACCATGCCCGTAGAAAGGTCGCGCATCATGTGCCACCGCGACCGCAGGCACATGATGCGCGGCGCCCGCCGAGCGTAACCAGTAGACATCTTTCTCGCCGTAACCGTCGTGCGTCTGCGCGGTGGCATAACCGAATCCAATGGCCAGCGCGGTTCCGACCAAGATGGGAAGCTTTTTCATGTTTTATCCTTTGTGTTTGTAGCGGATGGAAGCATATGTCTTTGGCACTGCCCGCTGTGTTCGCATTTCCCTACAAGTGTGAGCGCTTGTAACGCTATTGGCTCGGCAGTGACACTCGAGTCGAATTCAATGACTCCCCTGTAATGGTCGCGTAATACGCGCTGACCCGAAGTCATCGCCTTTCCCCGCCGAGAACGGCCAGCTTGTGACGACGGACAATGCACAGCATCGTGAAGTAAAAGTTGCTGAATATACCGCCACAGCGGACTGCCATCATCCAAGGCAGAGGAGAAATCATGTTTGTCATGATGGAGCGATTGGGGGACAGTTCGCTCTCTCCCCCCGGCGGAAACTTTGCGCTTACCGGTTTTTGTTAAGCCAGCCGACGCACTACTTGACCTTGCCATCATGAGAAGGTCCATAGTGCAAATGTGCACCACTTCGCGGCGATCACGCTCTGGCCGCACCACCTAACCAACCAGGGGGAAATCATGATGTCTGTAGCGCAAACGTTACTTGATGAAGTGTTTGTTGCGTTCCGATTGGCGTGTGAACTCCAACAATACCGCGTGGCCGACCACCTGCTAGCGGCCCTGGAACAATTAGCCGGCGACAACGAGCGCTTGCTCGATGACGTCTATTTGTCGTTCGCTTTTTCCCTTTCTGCAGGCGGAATTTCGTCGGAATCCGCAGTGCCTCGCGGAGCATAAGTTTCTATACTTAATACGGCTCCTGCGACGACGCTACCTCGCGTCCGCTCGGAGGCCTAATGCGTAAGCCCATGAATCAGCTTTGGCGTGTCGTCATAGTGCTAGCTTTGGTACTGACTTTGCCCCTCCGGGCTCAGTCCGGGCCATTGCGCAGTTGCTGTATTGCCGTCATCGCCGAAATGTCGACAGGCATGCCCGTTCGAGCAGCGAATGTCAGTGTCGAGACCGGAAGTTCGCCTGATTGCATCAGTCAATCCAGCTGCGCCGATAATCGGAATGTTAGCGGCCCGTCTGGTCTTCCCTGCACGGCCTCGGCTTGTGCGGTCCTCGCTGGCATGCCGGTGAGCACCGGATCGGTCACGGGTGCCTGGATCAGTGTGTTGGTTGCGCATCCGGAATTTTCGTATCAATCCGCCGTTCCGCCCCGCCTCGAGCGCCCGCCCAAATAGATCTGTTCGTAGCACGATTTCACTACACAGGAATGCTGCACTGGGTGCCACACCAGCGCGCTCCTGGCTGGCCTTTTACATTCACAGTGTTGCCGACCGCTTGCTGCTAAGCGGGGCGTGCTGCTTACTCCGAACGAGGAACATCATGAAATCTCTCCTTCACGCTCTTGTGGGTGCTGTCGTCCTTGGACTCTCGCTATCCGCCGTCGCCGGCCCGGACTGGTATGTGATAGAAAAGGCTCGCGACGCTAAGCGAACTGAGGCGCAACACTCGAAGGCACGGCAGACAGGGGACAATACCGCGATGACGCGAGACCAAGCCGCCACGATGCAAAAGTGCAGGGAAATGATGGGTCAGCCCAAGTAACGGGCTTTCTCCGATGCGCTGTGTTTGGGGTGGCGCATCGGAGCGCCTCCAACGGGCTTTTATCTCAAGCGGGTGGCGTTTGACCTGCGGCAAACCGATGCTCGGACAAGTGCTGAAAGCGGCCAAACGCTGTTACCATTCGCTTCAAACGAGATTTCCACGTGCGTACCCGCATCTACCGGCTTTGGCTTGCCGCATTCCTGTTGAGTATATTCCTGACAGTTCAGCTGGCAGCGGCGGCCTACGCCTGTGCGGGCAGCCGGTATTCGATGGAAAGGATGGCGGTCATGGCCGGCATGACAGAGTCCTGTCCGGATATGACGCAGAAGGCCAAAGCGCCTGCTGCCCATGATGGCTTGTGTTTGGAGCACTGCCAGTTTGGCTCCAAGTCGGCCGACCATGCCAGCCCGCAGATTCCTTCGTTCCAGCCCGTGCTCGTCAATTTCGTTGAGCCAGCGTTGGTGCCGGTACTCACCATCCAGCGAGCGGCCTATGCAGACGCGGTTCCACGGCCCCCCCCTCGCCCCCTTCCCATTCTCCACTGCTGTTTCCGAAACTAGCCGCCGAAGCAACGCCTACTCTCGTGCCTTGAACCATGGCGTTCAGGGTGGTCGTTGTTTTGCGGAGGCTATATGCATTTGCTTTCTCCCTTTGCGTCTGGGTGCCAGCTGACACTCGCCCTTGCGCTATTGTCCGCTGCCCATTCCGTCTGGGCCCAACCTGCGGCTGCACTCTCCTTGCAGGAAGCGGTGGCGCTTGCGTCGTCCCGCTCGACGGATGCCGAAACATCGCGCTCGGCGGTCCAGTCTGCCATCGAGATGGCGGTCGCTGGCCGGCAATTGCCGGACCCAGTGCTGAAAGTCGGAGTCAATAACGTGCCGGCGAACGGACCCGACCGGTTTACCCTCGGAACGGAATCAATGACGATGCGCTCGATCAGCGTGATGCAGGAATTCACCCGGTCAGCGAAGCGCGAGGCTCGCGCTCAGCGTTTCGAGGCCGAGGCCTCGTCGGCAGAGGCTCAGCGTACGGCGGCGCTCGCCACGGTGCAGCGCGGCGCCGCAACGGCCTGGCTGGACAGCTGGTACGCTGAACGCGTCTACAGCGTGCTCACCGAACAGGCACAGTCCATCAAACTGATGGTTGAAGCGGCGCAGGCTGCCTATCGTGGCAACCGCGGTTCCCGCGCCGACATCCTGACCGCTGAACTGGAACTCAGGCAACTGCAGGATCGCGAAGACGAGGCGCACGCCACGCTGGCATCGGCCCGCGCGATGTTGCGCCGCTGGGTCGGCGAGGCCGCAGAGCGCCCCCTGGGCGAACGCCCGGGCCTGGAGGCTCCGGCCTGGCTCAAGACACTGGATGCCGACGGCGTGGCGCAGTTGCCCGACGTGGCAACCGCCGATGCTCTAGTAGCCATCGCGGAAGCAGAAGGCCGCGTCGCACGGGAGAACAAAATTCCCGACGTAAGCGTAGAGCTGATGTACAGCCAGCGCGGCCCCGCCTATTCCAACATGGTGTCGCTCAACGTCTCACTACCGCTTCCGTGGGACCAGAAGCACCGCCAGGATCGGGAGTTGGCCGCGAAGCTGGCCCAGGCCGATGCGGCGCGTGCGCAATCCGAAGTCGTGCGCCGCAGCTTGATTGGACAGTTGCGCGGCAGGCAAGAAGAGCTGGGGCTCAACCAGGTGCGGATCGAGCGCTTTCGCAGCGCCACCGTGCCGCTGGCCAAGGCCCAGACCGAAGCAGCCATGACGGCCTATCGCACGGGAGCCGGCACCCTAACCGCTGTCGCCGATGCCAGCCGCAAGGCGCTCAACATCTCGCTGGAGCGCCTGCAGCTTGAGGCTTCTAGCGCCCGGCTCTGGGCCGAATTGACCTTCCTGATGCCGTTACCCACTGCCGCCCAGAATCCGTCGCTGCAAGGAGCTCAACCATGAACAAGATCACGATTGCCCGGACCGTGACAGGCCTGATGGTGCTGACAAGCGTTGGGTTAGCTTACTATCTCGGTCAACAGCAAGGGCGTCAGCAGGCGCACGAATCGGCAAGCTCCGACAGCGACGCCATGAGCGCCAGCGGTGTCACGCTCAAGGCGGGCGACATCGACCGGAAGACCGGCAAGCGCATACTCTACTGGCACGACCCGATGGTGCCGGGACAGCGCTTTGACAAGCCGGGCAAGTCGCCGTACATGGACATGCCGTTGTCACCTGTGTATGAAGAAGCCAGCGCCGGCGCGGCCGTCACAATTGACAGCCGCGTAACCCAGAATCTCGGCATTCGTACGGCCGAGGTGAAAACTGGCCGACTGGAGGCGGCTTTACAGGTACCAGGCAATGTCGCGATCAATGAACGCGGCATCGAAGTATTGCAGGCTCGTACTAGCGGATTCGTGGAAGCCGCCTATGCCCGGACCACCCTTGATCCGGTCCGCAAAGGCCAAGCGCTTGCGCAAATCTACGCGCCAGAGTGGGTCGCCGCTCAAGAAGAGTACCTGGCGGTTAGCCGGATGGACGGCAGCATACAGCAGGACCTGCGTGAGGCCGCGATTGCGCGCATGCGTCAGGTCGGCATGACCGAAAGCCATATCCGGTTAGTGCAGTCCACCGGCAAACTGCAGCCACAGCTAACGATCGCCAGTTCGGTTGACGGCATCGTCACCGAGGTCGGTGCGCGCGATGGCATGACGGTCTCCGCGGGGACGACTCTCTTCCGTATCGCGAGCCTTGCAACTGTGTGGGTCATCGCCGAGGTGCCTGAGAGCCAGGCGGCCCCGTTGCGCCCCGGCCAGCCGGTCTCCGCCACGGCGGCAGCC
The DNA here is from genome assembly GCF_049843575.1 of Cupriavidus sp. Met-2. Taxonomy (NCBI): domain Bacteria; kingdom Pseudomonadati; phylum Pseudomonadota; class Betaproteobacteria; order Burkholderiales; family Burkholderiaceae; genus Cupriavidus; species Cupriavidus sp. Met-2. The sequence continues at coordinate 5,927 of NZ_JBBHZL010000023.1, forward strand.
TGGCCCGGCGACCCACTGGCGGGCAAGGTCGATGCCATCCTGCCGGACATCAGCGCCGGCACCCGCACAGTCAAGGTCCGCATCGAGTTGCAGAACAAAGCGCGTCGGCTCCTGCCCGGCATGTTTGTATCGGTGCGCTTTGACGCCGGGCCAGGACCGGATCGCCTGCTGGTGCCAACCGAGGCGTTGATTCGCACCGGTACGCGCACGATCGCGATGGTGGCATCCGGCCAAGGCGGATTCAACCCAGTCGAAGTCAAGACCGGCGCGGCTGCGGGTGGCCAAACCGAAATCATTGAGGGCCTCAAAGCGGGCGAGGAGGTGGTCGTGTCCGGACAGTTCCTGATCGACTCAGAGGCAAGCCTGCGCGGCACCGCACAGCGCATGAGCGCGCCCACGGCCGCGTCGGGCGCTGGCGCCGCAGCAGCGTCCGGACCGGAACATCAAGGCGTCGGCCGAATTGAGACCGTCACCGAGCAGAGCATGACGATCTCCCACGGCCCCATTCCATCGGCGCAGTGGGGTGCCATGACCATGGAGTTCGGCGCGCCGCCAGCCGGCATGCCCAAGGGATTTAAGCCTGGAGATCAGGTCCGGTTTCGCTTCCGACTGGACAAGGACGGCGTGGCAACCCTATCCACGGTCGAATCGGCCGTCGCTGATGCTGGAGCGACGCGATGATTGCCCGACTCATTCTCGCCTCCATCCGCAATCGTTTCCTGGTGCTGCTCGCCACTGTCATGGTGACCGCATGGGGCCTCTGGGCGGTACAGAGTACGCCGCTTGATGCCCTGCCCGACCTGTCTGATGTACAAGTGATTATCCGCACTCCATTTCCTGGTCAGGCGCCCCAGATTGTGGAAAACCAAGTGACCTATCCGCTCACGACAACCATGCTGTCGGTGCCGGGCGCCAAGACCGTGCGCGGCTACTCGTTCTTCGGTGACTCCTATGTCTATGTGCTGTTCGAAGACGGGACCGACCTCTACTGGGCACGTTCCCGCGTGCTCGAATACCTGAACCAGGTGCAATCGCGGCTGCCGGCTGCCGCGAAACCCGCGCTTGGGCCCGACGCAACCGGCGTCGGCTGGATCTATGAGTATGCCTTGGTAGACAAAACCGGTCAGCATGACCTCAGCCAGCTAAGAGGGCTGCAGGACTGGTTCCTGCGCTTCGAACTCAAGTCCTTGCCCAACGTCGCCGAAGTGGCTTCGCTCGGTGGCATGGTCAAACAGTACCAGATCGTGCTGATCCCGGATCGGATGCGCGCCTATAACCTGTCGCAAGCCAAGGTGCTGGAAGCGCTCAAGGGAGCCAACCAGGAAACCGGCGGCTCGGTGCTGGAGTTGGGCGAAGCCGAGTACATGGTCCGGGCGACCGGTTATCTGAAAACACTGGACGACTTTCGCCAGATTCCGTTGGTGACCAATGACGCGGGTATCCCGGTACGGCTGGGCGACGTTGCCACCGTGCAGCTTGGCCCCGAGATGCGGCGTGGCATTGCCGAACTGAATGGCCAGGGCGAAGTTGCAGGCGGCGTCATCGTGCTACGCTCCGGCAAAAATGCCTTGGAGACCATTGAGGCGGTCAAGGCCAAGCTCGCCACCTTACAGAAAAGTTTGCCAAAGGGCGTCGAGATCGTCACCACCTACGATCGCTCAGCACTGATCAAACGGGCGGTGGAAAACCTCACCACCAAGCTGATCGAAGAATTTGCGGTCGTGGCCCTAGTCTGCTTGGTGTTCTTATTTCACCTACGCTCCGCGCTGGTGGCCATTGTCTCGCTGCCGCTAGGCGTGCTGGCGGCTTTCCTAGTAATGCGCTACCAAGGGGTGAACGCCAACATCATGTCACTTGGTGGAATTGCTATCGCCATCGGCGCGATGGTAGATGCCGCGGTGGTCATGATCGAGAATGCGCACAAGCATCTCGAACACTGGCATGCCGACAATCCCCGACGCGAACTCAGCATCCAAGAGCGCTGGCGCGTCATTGGCGACTCCGCGGCTGAAGTCGGACCGGCCCTTTTCTTCTCGTTGTTGATCATCACGCTGTCGTTTATTCCCGTATTTACGCTGGAGGCACAGGAGGGCAGGCTTTTCTCGCCACTGGCCTTTACGAAAACCTATTCCATGGCGGCCGCTGCGGGGTTGTCTGTCACTCTGGTACCGGTGCTGATGGGGTACATGATCCGCGGCACGATCCCATCGGAGCAGGCTAACCCGCTCAATCGCTGGCTGATTCGCGGCTACCAGCCGTTACTCGCTAAGGTGCTTACCTATCCGAAGACCACCTTGGCAATTGCGGCGATGCTGCTTGTCGCCACCGCATGGCCCATTATGCGTATTGGCGGCGAATTCATGCCGCCTTTGGATGAAGGCGATTTGCTTTACATGCCCTCGGCGTTGCCAGGTTTGTCCGCGGGCAAGGCCGCTCAGCTCCTCCAGCAAACCGATCGGCTCATCAAGACCGTGCCGGAGGTCGCTACAGTGTATGGCAAGGCGGGGCGCGCGGACACCGCCACGGATCCAGCGCCGATTGAAATGTTCGAGACCACCATTCAGTTCAAGCCCAAGGACCAGTGGCGCGTGGGCATGACCACCGACAAGCTGGTAGAAGAGCTCGATCGCGTTGTCAGAGTTCCAGGACTATCTAACATTTGGGTACCGCCGATCCGCAACCGCATCGACATGCTCGCGACCGGGATCAAAAGCCCCGTGGGGATCAAGGTCGCCGGCACGGACCTGAAGGAGATTGACCTCCTAGCCACGCGCATCGAAGAGGTAGTTAAGACGGTTCCAGGCGTCACGTCCGCGCTGGCCGAGCGGCTTACGGGCGGGCGCTACATCGACGTCGATATTGACCGGGGCGCCGCGGGCCGGTACGGCCTAAACATCGAAGACGTTCAAGCGATCGTGTCGTCGGCCATCGGCGGTGAGAATGTCGGCGAGGTGGTCGACGGACTCGCGCGCTTTCCTATCAATATGCGGTATCCGCGTGACTATCGGGACTCTATTGAGCAACTACGTCTTCTGCCGATCGTGACCGACAAGGGGTTGCAAATCACGCTAGCTGACGTTGCGCGCATTCAGATCGTACAAGGACCGCCAATGCTACGCAGTGAAAATGCACGGCTCTCCGGGTGGATCTACGTCGACATTCGCGGCAGGGATCTGCGCTCAGCCGTGCAAGACATGCAGGAGGCAGTCGCTAAAGCGGTGCCGATGCCAGCCGGCTACGCGCTGAGTTGGTCAGGCCAGTTCGAGTATCTTGAGCGCGCCACCGCTAAATTAAAGGTGGTGGTGCCGTTCACTTTGCTGATCATCTTCGTGTTGCTTTTCTTGGTATTTGGACGGCTGGACGAGGCACTGCTCATAATGGGTACCCTGCCGCTGGCATTGATTGGTGGCTTTTGGCTACTCTATCTGCTTGGGTACAACTTGTCGGTCGCAGGAATTGTGGGCTTTATCGCACTCGCGGGGGTCGCAGCGGAATTCGGCGTCATCATGCTGCTCTACCTGAAGCATGCCTGGCAGGAAAGGCTTGAGGACGGGCAGAGCGATACGGCGGCCCTACTCGATGCCATCCAGGAAGGCGCGGTGCTGCGTGTCCGGCCTAAGGCAATGACCGTGGCTGTGATTCTCGCCGGTCTGCTTCCCATTATGTGGTCGCATGGCACAGGCTCAGAAGTGATGCAGCGCATCGCTGCCCCAATGGTCGGCGGAATGGTCACGGCACCCCTGCTGTCCTTGTTCGTGGTCCCCGCGGTCTACCTGTTGCTACGGCGCCGTCAGACCAAGCGGAGTGCCATTTCCACAAACCTCACATCTCAGGAGGAATCGCAATGAAACATCTTAAGACGCTGATGTTCGCCCTTGCCACGACTGCCGCCCCAGCCGCATTTGCCGCAGGTTCAATGGATGGCATGGACATGAAGGCGCCAATCGCCTCTCAACAAATGCGCCAACCGGTGTCCGCGGAAGTCAAGAAAATCGATACGCAAGCGGGGAAAGTTACGCTTAAGCACGGTCCAATCGAGAATCTGGGTATGCCCGGAATGACGATGGCGTTTCCGGTCAAAGATCGCAGCTGGCTTACAAAATTCAAAGTGGGTGACGCGGTGTCGGTGACCTTCGACAAGGTGGACGGTACAGCGACTGTTGTCGACATGCAGCGCAAGTAGCCTTCCAACCCAAGGCGCACGGTTGCTTCCACCGGCCGTGCACTTCCATCTGGCATGGCCCGTTAATATCTAGCTATTCGATTCGGGTTGCCATTGCACAGAGTTCCCGATCGGCCAAAACTCAATTAAATACTGTCGTGCACCGCCCCCCTTTAGAGTTGCCACATGACGTTGCGGTTGTCGTCCTCTTCGCGTTGGCCGCCATCTTGGCTATGCTTGGACTCTTCGCCTGGTATGTGATGCGCCGGTATGGTGCCGCCTCGCGAACGCGCAACCCCAGCAACACAACGCGCAAGCGTAATAAGAAGATAAAGAGACGAAAATAGACACGGCAGCCTTGGAATCCCTATCGTACGCGGGCATCGCGGGCGATTTCATATGCCGATTATGCCAATGATTGCGTCAGCCTCATCTGTGGACCGAGTTCTTCAGAATGCCACTTTTTTCGGTTTCCCCAGCAGGTACTTGTGGGAGTGCGTGCGAAACAATCAATGTTGCCCTGAGTCATGGACCTTCTCTGCGGAGCTTCTCTTATTCGCTGTTCCTGATGGGGCGGATGCCTGCGCCGCGGGCTGACGGGAGCCCGCCTCACCGGGCCCCGCGAACTCACCACCGAAATACTCATCGTTGTCGCTAGACGACCGATCGAACAAGTTCCGGTACTGAGTGGACGTCAAGGCGGGAAGCTTCTGGAGAAACGCGACGAGATCCCAGATTGTCTCGTCGTCGTGATCATCGCCCCATGCTGGCATGCCGGTCATCTTCAAGCCGTGTTTGATCACTACAAAGGCGTGCTTGGGATCGACCCTGCTCTGATCCAGACGCGGCGGCGAGGGATAAAGTCCACGCGCTAACTGATTGTCTGGTAAGCCTGGTGCACGATGGCAAGCCACACACATAGAAGCATACTGACCCGCTCCTTTGAAAATACGCTGCGCATCGTTCAGATTTGGCGGCTGCAGTTCGTCGGATTGCCGCTCCATGGCGCGGGAACGCACCATCGCCAAAACGTTTTCTGTGATCCGCCAATCAGGTTCATCCGCGGCCACGCTATAAGTGCCCGAGAACGCGATTCCGAGTCCAATTACTGCCACAAGGAGCAGCGAGACAAGGATCGAAAGTCCGAAGGTTTTCATTGCGCGTTCACCTCTGTTTCGGCAGCGTCAGAATAGTTACGGCGTAAATTCTAGTTCGATACGTGGCTGGGAGGTGCACAGCAAGGAAAATCCCGGCCTGCCCGCGCTCGGCCTTCGGGCCAATTGCGCTGGGGGACTGGGCGCTTACTGCATCAACGAAGTCCGGTTGCAGTTCCGGCAGCGGATCGTCGTTGGCCCATTCTCCAAGCACGACGCGTGCCTGACAGGACATTGCCGCCACGTCATTATCCCGTAATGGATTCCAGCGATGACGAGTCGATATGGATTCAGATACGCCCACGAGATCACTAGTATTTTGTCCGTTTGTGCAGGGAGCGCAGAAGCTGGCGCCGGGCTAGCTGCAAATGCCACATGAACGGAGAAGTGGACCAAAAGAGCGGACTGCGACCTGCCGCTCTCCCGCCAGCCTCGAGCATGAAAGTTCTACATGTTTTGGTGTGAGTTACATTGGACGCGACGCGAGAATCCCCGTACATTGCCGCGGCGCGCCGACAAAAGGTGCTCGGTGCCTTGCGGCGTCAGTTATTGCATACTGTTGCACGCTTGCGAGCATCGCTCGCAGGCCTTCGCACAGTCCAGACAATGTTGCGCTGCGTGCTTGGCGCATTCAGCACCGCATTCTTCGCAAATTCGAGCGCATAGCTGGCAAATCTCCTTTGAGTGTTCGCTTGCGCGAGACATAGCAGCAGCAGCAAACGCACAAATTTGTGCACAGTCTATATCGAGCTCTATACACTTCCGCATTTCATCGACGTTCCGTTCTCGCAGGCAGGAAGCTGCACAATGATTGCAGGCGACTGCGCACGCGTGACAGGCATCAATACACGCTCTGAGGTCCTCATGTGGCATGACAAATCTCCTTCGGAATAGTTTGATCGGCGTATTGGAAATACGCCATTCCAACAACAGCAATTCGCGCGCCAGACTTGCTCGTATGGGGACCCGCCAACATCGCCCTCGTGGTGGGATCGGCTGCTGCCGAGTGCGACGAGCATGCGGAACCTGTTGTCGCAGTGGGGCACCGCATAGCAAATGGCCTCAAATTGAAATGCACAATCAGTCGGCCCGATTACCCGCTGCGCGCATGCTGCGCTCCCATATATCGATGGTGATCTAAAGCACGCGCTTACCGAGCGTGCCCGCGCCTTGATCGTCGCTGACCGACGGGCCATCGTGACACCGTGGGAACACCTGCGGCTGCCACACGAGGTCGACGGCTCCGCCGGCGCCTTCCGCGCTCCGCTGTCGACCTACATCCTGGGCATGGACAACGATTACGAGGACATCCAGGCCTGGCTGGCCCTGCACAAATCCCCGGCCACGCAGCGCGCCTATCGCAAGGAAGCCGAACGGCTGATCCTGTGGGCCATCGTCGCGCGAGGGAAGGCCCTTTCATCCTTGACGACCAAGGATGCAACGACTATCGGACATTTTTGCACAGACCCACGCCGCGCGAGTGCTGGGTTGGACCCCCGCGGCCACACACGTCGCCGGACTGGCGCCCGTTTGTCGACAACCTCTCGGCGCGCTCGGTCGCCCATGCGCTGACCGTGCTCAGCGCGCTGTTCCGCTGGTTGGTGGAACAGCGCTATGTACTGGCCAACCCCTTGGCGGGCATCAAGGTGCGCAGTAACCAGCGTGCCATGGCCGTGGAAATCACCCACGCCTTCACCGATGGAGATGGCTGCTGGTGCGCACCATCGCCAACGGCCTCGAGTGGTCGTACGGCTGGCAAGCCGCGGCCGCACAGCGGCTTCGCTTCCTGCTGGATTTCGGATACGCGACGGGACTGCGGATCAGCGAATTGGCCAATGCCGCGTTGCGTCATCTCGACGTCGACGCCGCGGGCGATCACTGGCTGCACCTGGTCGGCAAAGGTGGCAAGCCCGCTAGGGTTACATTGACGCCCTTGGCGCGGACGGCGCTGGAACGCCACCTGCTGGAGCGCGGGCTCCCTGTCAGCCTCGCTCGCTGGAACCCACCTAAGCCCATAGTCGGTAGCCTGGATGGTGGCGAAACCGGTATCACGCCCCTGCGCCTGTGGGAAGTCATGCACCGATTCTTCAGGCTCGCAGCGAACACGATTGAAGGCGATCATCCAGCGTTGGCAGAGAAGCTCCGACGGGCGATACGACAGTGGATGCGCCACAGCCACGCGACGCACGCACTGGCGAAGGGTGTCGAACGTAAGCGCCCGGTGAACCCGTCTTGAAGGGAAGCAGGAGAGCAAGGAGCATCGTGTCCATCTAAATTCTTGGTGGACACGTGAACACTATCGAAGAGAGCGCACCAGCGCGACGCCGACGTCGGCACAGCGCCGAGTTCAAGGCTAAAGCCGTCCAGGACTGCCTGCATCGGGGTGTTTCGATTGCGGCGGTAGCGCTGCACCATCGCGTGAACGCGAATCTGCTGCGACGCTGGGTCGCTGAACACCAAGCGTTGGATAGCGCGGGCGAAGCCCGTGCATTGATGACAGTACCCCAAGCCGAGTTCATCCCGTTGCAGATCGGCGATCCCACGCCGACGCCTGCGATACCGGATATACAGATCGAAGTGCGACGCGGTGCTGCGACGATCAGTATTCGTTGGCCAGGATCGGCCGCAGCAGAGTGTGGCGAATGGCTTCAGGGGTGGTTGCGTTGATCCGCATCGAGGCAATCTGGCTAGCTACCGAGCCGCTGGACATGCGAGCGGGAACAGATACGGTCTTGGCTCGGGTGGTGAAGGTATTCGGAGCCGCCCGACCGCATCATGCTTATCTCTTCACGAACAAGCGCGCGACGCGTATCAAGGTGCTGGTGTACCCTGCCTTGGCAACGCCTGGGCCGCGATGAGGCGATCACCGTGCTTTAGTCGTGGCTTGGTACAAGGGCCGAGCGTCCATTGGGGGCTGTGCCAATAGTTGGAGTGACGGGGAACTGGCAAGATTCGGAACATGAATCCCGCAATAAGGGCCGCTTCGTCTGGACCGACGGTATGACGGCCATCGCGACGCCGCTGTGCCGAGAGCAACTGGATGCGCTGGTGCTGGGACATCTGCCCAGGCAAGCTTGCTGGAGGAAGCCCTCGATGCAGACCTTGAGGCAATCGAAGCCGAGCTCGAAGCACTGACTCCTTCATCCAGGTCGGAGCCCAAGGACAAGCCGAAGCGCCAAGCACTTCCACCCCAATTGCCTCGCACTGAGATCCGTCACGAGCCGGAGTCCGAGACTTGCACATGCGGCTGCGCGCTCAAGCGCATTGGCGAAGACGTCAGCGAGAAGCTGGACTACACCCCTGGCGTGTTCACGGTCGAACGTCATATCCGGGGCAAGTGGGTATGCGGTCAATGTGAGACTCTCACCCAGGCACCCGTTCCTCCGCACGTCATCGACAAGGGCATCCCCACCGCCGGCCTGCTGGCGCATACGCTGGTGTCCAAGTTCGGCGACCATCTCCCTCTGTACCGGCAAGAACGCATCTACGCAAGCGCCGGCCTGGCGATCCCGCAATCGACGCTGGGCGCGTGGGTCGGCATCTGCGGCGTGCGTCTGCAACCGCTGGTGGATGCACTGCAGGCGGAGGTATTGACCCAGAGCGTACTGCATGCCGACGAGACACCAGTGCAGATGCTCTCGCCAGGCGACGGCAAGACGCATCGCGCCTACCTGTGGGCCTACGCACCGAGCCAACTCTCGTCATTACGTGCGGTGATCTATCAGTTTGCCCCCAGCCGCAGCGGCGAACATGCCCGCGCATTCCGGCGGGGCTGGCTGGGCAAGCTGGTATGTGACGACTTCTCGGGCTACAAGGCCAGCTTCGGCGGCGGCATCGTCGAGATTGGGTGCATGGCTCACGCGCGTCGTAAGTACTTTGAGTTGCACGACAAGCACAAGAGCGAATTGGCTGGCCAGGCGCTGCGCTTCATTGCTGGGCTCTACGAGATCGAGCGAGAGGTGCGGGACGCCGAGCCAGAACTACGCCTGGAAGCGCGACAGCAGCGGGCCAGACCAATCCTGGATGCGCTGCATCTCTGGCTTAGTGAACAAAGGCGGAGGGTGCCCGACGGCGCGGCCATCGCGCGTGCCATCGACTACAGCCTCAAACGCTGGGCGGCGCTCGTGCGCTACGTTGAGGATCCAGCCGTGCCCATCGATAACAATCATATCGAAGGGCAAATACGGCCTATCGCTCTTGGATGATCGAACTGGCTGTTCGCGGGCTCACTGCGCGCTGGCCAGCGCGCAGCCGCAGTCATGAGTCTGATCCAGTCGGCGAAGCTCAATGGGCATGATCCGTACGCCTACCTGAAAGACGTGCTTACGCGACTGCCGACTCAGAAGACCGCCGACATCGCGGAGCTCCTGCCACATCGCTGGACTGCTTCCGTCCTTCCTGCGTAGCCCCGTCGAGACGGGTTCACCGGGCGCTTACTGTCGAACTGAGCGCTGTGCGCGACAACCTGCGCCACGCCTCAATTTCGACCACGTCCATCTACTTGCATACCGATGACGTCAAGCGGGCCCGGCAATTCGGCCAGGCATTCGCTACCTGAATCTCTTATTAAGGAGGGTGCCGTGAGTACGGAACGCGAGAAGATGGCAGCGCTGGCCGTGACAGCGGTTTCAAGTCTGAGATGCAACACCAGTTCGTAATTTGTTGATCTCTTCGGCCATGGCTTCGGCGGGAGTGGCGAAGTCGAGAACCGCCCGAGGGCGATAATTCAGCGCCTTCGGGACTCCGTTCAAGTACCCCTGCGAGAAGACCGATAGATCGTCGCCTTTCGGTAGATACTCCCGAACCAGTCCGTTCATGTTCTCGTTGCTTGGCCTCTGCCACGGACTGTGCGGGTCGGCAAAGAACACTTCGGTACTGACTCGCCTGGTCAGCTCTGCGTGATGCGCCATCTCTTTGCCCTGGTCGTAGGTCAGGCTCTTGCGAAGCGCCAGCGGCACCCGACGGAACTTCTTGGTCAACGCCTCCAGCGCTGCCTCCGCCCCGCAACCGTCCATCTTCGCCAACACCACGAAGCGCGTCTTGCGTTCCACCAGCGTCGCCACTGCGCTGCGATTGCCCGCGCCCTTGATCAGGTCGCCTTCCCAATGCCCAGGCACCAGCCGCTCGAACACCTCCTCGGGCCGCTCGTGGATCGAGCGCATATCCTGCAGCTTGCCTCGGCGATCGTTCCCCGCGCCCCGTGAACGACGCTCCTTGTGGGCCTTACGCAGGCTGCCGATTAGCTCGCGGCGCAGCTCACCGCGCGGCGTGGCGTAGATCACGCAGTAGATCGTCTCGTGGGACACATGGAACTCCGGCTGGTGGGCATACATGCGCCGGAGTCTGCCTGCAATCTGTTGCGGTGAATAGCCCACGCGCAGCCATGCTCTCACCAGCTTCAGCAGCGCCGTGCCTGCTGCCAGCTTGCGCGGCCCACGTCGACGCCTTCTCAGCGCCATACCCTGCGCGCTCGCAGCATCGTAGGAACGATGACCTCCGGCCCGGGCAACCTCGCGTGAAATAGTCGACGGACTTCGCCCCGCCACTCTCGCGACCTGACGCAGGCTGCACCCCTCGTTTAGCAGGCGATGACTACAGTTACGCTCTTCGATACCCAGTTGACTGTAGCTTTGTCCCATCCCAACACCCTAACATCAGGGTGTTGCACTTCATTCTAGAGACCGCCCCCTATAGGTGCTGCGCTACCCGGCACCGCCGCAACGATGGAAGGCATGGACATGACGCCGTCGGCGGGTGCAAAGAAGGCGCCTCAGCCTGTGCCCGCGGAAGTGCGGAAGATTGACGCGGCAACTGGAAAAATCACACTCAAGCATGGTCCCATCGCCAACCTGGGCATGTCTGCCATGACCATGGCTTTCCCGGTCAAGGACCCGGCCATGCTAAAGGGGCTGAAGGAAGGAGACCAGGTCTCGGCGACGTTCGATTCTGTCGACGGCAAGGCCACCGTTGTGGACCTGCGGAAATAGACTCGCTGTTGGCGGTCAAACGGTTTAGCTATAAAGGCTGCCGGAATGGCCGGCACGTCAGACGAAACAACCTGACAGGCCGGCCTCCACTTATCAGCTTAGGAGAAAGCCGTTCCGTATGGGAAGTTCCATCGGCTCAAAGACCTGTAAATGAGGTCATGCTGTACGCCAGGTCGACGGTACTGTCTGCACGCTTGTCGCATTCGGTGGTAGGCGGTGCGCGTAGCGTGCAATCGGAAAATCGAAAGTACCGCGCAAGTTGATACCTTCCAGACGAGTCGGAGCGATCTGGCGCAGGTCTTCGGCACGCATGGATTCTCCTCCGATGGCCTCTATCGCCTCTAGAGCCTCCTGCATGTGCAGCGTGTTCCAAGCCATCACGGCATTGGTCAACAGCGTCAACGAAGACGAGACCGCTGCCAGCGACGCATCGTGCCGAGCTAGTTCCAAGGGGATTTTTCCATAGTGGATGGCCCGCTGGACGGTGTGCACCGCCTCGCCGCGATTCAAGGCATGCTGCATCTCCTGGCGGAACGCGGTGTTGGTGAAATAGTCGACGAGGAAAATCGTACGGAATAGCCGTCCCAGGTGCACACCCGCCTCATACACGTGTTGCCCCCTTGCCGCCGCGCCAAAACGTGTAAGCGCCTGCACCGCCGTGCATTGGCCGGTCTGGACCGATGCCGCAATCCTGACCAGTTCATCCCAGGCAAGTTCGATCAATACCAGACGGACATCGGCGTCCGCTACTGCGGCCAGTTCTGGCGGCACTGCATGGCCTTTGGGTACATGCAGCCGGCGATCACGCAGATGAGAGAGTCGCGGGCAGAGATCGAAGCCGAGCAGCCGTGACAGACTCATGGCGAAGTCGGTGTAGCCGTGGGTATCAACGGCGAGCTGCGTTACGTCTTCCCCGCCATTCTGGCGAATCACGCCCTCGATGGCGGCGCCGGCTTGTCTCTCATTCAGGAGGATTGGCTGGTCGTAGAAAATGCCCCACCGGTCGCGGACATGGGTGTACATCCCAATCGAAGCGGTACGCCGACGTGGGTCAGCCCGCGCTTGCCAGACCGAGCGCGTCGTCTCCAGCGACATCATGTCGGAAGACGCCAACTCGGCGCGCCCCCAATGCCGGGCGATGGGATGCTGATGCATGAAAGCAAGCACTGAATCAGCGGCTTTACGCAGTTTCCGCTCGTCCGCGATACGATCGCATCATCTGACGAATCGCGCTTGGTGAAAGTTCCGGCACCATGCGAGCGAGGTCCGTCGCAGACATCGAGGTCCCGTGCGCGAGCACAGCGGCGTAGACCATGAGCAGCTCACTGCGAGAATACGGTTCTCGCCCCAGCAGAAGCCAACTGAAATGAGTGTGGCTGTCGATTTCCAGAAGAATTTCAGGCAGTTGTCCGTCTGGGTGCCGGTCAAATAGCGCACGCCGCAGGGCCTCAACCGAAGCTTCGGGCCGCTTCGCCTTTAATGGATCAACATGGATGGCGCTATCGATCCTTAGCTCGCCCCGCACGGCGGCATCGCGCAGCCGGGCGAGCCCCGCGTCGAGGTGCTCGACCACAGGTTCCAAAAATGCTCTTGCGTCCTGCGGCAGTTTGAGATGGCCATAGAAGTGGTTGCGCCGCGCCTGCCAATCCTGGCCGGAAATCAGCATGGTTGCTTGGCTGCGGAAGGCGAAGCTGTGATCCAGGAATACCGAGCCATTGCGTAGCGCCACCCGCAGGGCAAACAGCGTTCCCCATTCGAAGGCGGCCAGCGCTCGCTTACGGTCCTGCCCCTCCAGTACTGGCTGCCAGGCTCGCCCGAAGCGCACGGCAACCCGATTTGGTAGCCAATTAGCCTTCCGCGCATAGAGATTGTGCAAGATCTCCATTGCCTCTATCACTGGATGGGCGGACTGCGTGGCGAATGGCAGCTGGACCAGCCTGCCCAGCATGGCTCTCGCAAGCCGATGCCGCAACAGCAGTTGCTCTCGAATCATGCTGGCACGGCTTCGCAGGCGATGCTGGCTCGTTGCGGCGTCGGCCAAAGCATCCAATTGTTGGCAGAGCGTTTCTCGTGTGAGCGTGTCATCAGCGATGAGCCCTTTGACGGCTGCCGCAAATTCTCGCAGCTTGATTTCTGGATCCGGCCGGCCAGCGTCAATGAGCCGTCCTGCGTCGTTGACGGATTTGCGGATCCAGTGGCGCAGCATGGACGACATCTGGTCCGTGGCAGCACACAAGGCATAGCGCAAGAAGCAAGCAGACTCCAAGCGGCGGGATTGCTGCACCATGCGTTTGCTGACCGAGGCCGGTCGATTGGCGCAACGTCTCGCGTAGTGCCGTACCACCGCCTCATTGCAGACGGCCGGCCAGCGATGTTGGACGCCCAACTTGTACAGCCGCTCGATCTTGTCAAACAGCTCCCCCATTTGATGCGTGGAGCTGCGCAATGGAACCGCCCACAGCCATTGCTGCAGACTTGCTTGATTGCCTTCCGGACGAGGTAGCAATGCCCCCCAAGCGTCAAGCGATGCCTCGCCATATGCGAGCACCAACGCGTCAGTCAATGCCGCCTCGGAAACCTCCACGGCCTGGCTAATGAGGCGTTTCAGCGCACGGTCATGCGGGATCAGAACACGATGCTCGTACAGCCACCGCTTGAGCTCGTGCAGCATGTCACTGCGACTAGGTTGTCCCGCTAAGCGCTCTTTGAGCCAACGCGTCACGTAGCGTCGCTGATGCTCAGCCATCGGGCTGAAACCGAGCGCCTGATAGGCGAGCATCTGATGGTCCACCAGCGTGTCGGTGCGCCGGTCATAGAGGGCGCTCAGCGTGCCCATATCCGGTGGCGTGATGCCGAGTTGGGCGCCAACATATGCCCAGAGAAATTTCGGAACCTGCTTGGAGGCGTCAAGGGTGCGGCCCGTCATACGCACAAAGCCGATGTGGACGGCGCAGGCCAGCCGGTACAGCTGGCTGCGCCGTGCGTCGATCAGGGCGCGCTCCTTGGGAGAGAAAGTGAAGAAAGTGGCTAGCTCGAACTCGCTGAGCTCGCGCGGCATCTGTCGCATGCCGAGATACGCCAGTTGCCAGTGATCCATCGCGCTTTTCTCCCAAGCGGTAGACGGACCGCCGAGATTAACGGCAAGGACACGGAGACGCAATGAGCTGCCTGATACGTGCCTCGTGCGCCACGTATGACATTCAAAATCTTGAGTCAGTAACCCATTGATTTACATGACTATCGTGTTGGCCATTGCCCGGAAACCCGCATGAATACTCTGGGTCGCTATCCCGGCAAACTGCAGCAATATCAAGGGCACCCCTGATGGCCGAGTTTGCTCGCTATCGTGCGTTCCACGGCCTGCTGCCGATGCCGGCGCCCGGTGAGCTGAGCCCGGCCATCCTGAGCGTTGCCGGCGACGCGCAGCGGCACCTCACGCCGACAGCGGTCTATCTGATCGCGAAGGAAGTGTTCCGGCGGGCGGCCGCCGTGTTAGAGACGAGCGATCCGGTCGGCGCGGCGACGCTGGCGCGTGCCTCGACGCACTGGCTGCGCCATTCCGCGGCTTCGCACCAGGCCGACGCCGGCACCGATATCCGCTTTATCCAGAAGAACCTGCGGCATGCGTCGATTGAGACGACTGGCATCTACCTGCACGCCGAAGACGACCGACGCCATGCGCACACCGTGGGCGAGCAACAGGGTCAACCATTCACCGCGCCCGCTTCGCCACAGTAGGCGCTTATCGTCCCTGTCATTTGTGAGGCGCTCTGCCCCACCGGCTTGCGCTGGCGGCGCGCCGACGCCGGCATGCGCACCTACCAAAGCGCCGCGCTTGCGCAACTACCTACAGGCGTAGGCACCGTCGTTGCCCCAACGCCGCCTCATCGATCGCGCGCGCCAAAGCTCGTGTCGGAACCCATTGGCCCCCTTGCGCAATGAATCGCGCGGACGCGTCAACGACGGGTTGCTTGCTCTCATCCACGGATGCGGCGAAGACGGGGGCAACGACCGACTCCGCGAGCGCAAATTGCTGCTTTTCGAATGCCCCTGGATCGAGGCAACCTTCGGCATCGAACGTGAGAATGGAAAACGTCGTTCGAACGACGCGCACTGGCTCTCTGGCCACCAGTTCGACGACCACATCGGCCATGCGTGCGCGTTGCCCGGCAAAAGTGGACAAGCAGTGGTTGGCCGGCTCCCGCAACATCCGCTGGAATTTGGTGGTTGGCAGCTGCCAGAGAGTATCGTCACGGGCAATGAGAAACTTTCGGCAAGAAAACCCCATAGCTGCCCCCATGGACTTTGAGATTCCACAATGTCTCGTCCCGCTCGGACGGTTCTCCCCGCACATCGTACACCGAGAGCATGACCGGGACTTGCGCTGTGACGAAGGTCGCTTCCCGGCCAGAAGCCCCCCTGGCTCCCTCGCATGAAAGCCGCCATTCCGTGCCGTTTTCGCCCCCGATGTCGCGCGTCGCCTGCCAACGAAATCATGCAAGTTTTGGGTTGTAGGGCGGCGCCTCGCGCCAGACGTCGTTGCAAATCAGCCAAATACACTGGCATCATGGGTGTTCGGCTACTGTCTCTTATGCGGTTGCGACCATGCTCCACGACCAGATCGTTGACATCCTCCTGAGTAGGGCGTCCACTCCCGAACAACTGAGTGCGCCGAGCTGTCCAGGCGTGTATGCATTCTTTCTCAATTGCCAAGATGCGATCGCCCCTTTTGAGGTGCCGACCAACGGGCTTATCTACATTGGCAAGTCGGCGAATCTGGCACAGCGCGAGTTCGACGCAACCTGAGTTCGAACAACACGGGCTTCTCGACGGTGCGGCGCTCGATTGGCGCGATCCTCCATTGCAAGGAATAGTAGTGGCTACGCCGTGGAATTTGCTCGGATTTGCCCGCCGCGACGCCGCGTAGCCACGATCAAGCAGACCGCACCGACCGTGATCGCCACGTCGGCCAGGTTGAATGCAGGCCAATGTGTCCCTCGCCAGTGGAAATCGAGGAAATCCACCACAGCTCCCCGCAAGAGGCGATCTGCAGCGTTACCCAACGCACCACCCAAGATCAAGCAATAGCCAGCCGCCTCCCATCTCGGCGCGCCCCTGCGAAGCTGGTCAATTAGCCACAGCGAAATGCACATCGCAAGCGCGGCAAAACCGACACGCGCCCAGACGCCAGCGCCCGCCAGCAGGCTAAACGCCGCACCGTTGTTCCTGACATGCACAAGATTGAAAAATGGGGTAATGCCGACTTGCTCGCCATACCCAAAGAGCTGTGAGATGACGGTCTTTGCAAGTTGATCGCCTAGTAGCACCGCGGCTGCCAAGGCGTACCAGGCACCGCTTGCACGCGTCGCCATTGTCCTGATTGCGCCCGGCAGCATCCTCACCAGGAAGCCAGCGAGCATCAGGCTAACGGTGGCGATCCCCCAGCCGGCCAGCACATCGGCGGGGAAGTGCATGCCTGCAGCAATGCGCGACCAGCCGACCAGCACGACATAGACAATCAAAGCCAGTCTCCGGCGAATGCCCAGCAGCGGCCACAACGCCCCGGCAACCAGTGCGGCGTACGTGGAGTGGCCGCTCGGTAGGCTGTAGCGCTCCTCCACCGTGCCGAGCACATGATCCAACTGGCCAAACACTGCCGCCGGGCGCGGGAAATCGAGCCCGAGCTTCAAGCATGAGGCGATTGCAAATGCGATCCCGAAGCCGACTACAAATTGAAGAAGCTGACAGCGAATCGCCATGGTGCGCCTAGCCTCTGCCGTTGAACTTGACCATGCCCACAGCCCAAGCACGACCACGGGCGCTGTCCAGTAGTTGCCCAGGACATTGCTGAAGAGCCAGGCAAGCGGCATCAGGAACGCCGGCGTGGCCGCGTTGATAAGCTGAAAGAGTGCACCGTTCAAGCCGCCCCAGTCGTAAAAAATGGCCTTCCAGCTCATCGACGCAACAGCCTCAATCCATTGCCGACCACCAGCAGGCTGGCGCCCATGTCGGCGAACACGGCCATCCACATCGTGGCCTGGCCAGTGAAGGTGAGCACCAGGAACACCGCCTTGATGCCGAGCGCCAGAGCGATGTTCTGCTTCAGGACGCTGGCGGTGGCACGGGACAGCCGCACGAACGTCGGCAGCTTGCGCAGATCGTCGTCCATCAACGCCACGTCGGCAGTTTCGATCGCCGTGTCGGTTCCTGCCGCGCCCATCGCAAAGCCAATGTCCGCTCGCGCCAACGCCGGCGCATCGTTAATGCCGTCGCCCACCATGCCAGTCTTCCCGTCCGTTGACAGTTGTTCGACTTCCCGCAGCTTGTCTTCGGGCAGCAGATTGCCCCGACTGCGGTCAATGCCGACCTGGCCAGCAATTGCCGTGGCGGTATGCGGATTGTCGCCCGTCAGCATCATCGTTTTGACACCCAAGGTGTGCAAATCGGCAATGGCTTGACGGCTATTCTCCTTCACTGTGTCGGCCACTGCGAACAACGCCTGCACCCCCTCTGGTCCGACCAGCATTACAACGGTCTTGCCTTCGGCCTCAAGCGCAGCGAGCCGCGATTCGAGTTCTGGCGAACAGACGCCCAGTTCCTCGACCAGCCGGTGGTTGCCCAGATGGTAGGAGTGGTCATCGACGCTGCCACGCACCCCACGGCCAGGCAATGCCGCGAAATCGGCGACGTCGCAAGGTATCAATCCTTCACCTTCGGCGGCGCGCGCCACCGCCAGGGACACTGGGTGATCCGAGCGGGCAGCCAGGCTCGCAGCCAGCAGCCTGGATGTGGCCGGATTGGCGTCGCCCCACACCACGAAATCGGTCAGGGCGGGCTTGCCGTGCGTGATGGTGCCAGTCTTGTCCAAGGCCAACCACTTCAGCTTGCGCCCCTCTTCCAGATAGACGCCGCCTTTGATGAGGATGCCATGCCGCGCGGCCGCGGCCAGGCCGCTGACAATGCTCACCGGCGTGGAAATCACCAGAGCGCAGGGGCAGGCGATCACCAGCAGGACCAGGGCCTTGTAGATCCAGTCCAGCCACGGTCCACCGAACACCAACGGGGGTAGAACCGCCACCGCCAAGGCCACGGCGAATACGACGGGTGTGTAGAGGCGGGCAAACTGGTCGACGAAGCGCTGCGTCGGTGCGCGGCTTCCCTGGGCCGCTTCGACGGCGTGAATGATGCGCGCCAATGTTGACGCGTTGGCTGCCGCCGTGACGCGGAATTCGAATGAGCCGGACTCGTTGATCGTGCCAGCGAACACAGGATCGCCCTCGATCTTTTCGACCGGCAGGCTCTCGCCGGTAATCGGTGCCTGGTTGACGGTGGAGCGCCCCTCAATGACCTGACCGTCGAGGGCGATGCGTTCACCAGGTTTGACTCGAATCCGGCTACCAACTGCGACGGCCTTGGCATCCACCTCGGCCCAACTGCCGTCAGCTTGCTGAATCAGTGCGGTATCCGGTGCGAGATCCATCAGGCCGCGAATGGCGTTGCGGGCGCGATCCAGCGACTTGGCCTCGATGACTTCGGCCAGCGCAAAAAGCACCATCACCATCGCCGCCTCGGGCCAATGACCAATCAGCATGGCGCCAGTGACCGCAATGGACATCAGCGCATTCATGTTCAGGTTGCGATTCCTGAGCGCGATCCAGCCCCTCTTATAGGTGGTGAGGCCACCAGTGAAGATGGCCGCCAGCGCCAGCGCGACCACGCCCCAATGGTTGCCACCATGGAGCCAGTACACGACCTCCGCCAGCGTCGCGGCCACCCCTGACACCGCAAGCGGCCACCAGTTCGTGCGCGCGGGCCCCGGTGCCTCGGCCGCTGCGGGGGCACCGGCGCTGCGCACTTCGGCGTCGAAGCCGAGTGATTTCAGGGCTGTAAGCACGTGGGATAGCGTGTCAGCCGCATGCCAGACGTGCAGCGTCCGCTGCACCAGATTGAACTCGAGGCTGGCGACGCCAGGTATGCCGGCAAGCTTGCTGCGAATCAGCGCCTCCTCGGTCGGGCAATCCATCTGGTGGATGGCCAGTACCGTATTTTGCAGGGGCGTTGCTTCGTCCATGCGAACCGCCCGCATCCCGATGGCCGATAGCGCCTCCTCGATAGGGCCCGGTGACGCCATCTGGTGGCTAACGGCTAGCGTTCGCTGCATCAAATTGAACTCAAGTCCTCCCACGCCGGGCAGTTTCGCGAGCTTGTCGCGAATCAGCGCCTCTTCGGTCGGACAGTCCATGTTTTCGATTCGGTAGCGCGCCTGCTTCAGCCCCGCGCCAACCGTGCTCGGTTCTGGGTTGCGCGTCGCAACGGAAGCGCAGCCACATCCCTTCGAGCCACATTCGCTCATGGCAACCCCTTGTGTGTATTCATCTCGCGTTGCCGATTTAACACCCTCTAGTTACTATAGAGTCAAGACATCTCCCATCCGACGCCATGAATATCCAGATCGGCGAGCTTGCCAAGCGCACCGCATGCCCGGTGGTGACCATTCGCTTCTACGAACAAGAAGGGCTGTTGCCGCCGCCGGGCCGCAGCCGGGGGAATTTTCGCCTGTATGGCGAGGAGCACGTGGAGCGCTTGCAGTTCATTCGTCACTGCCGGTCTCTGGATATGCCGTTGAGCGACGTACGGACCTTATTGAGTTACCGGAAGCGGCCCGACCAGGATTGCGGTGAAGTCAATATGCTCTTGGATGAGCACATCCGTCAGGTCGAATCTCGGATCGGAGCTTTGCTCGAACTGAAGCACCATTTGGTGGAACTGCGCGAAGCCTGTTCTGGTGCCAGGCCCGCCCAATCGTGCGGGATTCTGCAGGGACTGTCGGACTGCGTGTGTGATACGCGGGGGACCACCGCCCATCCAAGCGACTAGGTGGGCATCCCTGGCGCCGTACTTCGTCTCCTGCATTTGGATAGTGGCATCGTGCCGGCAAATAGAATTACAATCATTCGCATTTGTACGCGAAATCGCTGTTCTGCCGGTAAGGCCTCCCATGCAAGCCCTGCGTCTCCTTTCGATTGTTCTGCTCTCTCTGTTCGTGACGGTCTCGACCGCACAGGCAGATCCTCTCGCCACGCAAGACAAGGCCAAGCAAATCTGGCAAGTACTGGACTACCTTGCTGTCGACTATGGCCGGTCCGTCAAGGATGGCCACGTCGCCAACGAAGCCGAGTATGCCGAGATGCAGGAGTTCGCGCAGGCCGCTGAACGGCAGCTAACCGAGTTGCCGCCGACGCCAGCCGCGCCAGAGTTGGCCAAGGAAGCGGCGGCGTTGCGCGCATCCATTGCAGAAAAGGCCCCGCCCGAATCAGTCGGCGAGCAAGCTCGCAAACTGGCCGGCGGACTCCTCGCAGCCTATCCGGTCCCGATGGCCCCCGGCAAGCTGCCCGATCTGCAACAAGGGGCAAAGCTGTATCAAAGCCAATGTGCTTCGTGCCACGGCGTTTCCGGGCACGCGGACGGCCCACTAGCTGCAAAGCTGAGCCCGCCACCGATCGCCCTGGCTGATCACGAGCGCGCCCAGGAGCGCAGCGTCTTTGCCCTACAGCAAATCATCACGCGCGGGGTAGAAGGGACGTCGATGCCGGCATTTGCTCAACTCTCGGACGAGGAACGCTGGGCGCTCGCCTATTTTGCCTCGACCCTTTCGTATTCGGATGCCGACCGCCAGGCCGGCGCCAAGCTGTGGACCTCTCAACCGGCTCTCCACGCAGCCGTGCCCACGCTGGCCTTGTTAAGCCAGACCTCCGAGGCTGCGCTCGCCAAGACCGTCGGGGCGGATGCCGCTCGCCAACTGACCGCGTACCTCAGGAGCACGCCGGGCTCGGTCACCGCGTCAAGCACCGACAGCCTGATGATCGCCAGAGACAAGCTGAAGGAAAGCTTGGCCACCCTGGACAAGGGCGACAGGCAGTTGGCTTCGCGGCTGGCGTTGTCTGCCTATCTCGACGGCTTCGAGCCCGTCGAGCCGGCGCTGGCTGCCAAGAACCAGGCGCTGTTCCAGGATATCGAGAAGACGATGGGGCTCTATCGCAATGCTGTGACAGCGGGCCAGGTGGAACGCGCCCATGAAATTGCGCAGAAGTTGCAATCGCAGCTTGACGACGCACAGGAGGCGCTGGGCGGCACCAATGACGCCATATCGACCTTCCTCGGCGCCCTGACAATCCTGCTACGAGAAGGGCTTGAAGCCCTGTTGGTGGTCGTCGCGATGATGGCGTTCCTGAAGAAAGCGGATCGCACCGATGTCCTGCCCTACGTGCATGCAGGCTGGGTTACTGCGCTGGCGGCCGGTGGGCTGACCTGGGCGGTAGCCACCTATGTCGTCGACCTGAGTGGCGCCAGTCGCGAGATGACGGAAGGTTTTTCCGCAGTGTTTGCCGCAATCGTGTTGCTTGGCGTGGGCATGTGGATGCACCAGAAGAGTCTTGCGGGTCGCTGGCAGGCCTATGTGAAGGCGAAGCTGTCCTCGGCATTGAACAAGAAATCAGCGCTGATGCTGTTCCTGCTGTCGTTCGTGACCGTCTATCGAGAAGTGTTTGAAACAGTCCTCTTTTACGCTGCCCTGTGGACAGAGGGCAACGGTGTATTTTTGCTCGCAGGACTTGCGTCGGGTATCGCCATCCTGGCCGCGATCGCCATCGTGCTCCTGCGCTCCACGGCGCGCCTGCCGATTGGTCAGTTCTTTGCCTTCAGCTCAGCATTGGTCGGCGTGTTGGCGGTCGTTCTGATTGGTAAAGGCATAGCTGCGCTTCAGAAAGTCGGCTTCCTACAAGTTACGCCGATCTCCATGCCTCGTATCGACGTCCTGGGCATTTATCCGTCCGTCCAGACCGTCGTAGCGCAAGTCCTGATTCTGCTCATTATCGCCGCAAGCGTCGTCTACAATTTGCGGTCGCACCGGCCATCTACCCAGGTGTAACGCCGCCAATGCGGCTCCGCGCTGGGGAGAACCGTCTCCTCGGCTCGGCTTGCCTGCCGTGGGCCGTGGAGCGCCTCACCGGCGTAACATCTCGCCAATTCTGGCGCCTCCCCGATAGCAAGCGAGCGCGAGGTGCCCCTAAACTGGGTGAATTCATTCGAGCGCCCGATTTAACCGTGCGGCTCCCGTGCGTCTTGCATGGGCTCAAGCATCGTCCCGGCGTCAACCTTGCCTCATAGAAATCGCCGTGACCGCATCCCATCGCACCACGTTATGCCAGATCCCGCCTGCGATCTGGATGTTGGGCTTTGTCAGCCTGCTGATGGATCTTTCGTCGGAGATCATACATAGCCTGCTCCCCATCTTTATGGTGACGGCGCTTGGCGCCAGCGCCTTCGACGTTGGACTCATTGAAGGCTTCGCCGAGGCGACCGCCCTGATGGTAAAGGTCTTCTCGGGGGCGTTCAGCGACTACCTCGGCAAGCGCAAATGGCTCGCGGTACTGGGCTATGCGCTTGGCGCGGTGTCCAAGCCATTCTTCGCACTGGCGCCCGGCGTGGGAACCGTACTGGCGGCGCGTCTCACGGACCGAATCGGCAAGGGCATTCGCGGCGCCCCTCGCGATGCGCTGGTCGCGGACATCGCACCGCCGCACCTCCGGGGCGCCGCCTTCGGCCTAAGACAATCGCTGGACACCGTGGGAGCCTTTCTCGGGCCGCTGAGTGCTATCGGCCTGATGTATCTGTGGGCGAATAATTTCAGGGCCGTCTTCTGGGTGGCAGTCATCCCAGGCATCCTCTCAGTCTTGCTGCTGATGCTCGGGGTGCGAGAGCCCCACACCCATGTCGACGCCAAGCGAACCAACCCCATCAAGTGGGCAAACCTTGTTCGTCTTGGACGATCGTACTGGCAAGTGGTCGCGATTGGGGCGCTGTTCATGCTGGCTCGGTTCAGCGAGGCGTTTCTGGTGCTGCGCGCCCAACAGGTCGGTTTGCCTCTGTACTTGGCGCCCCTCGTGCTGGTCGCGATGAACGTGGTGTATTCCCTGTCGGCCTATCCCTTTGGCAAGCTGTCCGATAGTCTGCCTCATACCACGCTGTTGGCATGGGGTCTGGTGGCCCTTATTCTCGCCGACCTCGTGCTGGCGATAGGCGCGTACTGGGCGGTAATGCTGGCCGGCGTGGCGCTATGGGGGCTGCATATGGGCATGACCCAGGGACTGCTTGCCACCATGGTAGCCGACACCGCGCCCGAAGATCTGCGAGGCACGGCGTTCGGCTTCTTTAATCTGGCGAGCGGGCTGGCGCTTCTCATTGCCAGCGCGTTGGCCGGCTTGCTTTGGGACCGGCTCGGAGCAGCCTTCACGTTCTATGCAGGTGCGGCTTTTTGCGCGGTCACCATTGCGCTGATCTTTGTCGCTCAGCGTGACACGCCGCAAGTGGCAGGCCAAGGGTCGGGCAGCGATCATGGCCGCTGATGACCACGATCCACATGATCGCCTCTCCGCGCTTCACGCCCGGCAGGTTGCCGCGATTTCTTTCGTCCCGCACGTGCCCACCGGGCTGCGTCCGGTGGCCCCTCCGCGATTTCGTCTACCAGTCGACGCAGCCTGCAGCGGGCAGCCTTCGCGCTATCCGCACCTCGCACGGCTCAGACTTTTTCGGGCGGCCCCGAACCTCTTCGGCCTGACAGCCACGCAAAGCCAAGGAAGGCCAACGGCGCAAGCACCAGGCTGTAGCTCAGCCAGGCACCGTAGATCCCGTTGGGACCGTACGGTTCTGTCATGTCATGCCAGTATCGATTATCGACAAACGGCAATGCGCCGGCCTCGGAGAATTCGTGCAGCGCATAGA
>NZ_JBBHZL010000024.1:0-24244 GCF_049843575.1 Cupriavidus sp. Met-2
ATGGGTTTTGCTGGTTGTCAGCCTGCCCACATCGGCCGCCACCGCACGCATGCGGTTCTGGCGTGGCATCAAGGCGCTGGGTGCGGCAGCCTTGCGCGACGGGGTCTATCTGCTCCCCGATGTCGCTGGATTGCGCGAGCCACTGCAGGCGCTCTCAACAGACGCGATCCATGAGGATGGCAAGGTCTGGACGCTTTCCGTGCAGGCCAACACGGCCCAGCAAGATGCCGAGTATCGCGCGTTGTTCGATCGCACTGCCGAGTATGCAGACTGGATGACGGAAATCTCCGGCGCGCGCGCCACGTTGGCCGATGCCGACGAAGCCGGACTCCTGCGCATGACGCGCCGGTACGGTCGTGGTTACGACGCCATCCGCAAGATCGATTTCTTTCCGAACGAGGCCACGTCCCGCGCTGAAGCACAGTGCCGTGATTTCAACGCGGCCATCGACATCATGCTGTCGCCGGGAGAACCGCAAAGGGTCGCTGGCAACATCCCGCGTCGCGACCCGACGCAATACCAGGGACGTCGCTGGGCTACGCGTCAGCACCTATGGGTAGATCGCGTCGCCAGCGCCTGGCTGATCCGACGTTTCATCGATCCCCACGCCACTTTCCTGTGGCTCGAAGACATACGCGACTGTCCGGACGATGCGCTCGGTTTCGACTTCGATCGCGCCACCTTCACGCATGTGGGCGACCGGGTTTCCTTCGAGGTATTGCTCGCCAGCTTCGGCTCGACGAGAACAAGGGTCTGGCGCGACTGGGCCAGATGGTTCATGTGCTCGACATCGGCGGCACGCCCGTAGCGGAGGCCAGTGGATTCGAAGCGATATTGGCCGGCGCGCGCGAGCGCCTTTCCGATGACGACGCATTGCTGGCTGAGGTCGGATATGTCCTTGACTCGCTCTATACGCATTTCTCCAGCGCACGCAAACGCTAGGACATGCTAGTTCGTCGACTTCCTAAAAATCATCGCAACACGCTCCCCATACGACAAGATGAACGCGCCCCCGCCAACCACCTCGGTCGAGCCGACACACGAGCTCCCCAGCTACACGCTGCGCCAACTGGTGTTGTACTTCCTGAAACTCGGCACGCTGGGTTTCGGTGGTCCGGTGGCGCTTGCTGGCTACATGCACCGCGATCTGGTCGATGCACGGCAGTGGATCACCGATGGCGACTACAAGGAAGGATTGTCGCTCGCGCAACTCGCACCGGGACCGCTCGCGGCACAACTCGCGATCTACCTCGGCTATGTGCATTACCGCATCGTTGGCGCGACTTTGGTCGGTATCGCCTTCGTGCTGCCTTCGTTCCTGATGGTGCTGGCGCTTGGCTGGGCGTATGTGCGATTCGGCGGCCTGACGTGGATGCAGTCGGTGTTCTACGGCGTAGGTGCTGCGGTGATCGGTATCATCGCCATCAGCGCCTACAAGCTGACCAAAAAGAGCGTAGGCAAGGACAAGCTGCTCTGGTTGATCTATCTAGTGCTCGTCGCCGTGACGGTGATCACCGAATCGGAGGTCGCGTGGCTGTTCCTCGCGGCCGGCGTGCTGGTGTGGCTCTGCCGCGCGCCGCCAAAATGGCTGCGGCAAGGCAGGCTGAACGCTTTCGCGGCCGCTCCGCTGACGACGGCAAGCGGCATGATGAGCGCCATCGACTGGCCGCTGCTAACGCAAATCGCCGTGTTCTTCGCCAAGGCCGGTGCGTTCGTGTTCGGTTCCGGACTCGCCATCGTGCCATTCCTGTACGGTGGCGTGGTGACCGAGCACCACTGGCTGAACGACAAACAGTTTGTCGATGCCGTAGCCGTCGCGATGATTACGCCCGGCCCGGTTGTCATCACGGTGGGCTTCATCGGCTACCTCGTGGCGGGCTTCCCCGGCGCCTGCGTCGCGGCTGCCGCAACGTTTCTCCCCTGCTACCTGTTCACCGTTCTCCCCGCGCCGTATTTCAAGAAATACGGCAAGCTGCCCGCGATCCTGGCGTTCGTCGATGGCGTAACGGCAGCGGCGATCGGCGCCATCACCGGAGCGGTGATCGTGCTGGCGAAGCGCTCGATCGTCGATATCCCAACTGGGCTCCTGGCACTCGTCACTGTTGCGCTGCTGCTGAAATTCAAGAAGCTGTCCGAACCGATGATTGTTGCTGGTGCCGCATTGATTGGCCTTGTGGTCTATCCATTGCTGCACCATTGAACACCATGATGTTCACGCCGGACCGCGTCTGCAGGTGCAGGCTATCTGGGACGCCGTGCAACATAGATTGCCGTCGGATTATATCGACCGAACTACGGCGATTCGTGTCGCGACATTCCTCTGCGGCCGTCGATACTGTTGACGCACTGAGCGGCCACCTGCGCACGAGATGCGGGCGCTTCTATGGTTTCGCCCCGAAGAGCGCCCCTATGGAGGCGGTCACGCCGAGCGCCAGCGCACCCCAGAAGGCCACGCGTAGAGCGCCGCGTGCCAACGACGCCCCGCCTGCGCGAGCGCCTACCGCGCCCAGCAACGCGAGCAACACGAGCGTCGCAACCGTCAGGGTTATCGCAAGGCTATCTCGCGGGACAATGCCCACCATAAGCACGGGCACGACCGCACCCGCCAGGAACGCTGCCGCGGATGCCAAGGCGGCCTGCACTGGTTTTGCGGCGAGTTCCTGCGTGATACCGAGTTCGTCGCGCAGATGGGCGCCGATCGGGTCGCGCGCCATGAGCTGGTCGGCCACGCGTGTTGCCAGTTCCGGATCGAGGCCACGTCCTTGATACAACGCGATGAGTTCCTGGCGCTCCTCCACAGGTTCGGTGGCGTGCTCGCGCTCCTCGCGGCCGCGATCCGCGCCCTCGACGTCGGCCTGGCTGCTCACCGAGACATACTCGCCGGCCGCCATCGACAACGCGCCTGCCGATAGGGACGCCAGGCCCGTCAGCATGATTGTGGAGGTCGTGGCATCGGCTGCCGCCAGCCCGACCAGCAGGCTCGACGTCGAAATGATGCCATCGTTCGCGCCAAGCACTGCGGCGCGCAACCAGTTGACGCGTTTGACCAGATGCCGAGTGCTGCGATGATCCATGTCGATGCCTCCGTTGCGCTAAATTAGTGACACACCGTGACTTCCTTACGTGTAGCGTTTCCAGCTCGCCCAGCGTCCTTCGATCCCTCGCATGCATAGATCGAACAGCAGGCCCACGCATCCAATCGCAAGGATGCCGGCAATGACCACGTCCGTTGCCATGAACTTCGCGGCGCCATGCACCATGAAGCCCAGGCCTGCCGTTGCCGCAACCATCTCGGCGGCCACCAGCGTGGTCCAGCCGAATCCCATCGCAATCCGCATGCCAGTCAGGGTCGATGGCAGTGCGCCGGGCGCCATCACATGTTGCAGCAACTGCCGCCGTGTGGCGCCCAGCGAGCAAGCGGCACGGATCTGCTCGATCGGGATCGACTGCACGCCCGCGCGGGTGTTCAGCACGATGGGCGCGAACATCGCCAGGTAGATCAAGACGATCTTCGACGTCTCGCCAATGCCGAGCCATAACACCAGCAGCGGAAGGTACGCGAGCGGCGGCAACGGTCGATAGAACTCGATGAAGGGGTCCAGCACGGCGCATGCCGTGCGGCTCATCGCTGTCAGCGCGCCGATGGGAACTGCCGTGACAACCGCAAGCCCGAACGCTGCAAGCACTCGCGTGACGCTCCATCCGAGATGCGAGAGCAGCGTGGCATCCTCGAATCCGTCCGTCGATAGCAGGTAAAGCTGCGACATGACGGACTCCGGCGATGGCAGGAAAAGCGGATCGACCCATCCGGAACGCGTGGTCATCTCCCACATCACCAAGGCGGTCATGACTACGGCCACACCGAGCGGCCAACGTGGCCACCCTCGCATCGCAGCGAAATGCCGCCGGGTTCGCGCGGCAGAGTGCGCCGCACTGGGTTCGGGACGCGTGGCGGCCTCCCATGGCGGATCAGCAAGTTTCATGGCTGACCTCGTGCTCTCGTTCGATCAAGTCGAGCACCTGTTCACGCATTGCGAGAAACGATGCGCTCACGCGAACT
This sequence comes from Cupriavidus sp. Met-2, assembly GCF_049843575.1. Lineage (NCBI taxonomy): Bacteria > Pseudomonadati > Pseudomonadota > Betaproteobacteria > Burkholderiales > Burkholderiaceae > Cupriavidus > Cupriavidus sp. Met-2. The sequence goes on from NZ_JBBHZL010000024.1 coordinate 4,061, forward strand.
TCGCGGGGATTGGCGGACCGCAGGCTGCATCGCCCGAAATCGAGCGGGATATCGCGTATGACGCGTCCCGGCCGAGGAGAAAGAATCAGCAGCCGCGTGCCGAGCAGGAGCGCTTCGTCGATATCGTGGGTGATGAAGAATACGGTCTTGCGGGTAGCCTCCCAGATGTTCAGGATCAGCGTCTGCAGTGCTTGCCGCGTGCGGAAATCCAGCGCACCGAACGGCTCGTCCATCAACAGCATCGCGGGATCGTTGGCAAGCGCACGCGCGATACCCACACGCTGCTGCATGCCTCCTGACAGTTGATGGACGGCATGCTTGTCGAATCCTTCGAGGCCGACTTGCCTCAGACTGTCCATCGCCCGCTGCACGCGCGCCGCGCGTGTGAGTCGCTTGAATCGCAGGCCGAGCGCCACGTTGTCCATCACATCGAGCCACGGCATTAACGCATGCCTCTGGAACACGACCCCGCGCTCGACGCCGGGCCCCGTGATCGGCTCGAACTGCGTTTGCGCAGCGCGCGACGCGGCCATGGTCACGATACCTTGCGAGGGTGCGACGAAGCCGGCCATCAGGTTGAGCAGCGTGGTCTTGCCGCACCCCGATGCACCCAGCGCAACCACGAACTCTCCCGGTGCAATGTCCAGGTTCACCTGCGACAGCGCAGCAACCTCCGGCCCGCCGAGCGGGCTGTCATAATTCACCGAGACATCCCGGAGACGAATCTGCAGCGACATCCCTGTCTACCTCAGCGCTTCGACGAAAGCAGGATTGATCGCCACGCTGTAGTCGGGCAGCACCACAGGCACCTTCTTCTGGTCCTTCAGGAACTGTGCGGTGGATGCCAGCGCACGGGCGGCGGCGCCATCCTTGCCTCCGCCGAGCCAGTTCCTGCCCGCCTGTTCTCTGGCGAGCGGATAGCTATACAGCGCCATGATTGCCAATACGTCGGCGGGCGTCGCCCCGGACTGGCGCGCAACCTTTGTCACCTGCGGCGAGGTCGAAGTCCATGTCTGCGGCGCCTTCACATAGTCCTCAGTCGCCTGCTCCATGACCTTCGTGAATGCGGTCAAGGCCGGCGCATGACTGGCAGAGAATGCCTTGGCTACCACGAGCGTATCGAAGGTAGGGCGTCCGCGCCGCGCCAGCTCGCCCGATGTGAGAATCACCTTGCCGCTGGCTTGCAGTTTGTGCAACGCGGGCGCCCAGACGAATGCGGCATCGATATCGCCGCGTGACCATGCCGCGAGCATCTCGGAGGGTTGCAGGTTGATGATCTTGACCTTGCCCGTCACGCCGTACTGCTCAAGCGCGAACAACGCGTGGTAGTGCGTCGTCGAGGCGAACGGCACCGCGAGCGTCTTGCCCGCCAGATCCTCCGGCTTTCCGATGCCGGAACCGTTGCGCACCACCAGTGCTTCGGCAGCATCGATGCTGTCCAGAATCCAGAACACTTCCACCTTCACGCCCCGGCTCACGGCCGCCGCAACGGGACTGCTGCCGGCCACGCCGATCTGCACATCGCCCGCTGCCATCGCGGCCATGACATCGCCGCCGCTATCGAACTGGCGCCAATGAATCTTCCAGCCTGTTGCCTTCTCGAACTCGCCATCGGCGATAGCGCGCTGCCACGGGGCAAACATGCTCTGCACGCCGATTGTCACTTCCACGGGCGCTGCTGCGGAAGCCCTCCCGCCGACACCGCATATCGTGGCGGCAATCGTCAGGAGCAATACGGCCAGGAAACCCCGGCCCTGTGTAGAAAGGAAATGCTGCATGGGTGTTTCTCGCGCGGTTTCGTCAGTCACGGTTTCGTCTATCAGCGCGATGCCGCAGCACCGAGCATGGCCTCGAAAGCGCGGAACACTTTCCTCATCTGTGGTTTCTTGTAGGGATAGAGGTCCGCAGGGTCCGCGTCATGCACCACCATCGCGCTATCCGCCTCGAAGATCAGTAGTTCACCGGCAGAGGTCTCCGCGCAATCGAGGCCCACATAGTCGAGACCAAGCGCCATGTACGCACCCTGCAGCGCCGAGGCGTGTCGGCGTGCGAATCCCTGATCGAACTCGTCCATCAGACGCGCTTCTTCAGCGCGCTTCACCGCAGAATCGGCCATGCCCGCATTGGCGTAATGGACCATCCAGTGGCTGGAGATGCCAACATGGCAAACGTAAGGCACGCCCTGGACCAGCGCGACCCGATACTTGCGGAACTGCCCGTCGGTGCTGCTGTAGTCGATGAACAGCGAGACATGGAATGCGTCGCCCTGCATGCACAGGAGATACACGGCTAGCGCCGCGCAATCATCGATCTTCTCCAGTCCGTAACCCGCGTGCGAATCGACAGGACGCACGATCAGCGGAAATCTTCCGCCTTGCAGAAGCTGGTCGATGCGATGCTCACCGGCGACAACCGCCTCCAGCGCCAGGCGATCGACGCACGCGGTAGGCGGCATCAAGAGTCCCGGAATTCCCGCGACCACATTCGGCACGATGTCGCGCGACAGACGTCGCACGGCTTCGGGATGGTTCAGCACGGGCCGGGGCCAGACCTGGGCATAGTGAGCGAACCACCGCAACAGGGGTTGGCTGCGGCTCGATTCGCCAATCGCAACGAACAGGACGTCGTGATCGGGCACTTCGTCAGGCAACACGCCATCGCCATTCACGTAGAGCACATCGAGCTGCACATTGGCGTATGCGAGCAGGCAGTCGATTGGTGTATTGTCCATCAGGACGCCCGGCATCATCACTGCCAGCACGCGCAGTGCGTCGCCATCACCGGTCCACGCGGGCAGCACCGCATAGCAACGTTGCAGCGACATCGCCTCGGACTGCAACTGCCGGGCCGTCGCGGCATCGCCAATGATCTGCAGCACCAGCGACAGGTCCATCAGCAACTCCGCGTCTTCCGGTTCCGACTGCACCTTGTTCAGCAGTTCCTGCCCGAGAGGACGAAGGTCTTCGTCGGCCAGCGCGCGACATAGCACGTCATGCACACTGATCAGCGGGCGGCGCGGCGCATGCAGATGTTGAGGAGCGGATTGCAGCATGGGAAATGACACTCAGGAGAAGAAGAACCTGTCCGATATTAGGGACTTCCGATTAGCGCCAAATCAGGATGAGAACGCGTTTACGCCGTCAATTGTCGCGATAACACCGCCATTTCCCGCTTGCTAGCACGTATTTCGAAACCGATCATGTCCGCGCGATGACGGCTTCGTAACCATCCTGATACTTTGCGGCGCGTGGCACGCAGCAAGGCGCGGCGCCGTACTGCGTTTTCGCATGATGCTCGACAGTAAGCACGGGCGAATGTGTGGGCAGCAATGCGCCTTCTCCCGGCTCCACGTAGTTCGCTATCAGATAGACAGGCCGCCGCTTGGTCTCGTTGAACAACCTGCCAACGTATTCGCCGAGCACTCCGATGCACACCAGTTGCAAGCCTCCCAGCAGCAGCATCATCGTCATCATCGACGGATAGCCCCGCACCGGCTCGCCGTAGAGAAGCGTTTTGCCGATGATGAACGTCGCCATCGCGAACGCGGGCAGCGCCACGATCAGTCCCACCGATGTAGCGAGCTTCAATGGAATCGCCGAGAACGAGGTGATGCCATCCAACGCGAAGCGGAACAGCCGGCGGTAGTTGAACTTCGTCGTGCCGCTCGCGCGCGCGTCGCGCCGGTATGGCACGGAGACCTGGCGGAATCCGATCCACGAATACAGCCCCTTCATGAATCGGTGCTGCTCCCTCAACCCGCCGAGCGCCACAACGGCCCGCCGGCTCAGCAGACGGAAATCCCCGGTATCGGCAGGGATCTCGATATCGCTGAGACGCCCGATCAAGCGGTAAAAGCAGTGCGCGGAAAACTTCTTGAGGAAGGTTTCCCCATCACGCGACAGCCGCGTGGCATAGACCACGTCGAAACCCTCCTGCCACTTCTGCACCAGTTGTGGAATCAGTTCGGGCGGATCCTGCAGATCGGCGTCGATGATCACCACCGCATCGCCGCTGGCCACGTCGAGTCCGGCAGTCAGCGCGGCTTCCTTGCCGAAATTCCGGCTGAGTTCGACCACTCCCACCCTCGGGTCGCTCGCCTGGAGGTTGTAAAGCAGTGAGAGGGAGTCATCCCGGCTGCCATCGTCGATATAGATCACCTCCCACGGCATCCCCACGCGTTCCATGACGCGCAGCAGTCTCGCGTGGAAACGATGCAGCACCGATGACTCGTTGAAGATCGGCACCACCACGGATAGCTGCGACACAGCGTCCCGTTGCATGTTCATCGCGTTGCTGTTCATCTCACCTCTCCAGCCATGAAAGTCCAGTTGGCGTGCAGCGCATAGTTGAGCAGCGTCACCACCGCAGTGCTGAGCGCCTGCGCCAACAAATAGTGAAAGCCCAATGCCAGAGCACATGCCATCAGGACGGCGTTGAGCAACAAAGTCAGGCCGGACACGACCATGAACCGACTGAGGCACGACGGCCGCGCGTCACCTCGCACAAAGACCCAGCGACTGCTCAGGGCATAGTGCGTCAACAACCCCGCGGCACTACCGAAAGCCGAGGCGCCGACGACCGGGGTACTTTCCCGCACCAGCACAATCAGCGTCACGTAGTGGACCGCCGTGGCGGTTGCACCCACTACCAGATAGCGCGCAAACCGCGGTGCACCTCTCATCGCCGCTCCACCAGCACGTTCGCGCCGCGACGAAATACCTCTGCGGTGCCGGGACTCATTCCCGCCTTCAGCGTTGCGTAGGTGCTCGAACGCATGACCGCGAGCTTGTGACCCGGCGTTGCCCACCGACGCAGGAACGCCGCGTCATCGACCACCCATCGTTCAGGTTCCACCGTGAAGCCAAGATCGAGCTCTCCACGCGCCTGTACGACAATAGGCTGCATGGTCGAGTAGAACGCCAACCCCCGGTCGATCTGGCCGACATTGAAGAGTTCGGTATCGGCAGTGCGCAGCGTCCTGGCCTTCAGGCCGATTTCCTTGACCGACAGCGATTCGAACGCGCGCGACGCCAGCAACCCCGCCTGGATGCCTGAGAGGCTTGCCACGGCGGCGATCGCCACCGCCAGCGACTTGCGACCGACCAGTACCGCACGGCACGCCATGACACCACCCGCCATCAGCGCACAGGCAGACACGAAGCCCCACGCTTGCAGCGCGGACAGGTCGCTCACCTCCTTGCGCAACAACGACTGCGACCACTCGGGACGCCATAGACACAGCGCGATACCTGCGCCGAGCAGCGCCATCGCGACGAATCCTGCGCACAGCACGCGACGGCTCGCATTCAGTACCCGCCCGCCCAGCAATACAGCCAGCGGCGGCAGCATCGGCAGGATGTAGAGCGGCAGCTTCGAATGGGATACCGAGAAAAACGCAAGCACGACCAACGCCCAGATGGACAGGAACACAGTCGTATCGAATCGCCCCTCGACCTCGATCTGCCGACGGAATATCGCGGCGCGCCACATCACGCCGAGCCACGGGATCATGCCTGCGGACACCACCGCGATGAAGAACCACCATGGCTTGTTGCGCGCGTGAACCGTCGACGAGAAGCGGGCGAAATGCTCCTGCACGAAGAAGTAGTGCAGGAACTCGGGATTGCGCTGCGAGACCGCGATCAGCCACGGCAGCGCAACGAGCATGGCGAGCGGACTCCAGCGCCAGAAACGTGAATCGGCGAGCAGTCGCCACTGCCGCGTCGTCACCACATAAAGCAGCAGCGTCACCGCCGGCAACACCACGGCAATGAGCCCCTTCGCCAAAAAGGCGAGTCCTAGCAGCAGCCAGATGCCCGGGTAGAGCCGCGCGTTCCCAGTCTGACGCGCCACGGCAAAGACCAGTACCGCACTGCCCAGCAACGAAGCGACGCCAATGTCCGTGGTGGTGAGATTGGAACCGAGGATCCACAGCGGCGCGCCACCCAGAACCCATGCGGCGGCCATGCCCTCCCGCCGCCCGTACAGCGCCTTGCCGGCCCACCAGGCCATGCCGACGCCGAAAAGCCCCACCATTGCGCTCCACGCACGAGCGGTCCACTCGCTGGGACCAAACACCGTATAGGCGCTGGCAGTCGCCCAGTACTGCAGCGGAGGTTTGTCGAAGAACTTGATACCGTTCAGGCGCGGCGTGATCCAGTCGCCCGAGTCCACCATCTCCTTCGGCACCTGCGCGTAGCGCCCCTCGTCCGGCTCATAGAGCGGGCGGTTCGATATAGTGGCGAACCAGAGCAGGACGGCAGCCATCATCGCGGCCATCAGATATGCACGTCGTCTCACGACTACCCTTCCATCATTGCGGGACGCCTGCATCCGCGCATGGTCACAAACAGGTCTCCGATTCGTACGCACGAGCGCGCCCCCAGCGCAGCAATCATCTGCGCTGTCCGGAACGAAATCGAAGGGAAAGCCCGAGGGCTGGATCAGAGGCGCGCCGTAACGCTGGTACCTGCTGCGGCGCTCGAGGTGACGCTTACAGCGTCATGGCGTCATGTCCTGGTACATCTTCTGCATGTCCTTGTACTTGCCTGCCGCGGCCTGCATGGAGAACTGCAGACGAACATTGTTCTCGGCAATCGCCACGCGCTCGGTGTCGATCTCCACGGTATTGCCGTCCATGCTGGTTTGCAGCGGCACGCGGAACATCAGGTCTTCCTCGGGCGGCGGCGCCGAAGCGGCGATATGCCCCGCCGACGTGGTGATCATTCCACCGAACTGATGCGAGACACCCATCGCGCGCTCCAGCTCGGTACCGAACTCGATATCGCGTGCCTTGTAGTTGGGCGTATCCATGTTCGCCACGTTGCCGGCCAACAGCTCGAAACGCTTCATGCGAAGCCTGAGCGATTGCTCGTGAATGTCTTCCTTGCTATTGGCGTATTTGCCTACATAAAGATCGTCTGCCACGCTGAATTCCCCGGATTGAAAATGCGACTCATGATATGCAGGCCCGGCGTTATCACTGTTCTGAACAGGAGGCAGTTCACGCAAAACGCAGATGACAAGTTTGCATTGATCTCGTCATGATTCGTCAGCGGCAGGCCTTACCGGAGGCACCTCGACATCGGTGTCGCGCCTGTTACCTCAATTGCGTGCCTGTTGTCGAACCGGAGATCATTCTATGCAATGAAGTGTTGGATTTATGCACATTGCTTAAATGTAATGCCCTCTCAATGTTCGCACTGAGATCGAGTAATTTTTATATGCGGACTTTTAAAGTATCCAGACAGATCGATAAAAAAATCCCCGAACCGCGTAGCGGATTCGGGGACAGGACGTTTCATGAAGAAGCGATTATTCTAATGCGCGTCGGGCCATCGCGGGTGCTGGTCGTCGATCGTGAAGGCATGACGGTGGCTACGTTCGCCGGTGCGCTCGCCTTCCGCCAGGTGCACATGCATGCCCTCTTCATCGGGATGCTCGTGCGCGATGACATCTTCGTCGCGTGACGGCCAGAGCTTCCATGCCATGAACAGACCCACTACGGTAATGACCGACATGACCGCAGCCGTGGGACCCATGCCCAGCCTTGCGCCGAGCTGCCCCGCCAACGGATACGTAATGAGCCAGCACGCGTGCGACAGCGAGAACTGCGCCGCGAACACCGCAGGGCGATCGGCCGACGATGCGGAGCGCTTGAGCAGGCGCCCGCTCGGTGTCTGCGTCATCGAATAGCCGACGCCGATACCGAACCAGGTCAGCAGCAGCGCATGCCATTCGAACGGGCCGCCCGCAAAGGCCACCAGGCTACCGACCGCGAGTCCGATCGCCATGATCGTGGCACCTGTCAGCATGGCGGGCCGGTCCGGACGCTTGTCCAGCAGACGCGGCAACAGCAGCGCCACGAGCATCGAGCCGCAACCGAACGCAGCCAGCGCAAACGGCACGTCCGTGCTGGGGCGTTGCAGCTTGCTCTGCACGTAGACCACCGTGTTCACGATCACCATGGCGCTGGCTGCGGCCGCGGCAAGATTCAGCGCCAGCAGTCCCTTCAGACGTGGCGTGCGCAGATAGATGGAAATGCCACGGAATGTCTTGGCATAAATCGATCCGGTGATTTCCTTGGCGCGCGACTGCGGCAGGGACACCGACACCACGAGTGCGGCCGAGATCAGGAAGCCGACCACGGTGCCACCGAAGAGCCAGTGGAAACTGATGACCGACAACAGCGCCGCCGCGAGCATCGGGCTGACCAGGCTTTCCATGTCGTATGCAAGGCGCGACAGCGACAGTGCGCGCGTGTAGTCCTTCTCGTCACGCAACACGTCGGGGATCGTCGCCTGGAACGTCGGCGTGAAGGCAGCGGATGCAGACTGCAATACGAAGATCAGGATGTAGATCTGCCAGATCTCGTTGACAAACGGCAGCGAAATCGCCACAGCGGCCCGGATCAGGTCCATCGCCACCAGGAAGGCACGTCGCGGCAGGCGATTGGCATAGGCGCCCACGACAGGTGCCACACCAACGTACGCCACCATCTTGATCGCGAGCGCGGTACCCAGAACGCTACCGGCATTGGCGCCCGCCAGATCGTAGGCAAGCAGGCCCAGCGCAACTGTTGCCAGGCCGGTGCCGATCAGCGCGATGACCTGTGCCGTGAACAAATGCCGGTATGTCCGGTTCTTCAATACATCAAGCATCGAGATCTCTCCAATGGCCTGAAACTGGCTCGGTAATCCGCAAGCAAGCGGCGTTCCCGATACAACGGGACACCGCGCATGCATGCGTCAAAGATATTTGGTGATGGACTTGAACTCGCGCAGCGTCTCGTCCGATGGACGCGTGCCATCGCGCACCGCCTCTTCCAGGCAGTGGTCGATATGGTCATGCACCAGGGCCTTCTTGGCCTGGGTCACGGCGCTCTCCACCGCCTGCAACTGCTGTGCGATGGCGAGGCAAGGCCGCCCTTCTTCCATCATGACGACGATGCTGCGCAAGTGACCTTCAGCACGCTTCAGGCGCTTGATGATGCTGGCGTGCGAGGTATGAACGCCCATGTCAGATCCTATCCTGGGGGGGAGGATACGATGCTACCAAATCCGATGGGGTGCGACAACCTGTAAAACGCGCGTTGGACCTGATTTTGCAGGTGTTTTTCCGATTCGATCGATGATGAAACGGGAGATGCGGCACGATGTGGCGCGATGTGGCGCTCGGGTCCGGCCTCGCCGGATGGGTGAGGCCGGAGTGCCTGGCCCTTGCGAGCACAGGCAGAGTTGGCGTGGCCGGATAGACCACGCCTGTCAGAGCTAACCTTACATCCGCTTGATTTCAGCGTAATCGCCTTGCGTGCGAAGCGTCATCGTGACGTCCTTCTCGGTACGGTTGCGCCAGTACCAGCCATGGTAGCCATCGAATGCCGCCACCAGTTCGCCGGTATCGGAAGGCGCGCCCTTGCCCTTCTTGTACGAAACCGAACGGCCGTTGCCATCGCCGTGCGCGTCGAAGTTGACCACGGCGCCGTTGGCAGTCCAGTCGAACGAAGTGCGGGCGCCAGCCTTCATCGCCATCTTCACTTCCAGGCCCTGTCCCGGCGCCAGTACGAAGTTGAGCTTGTCGGAGCGGCCCGCTGCGGCATCGGCAGTGGAAGGCGCCGCTGCCGCCACGGTCTGCGCTGCAGGCGCAGCAGGTGCGGCGGTCGGTGTCGCCGCCAAGCCTGTCGCCGCTTCGCCGCCATGGTCGTGACCATGTGCATTCGCCGCCTTCGACGTATCGGCGGGGCCATGCGCGTGCCCGTGGCTGTCCGGCTTCGCCGTGACCGGATTGGCAGCCGCCAGTTGTGCAGCGTGTGCGGCGGCATCCTTCTCGGCATCGGCCTTGGCTTCAGCGGCTAGCTGGACCTTGATCTTGCCCATGTCCGTGAGGCCGAGGACGCGACCGATGCCGGTGGGGTCGACCGCGTACTCGGACGGCAGCACGATGGTAACGAGGATGACGGTAGCGGCTGCGGCGGCGATGGCCGTCGAGCGGATGAGACGCGCCGAAGTCGGCAGTTCTGCGCGGGCTGGGATATCGGTGTTGTACATGATCTGATTCTCAGGAAACGAAGAGGCCGGTCAATTGGTAACCGATGAGGATGAAGCCGGCCGACATCATCGCGACGTTGGCGGTGTAGGCGTGGGCCAGGAAGCTCGGCGTACGACGCCAGAAGCCCATGACGATCAGAATGGCCGAGAGCGCCAGCAACTGTCCGATTTCGACACCAACGTTGAAAGCGAGCAGATTCGGCACCAGTCCGTTGGGGGAGATCTCGTACTCGAGAATCTTCGTGGACAGGCCAAAGCCGTGGAACAGGCCGAAGATCAGCGTAGCCGCCTTGGTGTTGGGCTGGAATCCCAGCCAGCGCTGGAATGCACCCATGTTGTCGAGCGCCTTGTAGACGACAGACAAACCAATGATGGCGTCGATGACGTAGCTGTTGATGCCCACATTGAAGTAGACGCCCAGCAGCATGGTCGTGGAATGACCCAGCGCGAAGAGGCTGACATACAGCCCGATATGCTTGAGCCTGTACAGGAAGAAGATCACACCCAGCAGGAACAGGATGTGATCGTAGCCCGTGACCATGTGCTTGGCGCCGAGATACAGGAACGGCAGCAGATGAACGCCGTCGATCTCCTGGATGTACCCCTTGTCGCCTTCTGCCACACCGTGCGCAAAGGACGGCATGGCTGTGAACAGCAGCAGGAGTGCGACCATGACCAGCGCGAGCAGCCGGAGTCGGGACGCGTCGAAGCGCCCGGGTAGAACTGGAATATGCATGTGACTATGACTGTGATGAGTCGTGTTTCGATAGCGCGCAGCGCTATCCCCGATCGATACAGGATCAGGGTCGAGGCGGACGCTCGAGTCGGTAGTGCCACAGCCAGAGCGATGGCAGCAGATAGGTAGCCAGGAACCCGGCGGGTAGCAGTTGGAACACATACCGGTGCGGCGTCGGAATCAGCGCCGTGGCATCGTGGCCATGATCCAGATGGCTGTGGTCGTGCCCACCTGCCGCGCAGCAAACGCTCTCCTGCGCCAGCCGGCTGGCCTGCCCACCTGTGGCGGAAGCCGCATGCGCATGCGTGTGCGAATGAGCAATCGCATTGTCGAATTCGACCACAGGCTGCGCATGGATCTGCCTGTGGCTGGCCGGCAGCATATGCACGCTCGCCGAGCAGATCGCCATCACCAGCGCGAACACCAGCAGCGCCAGCGGCGCCAGTGTTCCCGGGAGGATGGTGCTGGCGCCCAATGGCGCAGCGGCGATGCGTTTCAGCACGTCAGCAGCCGCGTTCCGGATCGAAGACGTAGCCCATGCCGCGCACCGTGTGAATCAGCTTGACCTGGAATGGTTCATCCACTTTGGCACGCAGACGGCGAATGGCAACGTCCACCACATTGGTGTTGGTGTCGAAATTCACATCCCATATCTGCGAGGCGATCATCGCGCGAGACAACACCTCGCCGCCACGGCGCGCCAGCAGATGCAGCAGCATGAACTCCTGGTTCGTCAGTTCGATCCAGCGTCCGCCGCGATACACGCGTCGGCCCAGTACGTCGATGTCGAGATCGGCAATCTGCAGCCGCTCGCCGGTCTGCTGGCGCACCTGGCGCAAACACCGTCGCAGGCGCGCCAGCAGTTCGGCAAATGCAAACGGCTTTACCAGATAATCTTCGGCACCCAGTTCGAACGCCCTGAAGCGGTCGGCAACGCTGTCGCACGCGGTCAGGAAAATCACGGGTGTGGCACGCGCGTTCCGGATGGCTTTCATCACTGTCCATCCGTCGGCCCCGGGCAGCATGACATCGAGGATCACGGCGTCATACTCGCCCTCATGGAACCAGTGAATGCCGTCGAGGCCATCGTGGACCGTGTCCACACTGTAGCCAGATTCGGCGAGTCCCTTGGCCAGATACTCCGCGGAACGCACCTCGTCTTCGATGACCAATACCTTCATGTCTTGAATCGCAATACGCTCAGGGCAGCAGTACAAACGTAGGCAGCCACTTGGCGTGGCGTGCCAGTTCCACTGCGTTCACGACAATCGTCATGCCGAGGAACCACACGGAATCGGCAAGGTTGCGCTGGAACGAGCCCACATGGACGAGGTAGGTACTCTCCGAGCGGAACAGCGACAGCCTGGGGAAGAATGCCGGAGTGCGACGTGCATAGTCGTCGAACTCCGGAAAGTTGCGGGACAACAGATGATCCTCCGAACGGATCACGGCCGGATACATCAGCGCGAACGCCAATGCCAGGATCGCGGCAAGCGTGATCGACTCGGTCATCGCACCCAGCCCCACGATACCCACGAAATTGCACACATACAGCGGGTGGCGGCACATCGAGTACGGTCCGGTCGTCACCAGTTCGGTGCTCTTGCGGCCCGAGATATACAGCGCGCACCACAGGCGGCCAACGGTGGCCATGGTGACGCCCAGCATGCCCACCGTCAGCAGCGCAGCGGAAATCCAGGTGTCATCCCATTGCGAGTGGCCTGTGATGAGGGCGATCAGCACCACGGAAACCACCACGCGCCAGATGCCGATGCGATGGCGGGTCAGGAAGCTATCCAGCGGGCTGGGGGCAGCAATCGCCGGGCGGAGCGAAATATTCATGTTGTCTCGTCTACTGTTTTGTTGCTTTTGAGAGTCGGGGCGGCAGCATGCTGCCGCCCCGTTGCCACGGTCATGCCTCGAGCAGTTCTCCGCCCGGCTTCTCCAGCTTCTTCTGGCGGCGCAGCACCATGCCGCACACGGCTGGCAGCACAAACAGCGTGAGCACGGTCGCCGTGATCAGGCCGCCGATCACCACCGTTGCCAGCGGCTTCTGCACTTCCGCGCCAGTACCCGTTGCAATCGCCATCGGCACGAAGCCGAGCGACGCCACCAGTGCGGTCATCAGCACCGGACGGACACGTTCCATCGCGCCTTCGATGACGGCTTCATTCGGCGCCGCTCCATCCTCCAGACGCTTGCGGATAGCGGAGATCAGCACCAGTCCGTTCAACACGGCCACGCCGGACACGGCAATGAATCCAACCGAGGCCGAGATCGAGAACGGGATATCGCGCAACACCAGAGCAAACACGCCACCTGCCAGCGCCAGCGGCACGGCCGTCAGCACGGTGGCCGTCAGCGCGGCACTACCTATCGCCATGTACAACGTGGCGGCGATCAGGATGAAGCACAGCGGCACGATGATGGCCAGGCGCTGGGTTGCGGCCTGGAGGTTCTGGAACTGACCGCCCCATTCGATGTACATGCCCGGCGGCAGCTTCACTTCCGCAGCGATCCGCTTCGCGGCATCGTCGACGAAGCTGCCCAGGTCACGTCCACCCACGTTGGCTTCCACATACACACGACGCTTGCCGTTGTCGCGGCTCACTTCGTTCAGCCCCTGCGTGAAGCGGAACTGCACGAGCTGACGCAGCGGCACCGACGCACGCGGCTGGCCCTCCACGGCAGGCAGCATGACCGGCAGTGCACCCAGTACATCGAGGTTCTCGCGTTGCTGGCCCGGCAGACGGATCACGATGTCGTAGCGGCGGTCACCATCGAAGATCTGGCCCGACGGACGACCCGCCATGGCTGCCGCCACGGTGTCCGCCACCTCCTTGACGGTCAGGCCGTAGCGCGCAATCGCGGCACGGTCGAACACGATGTCGAAGGTCGGGAAGCCACCGGTCAACGGCACACGCGTATCCGTCGCGCCTGGCGTCTTGCGCAGCACGGCTGCGATCTTTTGCGCGGTGCTCGCCAGATCGTCGAGATTCTCGCCGTAGATCTTCACTGCCACATCGCTACGCACCCCGCCGATCAGCTCGTTGAACCGCATCTGAATCGGCTGCGTCACGTCGTAGTTGTTACTAACCATCGGCGCGGTCTTCTCGCGAATGCGCTCGATGACCTGCTCCTTGGTGGTAATGCCCTCGGGCCACTCGCTCTTGGGTTTCAGGATGATGTAGTTGTCTGAAGCGTTCGGCGGCATCGGGTCGGCCGCGAGGCTGGCCGTACCCGCCTTGGAGTACACGGTCTGTACTTCAGGCAACGACAACACCGCGCGTTCGAGCGGCAGGTCGATGGCCACGGACTGGTCGATCGATGTCGACGGAATGCGCACCGAAGACAGGTTCAGATTCTGCTCGTCCAGCGTCGGCATGAACTCGCGGCCAACAAACGTGAAGGCCATCGCCGCCAGCGCCAGCGTCACCAGTGCCGCGCCAAGGAACGGCATCGGACGCGCCACGGCACGTTCCAGCAGCGGACGGTAGCGTTCCTTGGTCACGGCGATGACACGCACTTCCTTCTCGGACACCTTCTTGCGCAGCAGCACCGCCACCATGGCCGGCACAAACGTCAGCGACAGCACGAACGCGGAAGCCAGCGCCAGCATCAGCGTGATGACCATCGGCGAGAACATCTTGCCTTCCACGCCCTGGAACGTCAGGCATGGCAGGAACACCATGAAGATCACCAACTGGCCGTACACGGTAGGACGCACCATCTCGCGCGACGACAGGATGACTTCCTCCAGCCGCTCCTTGAGGGTGAGCAGACGGCCTTCGTGATGCTGCCGTTCGGCCAGGCGCCGCAGCGAGTTCTCCACGATGATGACCGCGCCGTCGATGATCAGGCCGAAGTCCAGCGCACCGAGACTCATCAGGTTGCCCGAGATGTTCAGCCCGTTCATGCCGATGGCACTGATCAGCAGCGACAACGGAATCACCAGTGCCGCAATCACGGCCGCGCGCCAGTTGCCCAGCAGCGCAAACAGGATGACTACCACCAGCGCCGCACCTTCCACCAGGTTCTTGGCCACGGTCTTGATCGTTGCCATCACCAGTTGCGAACGGTTCAGCGTCGGCACGATTACCACGCCAGGCGGCAACGTCTTCTTGATTTCCTCAAGCTTGTCGCCCACGGCCTGCGCCACGGTGCGGCTGTTGGCGCCCACCAGCATCAGCGCACTGCCCACCACGGTCTCGTAGCCATTTCGGCTGGCCGCGCCCGAGCGTAGTTCGCCGCCCACATTGATATTGGCGACCTGACCCACAGTGATCGGCACGCCCTGGCGCTGCGCGATCACGGCACGCGCGATCTCGTCAGCCGACTTGATGCGCGCATCGGCACGCACCAGATACGACTCACCCGAACGGCGGATGAAGTTCGCGCCCACCGACAGGTTGGCATCTTCCAGCGCCTGCGCCAGTTCCTCGAACGAGATGCCATACGCGGCCATCTTCGCCGCGTCCGGCTCCACCACGAACTGCTTGACGTAACCGCCCAGCGAGTCCACATCGGCCACACCAGCGGTCGTACGCAGTTGCGGACGGATGATCCAGTCCTGCACCGTGCGCAGATAGGCCAGCTTCGATACGCGATCCGTCAGCCGCTCTCCCCGCTCGGTCAGGAAGCTGCCGTCGCTCTGCCAGCCCGGCTCGCCGTCCTTCACCTTGGCGCCCTTGCCATCCGGGAACTCGTATTCCACGCTGTAGTGGAAGACCTCGCCCAAGCCGGTGGACACCGGGCCCATCTGGGGTTCGACACCCGCGGGCAGGTTCGGTCGCGCCTGCGCGAGACGTTCGGTCACCTGCTGGCGCATGAAGTAGAGATTGGAACTCTCCTTGAAGATCACCGTGACCTGGCTGAAGCCGTTGCGCGAGAGCGAACGCATGTTCTCCACGCCGTTCAGGCCCGCAATGGCCGTCTCGATCGGGTACGTCACGCGCTTTTCCACTTCGACGGGGCTCAGCGTGGGCACCACGGTGTTGATCTGCACCTGCTTGTTCGTGATGTCCGGCGTCACGTCGATGGGCAGCAGGTTGAGCTGCCACGCCCCGATCGCGCCGACGACGGCGGTGAGGAACAGCACGAGCCACCGGAAGCGGACGGCGCCGCTCAGGATGCTTTCGATCATTCGTCGTCCCCGCCCGCCTTGTTCATTTCCGCCTTGATCAGGAAGGCATTACGGGTGGCCACCTGCTCGCCGGGCTTCACGCCGGAGAGGATTTGCGCCACACCACCGCTGCGCGAGCCAACCAGCACGGACTTGGGGCGAAAGCCCTGCTGCGTGCGCACGAAAACCACATCGCGGCCATCGAGGTTCTGCACGGCATCCTCCGGCACCGACATCGCGTTGGCATCGGCCGCCTTCGTATGCAGACGGACCTGAACGCCCTCGCCGACGATCAGGCCGCTGTTGGCATCGACCGGCGTCACGACTACCGTGGCGGCGCGGGCACTGCCCGAAACGGTTGGCGTCACGGCCTGCACGCGGCCAGCCAGCGGCGCGCCGTTGGCGAGCACGATGGTGGCGTCGCTGCCGGCGGCAATGCGGCTGGTATCGGCAGCGGTGACATAGGCTTCAACCTGTACCGCGCCGGAGCCCGCCACGCGGAACAACTCTGCCTGTGGCGCGACATACGCGCCGAGGGTGACCGACTGCGCGGTAATTCTGCCGGCGATGGGGCTGACGACGGCCACCGAGCGGCCATCGCTCGAGACCTTGGCAGCCTGAGCCACCGTTGCCGCGCGCTGGACCTCGGCTTGCGCCACGTCCAGGGCTATGCGCGCCGACTCCATCTCCTGGCGCGGCGTCACGCCTTGCTGAAACAGGCTCGATTCACGTTCGTATGTCTTGCGCGCCAGGTCCGCACGGGCCTGCGCCACCTTACGCTCGGCGGCCATGGCGGCGGCCTCGGGACTGTCCACCAGCGCGAGCACATCGCCCGCACGTACGGCATCGCCAAGTTTGCGCTGGATGCGCAACACGGCGCCTGCCGCACGCGAGGCGATGACTGCCTCGCTGCCCGGCACGGCCGCTACCGACGCCGGCGCCAACAGTACCGAGCCGACACCACCCGCCGATACCGGCTCCACCGCGATATTTGCCGCGGCAAGGTATTCGCCTGGAATTCTGACCTCCGCAGGCTCGGCGGCCGGCGCCGAGGCGGCTGCCTTTTCCGGTGCGGCGGCGAGCTTCGATACCTCGGCGCCCGACGGGGAACCAAGCCCGCGTGCCGCGCCAAATCCAACCAACGCCGCCGCGGCGGCCACCCCTGCGATCATGGGCCAGCTCGGCTGCCGACGCTCGTTCTTCGTCATCATCGTGATTCCTCAAATGCCAGACGGCCGTCCGCCTGAGCCAATGCCGCCAGGGCGCGTACGCGTGCCAGGCGGGCGTCAATCGTCAATTGCCGCGCGTCGACCAACGCGCGACGTACAGCCAGCAGTTCCACCAACGGTGTCTTGCCCGCCTCGTAACCGAGACGGCCCACGCGATAGGCTTCCGATGCGGCCTGCTCGCCCTGGCTTGCCGCAGCCAGTTGCTTGTCGGTGGCGGCAACCTGCGAAACCGCCGACCGCCGCGCGGCGTTGGCCTCCAACCTCACGGTGTCGAGACGCGCCTGAGCGGCTGCCACACGCTGGACAGCGGCGTCGATCCCGTTGCGATTCCGGTCGAACAGCGGAATCGATGCCGTCAAGCCGACGATATAGCCGCTCTCGTTGGACCAGCCATACCGGCGCACGCCTGCCGTGATGCCGACTTCGGGAATCCAGCGCTTTCTCTCCACGTTCACCTGTGCGTCGAATGCGTTGCGCTCGGCTTCGGCCGTGCGCACAGCGGGTGAATCGTCCGTCGTCGTCCCACCCGGTGTCATGGCGGGCTGTGCGCTCAGCAGCGAACTGCTGATACCGGTATACGCCTCGGTGGCACCCGACAGCGCGGAAAGTCGCGCCAGGGTGCTCGTCACGTCGCTAGAGGCGGCTGCTTCGATGGCCTGTGCGGCGGATACGCTGGCCTGCGCCTGCGCGGTGCGCAGCGTGGCTTCCTTGCCTGTTTCCACCAGTGCGCGCGCTACAGTGAGCTCCTCGTTGGCGAGTGCCAGGTTCTCCTCGGCAAGTGCCTGTCGTCCGAACGCCGCTTCGGCGGTGGCATAAGCCACCGCCAGCTCGGCGGCGTAGTTGACCCGCAACTGGCGCTCCCGCGCCTGGGCCGCTTCGTAGTTGCGCTCACCGACCTCGATCCGCGCGCCGCGCTTCCCGCCGATTTCGAATGGCTGCGTGATCGAGTACGTGTTCTGACGCTGGCTCTGCCCGCCGCTGCTGGGCGCACCGAGATTTTCGGCCAGCGTATCGAAACGCGGATTGAGCCAGGCGCGCGCCTGCGCTGCATCGGCACCTGCCGCGCGCACATTGGCGGCCTGCACCATCATGGTGGGTGCCATCGCCAGGGATTGTTGTAGAAGAACGGAATACGGAGGCGCTTCGGCTGCCTGGATCGACCCTGTTGCCATGAGCAACAGTGCGACACCAATGCAGGGAGCGCTGCGGAGTTTTTTGGGGGTAGCCTGGTTCATCGGACGAAAAGGGTGAGACCGGAAAATGTTTGCTTCAGCTTTCAATACGGCGCCCACATGGACTCCCCCTCGAAAAAAGGAGAAATATTTCGGAATCGCACCATAACGTGCACGAAACAGCACACTAAAGCGGAAGCCGAGGCATGCAGCATGATGGGAGATGGTGATACGGCTTGCCGGAGGCCCAGCGTCAGACCTGACTCGATTGCAGCAGCGCGGTGAGCTTGGCCCTTGCACGGGCCACGCGGCTCTCTACGGCTTTGGCGCTGGTGCCCAGTGCCATGGCCGCTTCGGGGTGCGACATGCCAACGAACGAGGTCAGGATGATGATCTCGCGCGAAGCGAGGTCCAGCCGATTCAACACCTGCATGATCTTTGCGAGTTCGAGGCGGGCCGATACCTCGCGTTCGGGGCCGGGGACATCGCTCGTCAGCTCTGCATCTTCGATGTCTTTGGCACCGAACAGGAAATGCCTGACTTGTCGGAACCGGCGGAGATCGCGCATCTTGTTCAGGCCGATGCGGAACAGCCACGGGCGAAACAGCTTGTCCGAGTCGAAATCGTCCAGCGCGTGCCAGGCGGCGATGAACGTGTCCTGCACGATGTCGTCAACGTCGCTCTCCGGCACGCCAAAGCTGCGCGCGGCCTGCGCGAGCGCGCGGCCGTGCCGTTGCACCAACTGGCCGAACGCGTACTGGTCGCCTTGGGCGGCACGCCTGGCCAGCGCTTCATCGACAGAAGGATCGGTCACTGCGAGCCACGTTTGAGCGCGTCCACCAGAACGCGATCATAGGCTGCGCGGTGCTCAGGCTTCAAACCCGCACGCATCTCGAACACGTGTACGAGCGTGGCACGCTGCAAATCGGCAGCGGCGCGCTCCACCTCGCGCGTGGCCTCTTCCACCTCGGGACTCCACTGCGGATTCTTCGCGATAGACTCGGCCAGCTTGCCGTTGGCCGCGCGCAGCCGCGACTCGATCTCGCGACGTCGCGCGGTGAACTCCTCTTCCTTGAGTTCCAGGATCTCGCGCTCGTTGCTATCCAGCGGTACGGCGTCGTGGAGCATTTCGTGAAGACTTGTGTGGGGTTCTTCCGTCGAATGGGTGACATAGACGCCGACGATTGCCATCAGGACGCCAACCAGGGCGCCAACCAGCGTCGACACCGACAGACGAAACGTGCGGGATTTCATCATTTGCCAATCAGCAGGCCAAACGGCGAGGCCGCCGAGGGTGCAGCCACCCAGGTCGGCTGCTGTTTCTGGTACAAACCGACCGCAATCCTGTCGATGGCCGTGAAGGCCACCAGCGACGCGAGTGCCGCGCAGCACACCGCTCGCAAGATATCGTGGCGCGCGGTCAGCACCATCTGAGACGGCTCACGGGACAACCGCTGCTGAATCCTGCCCAAGCCCGGCTCTCGAGACGCCTCATAAGTCACTTTTTTGGCTTGCACCAGCCACTCATCAATGTTTTCCATGATCAGATCTCCTATCTGACTTGCGGGACATTATTCATACGTCGCCCGAGCACGTCCCCCTCGCATTTTTTGACTTTTTTTCGCCGCCGTACGGATTGATAGCTTGGCGGCACTCCAACTCACATCAATGAGATGCATCAAGGGATGCACTATTCAGAGTTTCGCCCCTCGCGCGTGCTGACGCACTGCGAAATAACCTCTCCAACGCCTAGGGAAGGATCCGCCTCCAACGGCATCTTTGGCGAAACCTCGCCGTTGCGATCTGATACTATACCCCCCTACCCTATTCAGGCATTAGTCATGAGTCACACGCTCCAAGGCAAGCAGAAACTTATCAA
>NZ_JBBHZL010000025.1:0-23410 GCF_049843575.1 Cupriavidus sp. Met-2
TTCTTTGCCGAACACCCACAGCTCACCGAGCGCGCCCGTGCGCTGATCGCCGTGACGGACCGCGGGGAAATCGTGCCGTGGGAGCAACTGCGCCTGCCCCACGAAGTCGACGGCTCGTCCGGAACTTTTCGTGCGCCGCGGCAAACCTGCACCCTCAATGCGGACAACGACTACGACGCGGTCCAGGCCTGGCTCGCGCTGCACGAGTCGCCTGCCACCCAGCGAGCCTATCGCAAGGAAGCCGAACGGCTGATCCTGTGGGCGATCGTCGAGCGCGAGCGGCCGCTGTCGTCGCTCACCACCGAGGACGCGATTGCCTATCGCACTTTCCTGCGCCGGCCGACCCCACACAAGCGCTGGGTGGGACCGCCGCGGCCACGCACCTCGCCCGAATGGCGGCCGTTTGCGCAGGGCCTGTCGGCCCGCTCGACGGCCTACGCCTTGTCGGTGCTCGGTGCCCTGTTCCGTTGGCTGATCCAGCAGCGGTACCTGCTGGCCAACCCCTTTGCGGGCATCAAGGTGCGCGGCAGCGCGCGGACAGCGCCGCTGGATACGTCGCACGCGTTCACCGAGGGGGAATGGATGCTGGTGCGCACGCTCGCCAACGGACTGGAATGGTCCTATGGGTGGGAGGCGCCGGCAGCCCAGCGCCTGCGGTTCTTGCTCGACTTCGGCTATGCGACCGGGTTGCGGGCCAGCGAACTCGTTTCTGCGAAGCTGGGTGACATCGAGACCGACGGGCAGGGCGACCATTGGCTCAATCTGGTAGGCAAGGGGGCCAAGGCGGGAAAGGTGGCACTACCGCCGTTGGCGCGCGTGGCACTCGACCACTATCTGGTGGAGCGCGGCCTGCCGGTCACGCCGGCGCGCTGGGACCCGCATACCCCGTTGATCGGCGGCCTGGGCCAGGAGTCGTCCAGCGGTATCACCGGCACGCGCCTGTGGGGCGTGTTGCGACGATTCTTCCTGCAAGCAGCGGAGCTGATTCAGGACGACCACCCGGCTGCCGCCGAAAAGCTGCGGCAGGCCAGTCCCCACTGGATGCGGCACACCCATGCCACCCATGCGCTGGCGCGCGGCGCGGAATTGACGACGGTGCGGGACAACCTGCGGCACGCGTCGATCTCAACCACCTCGATCTACCTGCACGGCGACGAGGTGAAACGTGCGCGCCAAATCGGGGCAGCGTTCTCCGCTCCCTAGCGACATTGGGTGTGGCTGCGCGCGGGCAGCGAGTTCTTGTTTATATCTGAAGGATGCAGTTCGACTTCCTTCTATATAACCCAAATGCTTATGATAGCGGTTTGGCTTTATCTTGGCCTGACCCGTAGAAGCAGCGCGCGCTGATTGTCAGCATCGCTCATAACGGCTCCCGCAGATCCGCGACGCTCACCCATCGCGTGCTCAGTCTCGGGCGGCCGCGCGTCTCGCACTCGACCTCCACTTCGGCTGTGGGTCCGCTTGGCCCTGCGAAGAGAGACATCACCCGCGCCTTGCACGCAGGTAACTGCGGTGCGGCACGGTAGACCAGGCGCGTCGTGGCGCCCACCTCGATCCAACCATGTCTGCGGAAAATCGGTGTGCCATTGGGGAAGGCGCCAATTGGCTCAGCAAGAGCAGGGGCCTGGCGATCAAGAAAATCGGCAAGCTGGGAGCGTTGGTAGCCGATCCCTCCACTGACTTCGCCGATGGGAAGCTCCGGCGTGCCAACCACGCCAATCGCGGCGCGCATCACACGCCGGTAGTGTTGTCCGCCCGCCAGAAACACCCTGCTGGCTCGGCTGGGCCAGGCCACTTGGACCACGCACTGGTGCAGCCGCTCAAGAATCTCGTCAGCCCGCACAGACGTCATCCACTGGTCGTAGGGATCCAGCGCCTCGTCGGGTGCGACGAATCCATGCTTGGCCGACAAGATCACCACGAGCGGCGCAGCGCTGCATTGAACGTGAGCACGGTAGGTCTGGTACATCACGCCTTGGTAGAGCTGCAGGGCAGGGGCGCGGACCGCGGCTTTTTTCCCGGAGCAGGCGAGGACCAGAAGCGGCGGAGCCGACGCGTCGAATTGAACGGTGGTGTTACGCGGAAAGAGGTCGAACTGGATTGCGGGCATCGTTGCTGTATGGCGGAAATTGTTCTTCCAGCTTACGGCCGGCGGCCCGAAGTCAAGAGCACGCGAAATCTCCTTGTGGCCATAACGCTCATAACATAACATTCGTAACATAACGAAACGTAACGAACGGAGTTCTTATGGTACGGGAAGCGTCTATCACCCAGGAACAGGTGAATGCTGCGGCGAACGCTCTGCGTGCCGCCGGCAGCAAACAGCCATCGGTTCGCGACGTGCGCAAAGAGTTGGGGGACATCGGGTCTCAGGCAACCGTGCTGCGTATGCTGAATGTGTGGAAAGGGAACCAGGTGAAGGTTCCCGAAGCGCCGCTTGCACTGCCAGCGCCATTGCAGCGCGTCCTCGCCGACCATCTCGCACAGCTCGTTGCCGAAGGCAAGGTTGAGTTATCTGCGGAGTTAGCAGAGCAGCAGCAGCTCAATACGGATCTCGGCATGGAGAACGAGCGCCTCCTCGGCCAAGTCGAGGCTTTGCAGGTGGAATTGGCTGCCTGTCAGTCTGAGCGGGATTCGTTAGCGGGCCGTGCGGAGCAGCAGGGTGCTGACCTTCAGGTTGCCCGTGCTGAAGCGGAGCAGGAGCGTACCGCGGCCGCGAGTGTCAGGACGGACCTGGCCAAGGCACTGTTGCGGCTGGAAGCCCTTCCGCGGCTCGAAGATGACTTGAATGCAGCGCGCGCCACGGTTGAGAAGGAACGCGCCGATCGAGTTACAGCGGAACAGGCTTCAGCGGTTGCGACCGCCCGGCTGGAGGGCGAGAAGAAGGCGCGAGAGCGCGTCGAGCTAGAGCTTCATGCAGTTTCAGCGCGGGAGGAGCAAGCCAACGCTCAGGTGAAGGAACTCACCGCCCAGTTGGTCGACGGTCGCCTCGTGCGCGCCCGAAATGAGCGAGAGCCGCGCAAGCCAGTAGACTTGCGACGCGGGGGAGCGCTGGAGCGTAAGTCGCGGGCTAGCCATCAAAGCGCCGCGCCCGGCAAGCAATCGCCCTCGGACAATAGTTAGGCATATCTCGACGATGGAGGCGGCTGTGCAACGAATCAACGAAGGAGTGCCTTGCGCGCTGTGTCACATGCCGGCGGAGCGCCGGGCGTTGCATCAGAGTACCGACGGCTATCTCTACGACTGCCCGGCGTGCGGGGGTCGCTACAGCATCGGCATTACGGCGGCAAAGCGCGCAGCCAACGGCGAAGCACCAATTGGCTTGCTCGCGGATCTCCGGCACCGTATTGCCAACGGCGAACTGCCGCGGGTCGAATATACGGCGGGCGAATGGCAACCCCTAAAGCCAGTGGGGCACCAAGCAGAACCGTAGGCTAACGTTCCTGGCGGGGCAGACATGGGCCGCAACTACATTCTCGAACGTACCATCGCCGATCCAACGGGTGCGAGCAGCCGAAAAGGCAGCCCGCAAGCTGGCCAGCGCAAAGCGCCTCCGGTCCGAGCGGGTGGCCACGGCTGCCTACGTGGAACGCGCCCGATGGTGCGCAAACGGTTGTGGCAAACCTGTCGCCACAGGCGATGACGGCTGGATCCCCTGTTGCTCGGAAGTGTGTCACCGCGAGTGGGCGGCCGCCGTATCGGCCCAGTTCGACGCCCAAGAGGCGCGACGCGCCCGACGAAAGAGTTGAGCCTTAACAGGCTGCTGAAATACCGGCAGCGAACGTCAGCGCGACGACTTGCTGAATCGTTAATCTGAGGACTCCATACAATCCCACGTTCATGCGCGGCGCTGACACCTTCACCGAAAGTTTGTTCACCATGCGGCGGCTGGAAGATTTCGTGCCGAAGTCCCACCCCCTGCGCGCGATCCGCACCATGGCGAACCAGGCGCTGGCGAAGATGGATCGGCTGTTCGCGCAAATGTACGAGGCCGATATCAAGGGTGGCCGGCCCAGCATCGCGCCGGAGAAGTTGCTGCGGGCCATGCTGCTGCAGGTGCTCTACAGCGTCCGGTCGGAGCGCCAGCTCATGGAACAGACGCACTACAACTTGCTGTTTCGCTGGTTCATTGGCCTGGCGATGGATGATGTGGTCTGGGTGCCCAGCGTCTTCAGCAAGAACCGGGAACGGCTGATCAAGCACGATGCTGTGATCGACTTCTTCAACGAAGTGCTGGCCATCGCGCAGAAGAAGGACTGGCTGTCGGGCGAGCACTTCAGCGTCGACGGCACGTTGATTAAGGCGTGGGCTGGCCACAAGAGCTTTGTACGCAAGGATGGCGACGACCAAGACGATAACGACGGTGCTGACTTCAAGGGTGAAAAGCGCAGCAACGAGACGCACGAGTCCAAAACCGATCCCGATGCCAAGCTGTACCGCAAGGGCAAAACCGCCAGTGAACTGCGTTACATGGGTCATACCCTGAGCGACAACCGCCACGGCCTGGTGGTGAGCGCCATGGTGACCAATGCGGACGGACACGCCGAGCGCGAGGCCGCGAAGGTCATGCTCAACGATGCCAGGCAGGTGATTGAGGACCTGAATGTGGAAGTCACCGTGGGTGCGGACAAGGGCTACGACGCGCACGAGTTCATTCAAGCCTGCCTGGAGTTGAAGGTGACGCCGCACGTCGCACAAAACACCTCTGGCCGCCGCTCGGCCGTTCCCGACGCCATTGCAGGCACCAAGGGTTATGCCATCTCACAGCAGAAGCGCAAGCTGATTGAACAAGGCTTTGGATGGGCCAAGACCGTTGGGCGCATGCGCCAGGTGATGGTGCGCGGACTAAAGAAGGTCGATCAAATGTTTGTGCTGAGCATGGCCGCCTACAACCTCGTGCGCATGCGTTCGCTGGGACAAATCCGTCCGCAGTTGCAGTAATCGCGGCAATGAGGCCGGAAACGGTCGCCAAATCAACGAAAAAGTCGGTGAAGGGGTAATCGTACTTTTCGTGCTAAATCTGGCGCTTTCCCTGAAAGCCGTTACTGGCAGGGCTTGTCGGTCGACTCCCGCGACCGTCGGCAGACTCTGAGAGATCTCGCGGTAACATAGCTGCCCACGCACCGCGCCGCCGCAAGGAGGTAGGGAAATGCCAGGCATGGAATTTCGCTATGTGGGAATCGACCGCTTGCCCGCCAAAATGTCGGAGTTCGACGTGGAGCGGTACTTTGCGCTCACCGACAGCGACATGGCGGAAGTGAATGAGCGGTTTCGACGAGACTGGCGCGCCGGCGCGGCAATCCAGCTGGTCTTTCTTCGGGCGAGCGGCCATACGCTGGACCATGTCGGCACCCTGCCGCGTCAGTTGCTGCGTTACATCGGTGAGCGCCTTGGCGTGCCGACGCCAACCATCGCGTCGCTGCGGACCATGTATCACCGCTACAAGACGCTCTATGACCACCAAGTCTGGGCCTGCGACTATCTCGGGCTGACACGGATTGGGCCAGACCATTGGGCAGGGCTTGGGGCGTGGATGCGCCAGGATGCAAAAGAATCTCTGACGCCCGAGGACCTGCTACAGCACGCGCGCTCCTGGCTATACGAGCGGCGGATCCTGATCCCGGCCGAGCGAGCGTTGCGCGATCTCGGCCGCTCGATCTGGGCGGAAATCGAGCGAGCTGTGGTAGCCATGATCGAGGCTACCATCCCGGAATCTCAACTTGCGCGTGCGGACGCGGTTCTGTCGACCCGTCACGAAACGTCGGGAGTGACCGTTCTTGAGTGGCTGAAGACCCCGCCAGCACGTCACAGCCCGACAACCATTGCCGAAACGCTCGAGAAAATACGATTCCTGAAGGAACTCGGAGCGCATACCTGGCAACTGGACGCGGTGCCTATGGAGAAGCAGCGGGCCTGGGCCAAGCGCATCGAGGCGCGCCGCCCCGTTAAGATCAGAGAACTGAAGGCGTCGACGCGCACGCTGGAACTGGTTTTCTTCCTTCGAGTGACCTTACTGGAATTGACAGACTCCCTGCTTTATCAGACAGGGCGACGGGTCTCCGATCTGGTCCGACAGGCCTACGAAAAGACCACGACCAAGCAGGCCCGCTCTGCCGCGGATTACCGCCAGCGCCTGCTAGCGATCAAGATGCTCGTCGGCGAGGCCGAACGTTCGGCCGAGGAGCGGCTCGCGGAGATCGGCAAGCTGCTGGGGGATTTACCTAGCAAGCCCGCCATGAGCCATGCAGCCAGTGTGCGCGAGACACTGACTGAGGACAATCAGCGGATCCGAGCTCTACTCACATCGCTGCGGGAACTGGATTTTGCCGGCCGGGAAGCGGAACCCAGCCTGCGCCAATTGGCGCTCGTTACCAAATTGCACGATAGCGGTGCGAGTGAGCTACCCCGCGGCAGTGAGGTGCCAGCCAGCGGCAGTTGGCATGACCTTATCGAGAATGACGATCGCAAACGTGCACTGCATGCGTTGGAAGCCTCGGCAATCACCGGCCTGCGCAAAGGCCTGCGACGTGGCTCCGTGTGGATTCATCACAGTCTATCTTTCCGGGAACGGGATCAACTGCTGATTCCATCGACGCAATGGGAAAACGAACGCGACCGACATCTGTCGTCGCTGGCATTGCCATCGACGGCCAATGCGTTTATCGACCGCCTGTCGGAGCACCTCAAGGTGAATCTTGCGGCCTTGGATGAGGCGCGCGAGGCCGGCCGGGTCACGATCGGCTCAGACGGTACGCTGCACCTGTCGGCATTGGAGGCGCTGCCCACGGATGGTCTGCCTCGCAAGACACGCGACATGCTCTTCAAGGCCATCGGTACAGCCCAGTTCGCGGATCTGATCATGGAGATGGACGCCCGCACCGGCTTCAGCGCAGTCCTCCTGGCCCGAAGAGCGCGTGACGCGAACGAACTCGTGGCGTTGTACGGCGCGCTGATCGCACACGGCACTGAGATCGATGCCAAGGCTGTCGCAGCGATGATTCCCCAGCTGGACGCGGCGCACATTTCAACACTGATGCGCGCGTTGGAGATGCCAGGCCGACTGGCACGTGCCAATGATCGGGTAATTGAGTTCCAGCGGACTCACACGATCACCGAACTATGGGGAGACGGACAACGAGCCTCGAGCGACTCCATGAGCCTCGACACCTCACCCCACCTTTTCTATGCCCGCGCCGATCCCCGGCGGCGCACCCACGCGGTCGGAATCTATACGCACGTGCTGGACCAGCACGGAATTGTGTACAACCAGCCGATCGTGCTCAACGAGCGACAAGCTGGCGTCGCGATCGAAGGCGTCGTGCGCCACAATGACACGCGCGACGACGGTGGCTTGCTTCGACTTTCCGTCGACACGCATGGATATACGAGCGTCGGCATGGCGGTTGCGAAGCTGCTTGGATTCGATCTGTGCCCGCGTCTGCGCAATCTGGCCGAGCGCAAGCTCTACTTGCCGCGGCGATTGGCCGCCCCGGACAAGCTGACACCGGTCGTCGCCCATGAAATCTCTCTCAAGGCTATTCGTGATGGCTGGGACGGCTTGCTGCGGCTGGTGGCATCTATCAAGTCCGGACGCGTCAGCGCCGTGGTTGCCCTTCAGCGCTTCGGCAGTGCCGCACAGGGTGATGCCGTCTATCGTGCCGCCGATCAGCTCGGCAAGCTGCTGCGGACGCTGTTCCTATGCGACTATTTTGGCAATCCAGAATTCCGGCGGGAGTTGCATACCCTGCTCAATCGCGGAGAGTCAGTCCATCAGCTCCAGCGTGCGGTCTACACCGGCAAGGTCGCGCCAGAACGGGGCCGTCGGCGTGACGAGATGATCGCGATCTCGGGCTCACTGACCCTGCTCACCAATCTGGTGATTGCGTGGAACACGCAGCGCATGCAGGTGACAGTGGATGCCTGGCGCCAGAAGGGGCAGAGGATCGATGATGACTGGCTACGGAGAATGGGGCCAGCGCACTTCGGACATATCAACTTCCGGGGCACGCTGCGTTTCCCGCTCCATCTGTATCAGGAGATGTTGCTGGACGCCGCACACGGGCAGCGCGCGACAGGTTCATGAGGAACGCACCATGGAATCTGTACTGAGAAAGCCTCCTCGTCTTGCACTACCGAAACTTGAGCTTCCTTTAGCTCAAGGTAGAGAAAGTGGTCGGAGGACCCTCAAGCGATTTTCAACAGTGCGGAGGCAGTGCCACGCTAATGCGAATGACGATGATGCACGTCCGGATAATGCGGATGCTTGTGTACCATCACCTCGTGCGCGTGCCAGTGTCTGTGGGGCTCCTTGCCATCCCATGGGAAGTCGTGCTCATGCTGATGATGCTCGTCGTGTCGATGCGAGTGGCTGTGCGCCAGTGGCTCATGGGTATGCTCGTGCTCGTGCCGCTCGCGCAGGTGCAACCACACGCCCAATGCCATCAGCGCCGCGGCAAGCCAGAAAGCCAAGCCTGGCACTTCAGGCCAGATCACAAATGAGATCAGGACTCCAAACAATGGTGCGACCGAGAAATACGCACCGGTTCGCGCAGTGCCCAACAGACGCAGCGCCACCACAAACAAGGCGAGACTCACACCGTATCCGGCGAATCCGACGACCAGCGCACCTGTCGCGGTACTGAGCGGTGGAAACACAGCCCCATGCATCAGGGCGAGCGTCGTGTTGCATAGTCCAGCGACAACACCCTTCAGGCAGGCGACGAGTAGCGCGTCATTGCTGGAGACCTTGCGGGTCAGGTTGTTGTCAACCGCCCAGCACAGGCAAGCGCCGACGATAAGCAGCGCGCCAGTCGACATCTGCAGGCTGCCCGGCTGCCAGGAAAGCAGCAAGCCGCCGGCCACGATCGCGATCATCCCCAGAACAATCTGTCGGTCGGCGTTCTCCTTGAACACCACCCAGGCGATGACGGCCGTGAACACACCCTCCACGTTCAGCAGCAGGGATGCCGACGCGGCGTTGGTCGAGACGAGGCCAGTCATTAGCAACGCTGGCCCCGCCACGCCGCCCGCAAGGATTGCGCCAATTAGCCACGGCACCTCTGCTCGCGGAATGCCACCATGATCATTTCCCGGATCAGGCTTCGCCCAGATTCTTCGGATCGCGAGCACAAGGGCCAAGCCGAAGCCGCTGCCCAGATATAGCAGCCCGGCCAGCAAGAGCGGGGCAACTGAACCGGTCAGCGCCTTGGCCAGCGGCGTGCTTGCACCGAATAGCAGAGCGGCCAGTAATGCCGGAGATGCGGTACGAATGGACATGGCGGATCAGGGGATGGGGCTAAAGTGGACTCGCGAACTCACATTTCTAGCACGGCTTGCGCTTCCGGCCGGCCGGCGGCCCGGCGCTTCAGCACCATGCCGCAAAGTGCCGGCAGCACAAACAATGTCAGCACGGTTGCGGTGATGAGTCCACCGATGACGACGGTGGCCAGCGGCTTCTGGACTTCCGCACCGGTGCCGGTGGCAATGGCCATCGGAACAAAACCGAGCGATGCCACTGCGGCAGTCATCAGCACCGGCCGGACCCGTTCCATGGCACCGTCGATCACCGCACTGTGCGGTGTCATGCCATCTTCAAGCCGCTTCCGGATAGCTGAAATCAGTACCAGTCCGTTCAGCACAGCCACACCCGACACCGCAATGAAACCGACGGCCGCCGAGATCGAGAACGGGATGCCGCGCAGGAGCAGTGCGAACACGCCGCCAGCCAGCGCCAGGGGCACTGCCGTCAGTACGGTCGCCGTCAGTGCGGCGCTGCCGATCGCCATGTACAGTGTCGCGGCGATCAGGATGAAGCACAGCGGTACGATGATGGCCAGGCGCTTGGTTGCCGCCTGCAGATTCTGGAATTGGCCGCCCCACTCGATATACATGCCTGGCGGTAGCTTGACTTCCTTGGCGATGCGATCCGCGGCATCGTCCACGAAGCTGCCCAGATCGCGGCTGCCCACATTGGTTTCCACGTACACACGACGCTTGCCATTGTCGCGGCTGACTTCATTGAGACCCTGCGTGAACCGGAACTGCACGAGTTGGCGTAGCGGTACCGAGGCACGAGGCTGACCGTCAACCGCTGGCAGCATGACCGGAAGCGCGCCGAGGACGTCGAGGTTCCCACGCTGCTCGCCCGGCAGGCGAACCACGATGTCGAAACGGCGATCGCCATCGAAGATCTGCCCGGATTGCCGACCCGCCATAGCCGCGGACACCGTATCAGCCACTTCCTTGACCGTCAGGCCATAGCGGGCGATTGCGGCGCGATCGAAGACGATGTCGAAGGTCGGGAAACCGCTGGTTAGTGGCACGCGAACGTCGGTGGCTCCCGGGGTTTTTCTCAGCACGCCCGCGATGCGCTGAGCCGTGGCCGCCAGTTCGTCCAGGTTTTCGCCATAGACCTTCACGGCGACGTCGCTACGCACGCCGCCGATCAGTTCGTTGAACCGCATCTCGATCGGCTGCGTCACATCATAGTTATTGCCGACCATCGGCGCGGTCTTCTCGCGAATGCGCTCGATAACCTGTTCCTTGCTCGTGACCCCCTCCGGCCACTCGTCCTTCGGTTTCAGGATGATGTAGTTGTCCGAAGCGTTCGGCGGCATCGGGTCGGCCGCCAGGCTGGCCGTGCCCGCCTTCGAATACACCGTTTGGACTTCCGGCAGCGACAGCACAGCGCGTTCAAGTGGCAGATCGATGGCGACCGACTGGTCGATCGACGTCGACGGAATACGCACCGACGACAGGTTCAAGTTCTGCTCGTCGAGCGTCGGCATGAATTCGCGTCCGACAAACGTGAAGGCCGCCGCCGCGATCGCCAGCGTCGCAACACCGGTGCCAATGAACGGCATTGGGCGCGCCACGGCAAGCTCAAGCCACGGCCGGTAGCGCTGCTTGGTTGCCGCGATGATGCGCACCTCCTTCTCAGCCACCTTCTTGCGCAGCAGCACTGCCACCATGGCGGGCACGAAGGTCAGCGACAGCACAAAGGCCGACGCGAGTGCCAGCATCAGCGTAATCACCATCGGGGAGAACATCTTGCCTTCCACTCCCTGGAAGGTCAGGCATGGCAGGAAGACCATGAAGATCACGAGCTGGCCGTAGACCGTCGGACGGACCATTTCGCGGGAGGACTGGATAACTTCTTCCAGCCGCTCATTGAGTGTCAGCACACGCCCCTCGTGGTGCTGCCGCTCAGCCAGCCTCCTGAGCGAGTTCTCCACGATGATGACCGCCCCGTCAATGATCAGGCCGAAGTCCAACGCCCCCAGGCTCATCAGGTTGCCGGAAATATTGAGCTGATTCATGCCGATCGCGCTGACCAGCATGGACAGCGGAATGACCAGGGCGGCAATGGCCGCCGCACGCCAGTTGCCCAGCAGGGCGAACAGGATTGCCACCACCAGCAGCGCTCCTTCCACCAGGTTCTTCGCCACCGTTTCGATGGTCGCAATCACCAGTTGGGAGCGATTGAGAGTAGGAACGATCAGCACGCCTGGCGGCAGCGTCTTCGAGATCTGGTCCAGTTTGTCGCCCACGGCTTGCGCCACGGTGCGGCTGTTGGCCCCAACGAGCATCAGCGCGCTGCCCACCACGGTTTCGTTGCCATTGCGGCTGGCGGCACCGGACCGCAGTTCTCCGCCAATCTTGACCGCTGCGACGTGTCCCACCGTGATCGGCACACCCTGTCGTTGGGCAATCACAGCCCGGGATATTTCGTCGGCCGATTTGATCCGGGCATCGGCGCGCACCAGGTATGACTCTCCGGAGCGCCGGATAAAGTTCGCGCCGACTGACAGATTGGCATCCTCAAGTGCCTGCGCAAGCTCGCCATAGGAAATGCCGTAGGCTGCCAATTTGGCGGTGTCAGGCTCGACGACAAACTGCTTGACGTAACCGCCGAGTGAATCGACGTCGGCCACGCCAGGCGTCGTGCGCAACTGCGGCCGGATGATCCAATCCTGCACCGTGCGCAGATAGGCGAGCCTTGAGACGCGATCATCGAGACGCTCGCCACGCTCGGTCAGAAAGCTGCCGTCGCTCTGCCAGCCCGGCTCGCTGTCCTTGATGGGGGCGCCGGTGCCGTCCGGATACTGGTACTCGACGCTGTAGTGAAAGACCTCACCCAGCCCCGTCGATACCGGTCCCATCTGCGGCTCGACATTTCCCGGCAGGTTCGGACGCGCCTGGGCCAGCCGTTCGGTTACCTGCTGGCGCATGAAGTACAGGTTCGCGCTCTCTTTGAAGATCACGGTCACCTGGCTGAAGCCGTTACGCGACATCGAGCGCGTGCTCTCGACACCGTTCAGACCGGAAATAGCCGTCTCGATCGGATACGTGACGCGCTTTTCCACTTCCACCGGGCTCATCGTCGGCACCACGGTGTTGATCTGGACCTGCTTGTTCGTGATGTCAGGCGTGACATCGATCGGCAGCAGGTTGAGTTGCCAGGCGCCAATGATCGCGACGATTGCCGTGAGGAACAGAACCAGCCAGCGATAGCGGACCGAGCCGCTGAGGATACGCTCGATCATTCCTCGTCCCCGCCGCCCTTGTTCATTTCCGCCTTGACCAGGAAGGCATTGCGGGTGGCCACCTGTTCGCCGGGCTGTACACCGGAGAGGATTTGCGCCGAACCACCGCTACGGGTACCCACCAGCACGGGACGTGGACGGAAGCCTTCCTGCGTGCGGACGAAGAGGACGTCGCGGCCGTCGAGGTTCTGCACCGCGTCTTCCGGCACAGAAAGGGAAGCGGCATCGCTCGCCGCCGTGCGCAGGCGCACCTGGACGCCTTCGCCCACCACGAGCCGATCAGTCGGCTGCGCCGGCACCACGACCACCGTCGCGGCACGCGCGCTACCTGTCACAGTCGGCGTGACCGCCTGCACGCGCGCCGGCAGCGGCGAGCCGTTGGCCAGCACAATGGTGGCGTCGCTACCGGTGGCAATGCGGTTCGTATCGGCGGCGGTCACGGCGGCCTCCACCTGCACGG
This sequence comes from Cupriavidus sp. Met-2, assembly GCF_049843575.1. Lineage (NCBI taxonomy): Bacteria > Pseudomonadati > Pseudomonadota > Betaproteobacteria > Burkholderiales > Burkholderiaceae > Cupriavidus > Cupriavidus sp. Met-2. The sequence goes on from NZ_JBBHZL010000025.1 coordinate 13,006, forward strand.
CACCGGTGCCGGCCACGCGGAAGAGTTCCGCCTGGGGGGCCACGAAAGCGCCCAGCGTGACGGACTGGGCCGTGATCTTGCCCGCAATCGGGCTGACGACGGCCACCGAGCGCCCGTCGCTGGCCAGATGCGCGGACTGGGCCACCGTGGCAGCGCGCTGCGCTTCGGCCTGCGCAACTTCGAGCGCGGATTTCGCTGCTTCCATTTCCTGACGGGGCGTGACGCCCTGCTGGAATAAGCTTGCCTCGCGCTCGTAGGTCTTGCGCGCGAGATCGGCCTTCGCCTGCGCGACCTTGCGCTCGGCAGCCATGGCGGCTGCATCGGGGCTATCGACCACGGCCAGCACATCACCCGCCCGCACGGAATCGCCAAGCCGGCGCTGAATACGCTGCACGGCGCCGGCGGCGCGCGACACGATAACCGCCTCGCTGCCGAGCACTGCTGCCACCGTGGCCGGCGCCAGGATTTCCGCGCCGACTGCTGCGCTCGCTACCGGCTCCACCGCGATGTTGGCGGCCGCAAGGTAGGCGGCCGGAATTTTGACCTCTTGTGGGCCAGCTTTTTCCGCCGTGACTCCCGGCTTCTTCGCTTCTGCAGCCTGTGACGATGCGGGCAACTTCTCCGGCCCAGACAGTCTCGCCGCGCCGAAACCCACCGCCGCCGCCACTGCGGCCACCCCAGCTACCATTGGCCAGTTCACAGACCGACGCTCGTTCTTCATCATCGTGATTCCTCAAATGCCAGACGGCCGTCTGCCTGAGCCAGCGCCGCCAAGGCGCGCACGCGCGCCAGGCGCGCGTCAATCGTCAGTTGCCGGGCTTCGATCAGTGCACGTCGCACGACCAGCAGTTCCATCAGCGGCGTCTTGCCTGATTCATAACCAATGCGCCCCATGCGATAGGCTTCCGTAGCCGCCTGTTCTCCCTCGCTAGCCGCGGCGAGTTGCTTTTCCGTCGTGGCCACTTGGGAGATGGCGGACTGGCGTACGGCATTCGCCTCAAGCCGAATGCTGTCGAGCCGCGCCTGCGCAGCCGCGACGCGTTCGACGGCAGCGTTGATGCCATTGCGGTTCTGGTCAAACAACGGAAGGGAAGCCGTCACGCCCACCACGTAGCCACTGGCATTGGTCCAGCCATAGCGGCGTACCCCCGCGCTGACGCCGACATCGGGGATCCAGCGCTTTCTTTCGACGTCCACCTGGGCGTCCAATGCATTGCGTTCGGCTTCGGCAGCGCGCACCGAGGGGGACTCGCCAAGCGCGGTGGGAGCATTCAGGATGGCCGGCTGGGCCGTCAGCAAGGAACTCGTGACCGCCGTATAGGGCTCCGAGGCGCCAGACAGCGCGGACAACCTTGCCAATGCTTGCGTGGCGTCGTTGGTGGCTGCCGCCTCGGCAGCCTGCGCCGCCGACACACTGGCTCTTGCCTGCGCGCTGCGCAAACTGGCCTCTTTCCCGGAATCGACGAGGGCACGCGCCGCCGCCAGCTCCTCATTGGCGCGTGCCAGATTTTCGGTCGCCAGCGCCTGGCGCCCCAGCATCGCTTCTGCGGTTGCGTAGACCACAGCGAGTTCCGCGGCATAGGCCACCTGAGCCTGCCGCTCTCGCGCCTGTGCTGCGGCGAAGTTGCGTTCTCCGACCTCGATGCGCGCGCCCCGCTTGCCCCCAATTTCAAAAGGCTGCGTGATCGAATAGGTATTCTGGCGCTGGCTTACGCCTTCGCTTGCCGGGGCGCCCAAGTTCTCCAGCACGGTATCGATCCGCGGGTTGAGCCAGGCACGGGACTGAGCGGCGTCGGCGCCGGCGGCGCGAACATTGGCCGCCTGCGCGACCATTGCCGGGGCAAGTGCCAGTGACTGCTGCAACAGGTTCTGATAGGGAGGCGCCTCGGCGGCATGGCTCAATGCGGCAGGCAGGCACCACAACGCCACGCTGAGGTAGCGAGGCCGGCAAAGCAACGAAAAAATCACCTGTTTCATCGAAGAGAGAAGGTTGACTACTATTCCTCTCTATACGAATCCAGGTGGTGCTTCCCCTCGTCGGATTGGGTCTTTATTTTTGGGAGCCCGCCTCGAGTACGGCGGCAAGTTTGGCCCGCGCACGCGCAATGCGCCCCTCGATGGCTTTCACGCTCATGCCAAGCACGGCTGCTGCTTCCGGCTGGGACATTCCCACGATTGCCGTCAATACAATCGCTTCGCGCGAGCCCTTGTCCAGCTTGTCCAGGGTCTTGACTACGCGTGCCAGGTCCCGGCGCGCTGCCACGTGCTGTTCCGGGCCCGGCTCATCGTGTGCGACCCCGCCGGCCAGTTCCATGTCGCCAAGGTCCTCAGCGCCGAAAAGGAATTGTCTGACGCGCCGGAAGCGATACAGGTCCCGCATCTTGTTGAGTCCAATGCGGAAAAGCCACGCGCGAAACGGCCTGTCTCGATCAAAATCATCCAGCGCGTGCCATGCGGCGACAAAGGTGTCCTGTACGACGTCGTCAACGTCGGTCTCGGGAATACCAAAGCTGCGCGCAGCCTGAGCCAGCGCGATGCCATGCCGTTCCACAAGCTGACCGAACGCGCGCTGGTTGCCTTCGGCCGCCTGGCGGGCGAGCAATTTGTCCGCGTCGTCGGGATTCACTGCGATCCACGGCGAAGCGCATCGACAAGGACGCGGTCGTAGGCAGGCCGATGCTCGGGCTTGAGACCGGCACGCATCTCGAGCACATGGACCAGCGTGGCGCGCTGCAGGTCGCCGGCGGCGCGCTCGACCTCCTGGGTTGCGGCCTCGACCTCGGGCGACCAGTTTGGATTTCTGGCGATGGCGTTCGCCAGCTTTCCGTTCGCCGCCCGCAACCGCATCTCGATCTCCCGACGGCGCTGGGCAAATGCCTCTTCTTTCAGTTCGAGAATTTCGCGCTCGTTGGCGTCGAGCGGCACGGCTTCGTGCAGCATTTCATGCAAGTCGGTGTGCCGTTCATGCGAGGAACGCGTGACATAGACACCTGCAATCGCCACGGAAATGCCGACTAGCGCGCCAACCAGCGTGGAAATGGACAGGCGTCGGGTTCGCGGCGTCATCATTCGCCGATCAGCAGGCCGAACGGCGATGCGGCAGACGGCGTTGCCACCCAGGTCGGTCCAGTCCTGACCACCAGGCTCGTGGCCACTCGGTCCATTGCCGCGTACGCCACCAGCGCCGCCACAGCGGCACAGAGGACGGCTCGCCACACATCGTGGCGCGCGACAAGGACTTCTTGCGTCGGTTCTGCCGCGATCCGCCTCTGAATTTCCGCGATGTCCGTTTCGGAAGACGCCTTTCGTATGATCCTTGAGGCGCTATTTAGCCATTCGTCGATGTCAGCCATTGCTGATCTCCAAGCTGTTGACCTAGCTAATACGGCGCTAAGCGGCAGACACCCTCGCATCCGTATCGAATATTTGAATTGTAGAGATCTCTACAACATTGAAGAGGCGACTACGGCCAGCTACGCTTGGCGCATGAATCCTCTCCCATCCAGCCCCCAAGCCACCTGGCTGCTGCTGATCGTCAGCCTGCCGACATCGGCTGCGACCCCGCGTATGCGACTGTGGCGCGGCATCAAGTCGCTCGGCGGCGCGTCGTTGCGGGACGGCGCTTACCTTCTGCCCGACCAGCCGGGATTGCGCGGCCAGCTCGAAAAGCTCGCTGCCGACGCGACCAGCGAAGACGGCAAGGTTTGGATCCTCTCGGTCCACACGAACGATGCGCGAGAGGATGCCGAGTATCGCGCATTGTTCGACCGGTCGGCCGAATACGCGGCCTGGGCGGCCGAACTCTCCGGTGCGCGCGCAACGTTGGGCGACACGGACGAAGCGGAATTGCTGCGCCTCGTGCGCCGCCACGGCCGGGGATTCGACGCGATTCGCCATATCGACTTCTTCCCCAACGACGCTTCGGCCCGGGCCGAAGCGCAATGGCGCGACTTCAACGCGGCCGTTGACATTCTCCTGTCGCCGGGCGAACCACATGGGGTAGCCGGCAGCATCCCACGACGTGATCCCACCCAGTATCAGGGGCGGCACTGGGCGACACGCCGGCACCTCTGGGTGGACCGCGTCGCCTGTGCCTGGCTGATCCGGCGCTTCATCGATCCCCACGCCACCTTCCTCTGGCTCGCCGACATGCACGAATGCCCGGACGACGCGTTGGGATTCGACTTCGATGGCGCGACGTTCACGCATATCGGCGACCGCGTTTCCTTTGAAGTGTTGCTCGCCAGCTTTGGGCTCGACGAGGACAAGGGGCTGGCGCGCCTTGGCCAGATGATTCATGTACTCGACATCGGCGGCATGCCCGTCGCGGAAGCGAGCGGCTTTGAAGCCGTGCTGACCGGTGCCCGTGAGCGGCTGTCCGACGATGATGCCCTGCTGGACGAGATGAGCCATGTCCTCGATTCGCTCCATCTGCACTTCTCCAGTAGCCGCAAGCGCTAATCCAAATTCGCCAATCAATTTCACACCTCAAGACTAACGATGAACTCGCCCCAACCAGCCGATACCGCATCGGACCAGTCAACCCATAAGCGCCCCGGCTACACGCTACGGCAACTGGTGCTTTACTTCCTGCGACTCGGCACCTTCGGCTTTGGTGGCCCGGTGGCCCTGGCCGGCTACATGCACCGTGATCTGGTGGACGCGCGCCAGTGGATCACCGACGCCGACTACAAGGAAGGCATCGCGCTGGCACAACTGGCGCCAGGGCCCATGGCGGCCCAACTGGCGATCTACCTTGGCTATGTGCATTACCGCATCCTGGGCGCGACGCTCGTCGGCATCGCCTTTGTGTTGCCCTCTTTCCTGATGGTGTTGGCACTCGGCTGGGCATACACGCGCTTCGGTGGACTGACGTGGATGCAGTCCGTGTTCTACGGGGTGGGTGCCGCCGTCATCGGCATCATTGCGATCAGTGCCTACAAGCTGACCAAGAAGAGTGTTGGTAAGGACAAACTGCTGTGGTGCATCTACCTGGTGCTCGCAGCAGTGACGGTCATCACCGAATCGGAGGTGGCTTGGCTATTTCTGGCGGCTGGCGTTCTGGTCTGGTTCTGGCGTGCACCGCCCAAATGGTTCCGCCAAGGCAAGCTCAATGCGATGGCGGCAGCACCGTTGCCGGCGGCAAGTGGTCTGCTAAGTACCGTGGACTGGCCACTGCTCTCGCAGATCGGGGTGTTCTTCGCCAAGGCCGGTGCGTTCGTCTTCGGCTCGGGGCTCGCCATCGTGCCGTTCCTGTATGGCGGCGTGGTGACCGAACACCACTGGTTGAACGACAAGCAGTTTGTGGACGCCGTGGCCGTGGCCATGATTACGCCTGGCCCGGTAGTCATCACCGTCGGCTTCATCGGCTATCTGGTCGCAGGACTGCCGGGGGCCTGCATGGCAGCGGCGGCAACGTTCCTGCCCTGCTACCTGTTCACGATCCTACCGGCACCGTACTTCAAGAAATACGGGAAGCTGCCCGCCATCCTGGCGTTCGTGGATGGTGTCACGGCAGCCGCCATCGGCGCGATCACGGGCGCGGTCATCGTGCTGGCCAAGCGCTCGATCATCGATATCCCCACGGTGTTGCTGGCACTGGTCACCGTTGCACTGCTGCTGAAGTTCAAGAAACTGTCCGAGCCCATGATTGTTGCAGGTGCCGCCGCGATCGGCCTGCTCGCCTATCCGCTGCTGCACCACTGAATCGCCACAGGAGACACGATGACTTACCAGATGAAGCCGCTCTCATGCGATCCGGCGGGGTTGCCAGGCCTGTCCGAGAAACTAATCTTCAGCCACTACGAGAACAACTACGGTGGCGCAGTCAAGCGACTGAATGCCATTACGGCGGAGCTTGTCGCATTGGATGTCGCGACCGCACCTGTGTTCGTACTCAATGGGCTGAAACGTGAGGAACTCATCGCCACGAATTCGATGATCTTGCACGAGGTGTACTTCGACAGCCTTGGCGATGGCGGGCCGCTGGAAGGCAACCTGAAAGCCGCTATCGAGCGCGATTTTGGCTCGGTCTCGCGCTGGCAGGCCGAATTCACGGCAATGGGCAAGGCGCTTGGCGGTGGCTCGGGCTGGGTGTTGCTCACCTATTCGCCGCGCGACGGGCGGCTCGTCAACCAGTGGGCGTCGGATCACGCCCATACGCTCGCAGGCGCCACACCCATCCTGGCGCTCGACATGTATGAGCACTCCTACCACATGGATTACGGCGCCAAGGCGGCCGCGTATGTCGATGCGTTCCTGCCGAACATCAGTTGGCAACGCGTGGCAACCCGCTTTGCTGCCACAGCTCAGCAATAACCGACGCAGGATTGCCCATGCCGAATGCTACCACCTCCCGTGAACTCGCCGCGGCTTTGCAAGCCCTCGACTCACCGCAATTGATCGACGTCAGACGCAAGGCAGCGTTCGATGCGAGTGACCAAATTATCACGGGGGCCATCTGGCGCAACCCCGATGACCTTGGCCACTGGATTTCCACTCTCGACGCAAACCGCCCGGTCATCGTCTATTGCGTTCGCGGCCACCAAGTTGGCCAAGACTGCGCAGCGCTGCTGGAAGCCGCTGGCTTTGATGCGTCGTATCTGGTCGGCGGTCTCGAAGAATGGGCCGCCGGTAGTCATCCCACGGTTAGCAAACCACGGACTGCGCCATGAAATGGATCACGCGTGAACGCCCCAAGATCGATCGCATCGCCTGCCCGTGGCTGATCGCACGCTTCATCGACGAGACGCCGGACTTCCTGTACGTGCCGGCCGCAGACGTCGTGCGCATCGCCAACGAATCCGGTGCCATTCCTTATGACATCCCTGGTGTTGAGCTGACGCATGTGGGCGAGCTTTGCAGCTTCGATGCGTTTCTTGATAGGTACAAGCTCGGCGGTGATCCGGCCCTGCAGCAACTGGCCGGCATTGTGCGCGGCGCGGATACATCACGGTTGGACCTGACACCGCAGTCGAGCGGACTCTATGCGATTTCACTGGGGCTGTCTCACGTCTTCACCGACGACCATGAAATGCTTGAACGCGGCATGGTGATGTACGACGCGCTGTATGCATGGTGTCAGAGTTGCCAGGCGGAAACGCATCAGTGGCCACCAAAAATGCCTGCGTGAACGCACCGGGGGGCCGGATGAAGCGGATCTTACTCACTCCACTACTTTTACTGATGACCCTGCCCACATTGGGGGAGACCGTCATGTTCAGTCAAGACAAGCAAGGGGCGTTGCCCGCAGGGTGGCTGGCTGGCGTCACCGGACGTGGCCAGCCGAAATGGACCATTGAGGCCGACCCGACCGCGCCAAATGGGGCCAATGTGCTCAAGCAGTCTGGCTCCGGCGATTTTCCGTGGTGCGTGAAGCAGGACGCCTCTATTACTGACGGGTATGTCGAGGTGAAGTTCAAGCCGATCGCTGGTCGGGATGATCAGGCCGGTGGGGTGGTTTGGCGCTGGAAGGACGGTAACCAGTACTACGTCGCGAGAGCAAACGCATTGGAGAACAACGTCTCTCTGTATTACACGATCGGCGGACGCAGGCACACGATCAAGTATCAGGAAACACCAGTCGCCGCCCGGGTCTGGCACACATTGCGCGTGGAATTCGCCGGGAGTCATATCCAGGTTTCCCTGGACGGCAAACGACAGATTGACGTAACGGACGAGCACATCAGTGGCGCCGGCGCAGTTGGCGTCTGGACGAAGGCGGACAGCGTGACTGTGTTCGATGCCTTCTCGTTCAGCGCCGCCGTATCGAAGTAGCGCAAAAAATGGGAACAAGCATGATCACCCGGGTACTGGCATGGAAGGAAACTCGCGGTACGCGATTGCAATTGGGACGCTTTTTACCGGCTGCGACAGCTTCTGAATTTCGATCCTGTGTCGCGATATGCGTCGGTGTCGCCATTGGTTGCTTCACCACAACGGCATTGGACGGCCGCTTCCACTCAACAAGTGGTCGTTGACATGCTGTGTGATCAGCGGCGGTAACGGGTCGGGTACGGCCCTCCGCCAAGCTATACCTTTTGCTCTGCGCGGAAATGCTCGATCGACTGCCCCGCATTGACCGCGCGCTGCAACCAATCCGGCAGGTCGCCCACGCCATTCCAGGCGTGGCCAGCGGCGTCCCGAAATTTGATGACGCCTGAGGCAGAGCCTCCGGCTACGCCGGGCGCCGCGAAACAGCCTGCCGCCAGGAGTTGCTCATAGCTCAGCCCGAGCCGGGCCATCTGTGACTTGATCCACAGGACTGCGTCGGCGCGCTCGCGCAAGGATTGGGCCCCAGGATAGGCGATTGGCATGGCGGGGGAAGATAACGGCGGGCAGTCTGCTCGGCCCCGCCCACGGTTCGTGACGGGCGTTGTAGCCCACAGCCGATTCTAGCCCATGCCCGCCGACCCTCCCCCCAATGCCGCCTCGCGCGCCCCAGGGACAGGTGTGCCCATGCCTCGGCAACGTTTCGAATCATGGGTACAGAGATAAGAGTTATTATCTCTGTACCAATATCTTGGTACGTAACTTGCTCCACACAAAATGCCCCGACGCCTAACTGTTCCCGATGGCCTGCCCGACCCCGCCGCTCTTGCCACGCTGCGCGCCTGGTACGAGGGCGCTTCCTCGCGTGAGTCGGCCGACCGCTACCTGCGTGATCGGATTGGCGATGGCCAATCGGCAAGAGGCATCATCGGAGCGATCCGGCGCCAACTCGTTCAGTATGCCCGGCAGCGCCAGCGCCCCGACCTGGCGGAAGTCTTCGTGTGCTCTGCCACCGAGCGCGTGGGCTACGCCCGGGCAGCTGCGGCGGCCATCGAGCAACTGCGTGTAACCCCCGCGCCTTCGCCACAGATCAGCGATGCCGTGGCACAGTGGCTGCCAGCGCGCGCCGTACGCGCGCTGCAGGCCGCTGGCATCAACACTCTGGCCGACCTAACCGTTCGAATCCCCCGCCGGCGACAGTGGTGGACCGCCGTGCCGGGGCTCGGAGTCACCAGCGCCCGCCAGATCGAGGCATTCTTTGCCGCACACCCGGTGCTAACCGAACGTGCCCGCGCTTTGATCGTCGCCGACCGACGGTCCATCGTGACGCCGTGGGAACACCTGCGGCTGCCCCACGAGGTCGACGGCTCCGCCGGCGCCTTCCGCGCTCCGCTGTCGACCTGCATTCTGGGTGTGGACAATGATTACGAGGCCATCCAGGCTTGGCTGGCCCTGCACGAATCGCCGGCCACGCAGCGCGCCTACCGCAAGGAAGCCGAACGGCTGATCCTGTGGGCCATCGTAGCGCGAGGGAAGGCCCTTTCATCCTTGACGACCAAGGATGCGACCGACTATCGGGCATTTTTGCGCAGACCCACGCCGCGCGAGCGCTGGGTCGGACCACCACGGCCACGCACGTCGCCGGACTGGCGCCCGTTTGTCGATAACCTCTCGGCGCGCTCGGTCGCACATGCGCTGGCCGTACTCAGCGCCTTGTTCCGCTGGCTGGTGGAACAACGCTATGTGCTTGCCAACCCATTTGCGGGTATCAAGGTGCGCGGCAGCCAGCGTGCCATGGCCGTGGAAACCACGCACGCGTTCACCGAAGGCGAATGGCTGCTGGTACGGACCATCGCCAACGGCCTCGAGTGGTCGTACGGCTGGCAAGCTGCGGCCGCACAACGGCTTCGCTTCCTGCTGGATTTCGGATACGCGACCGGGCTGCGGATCAGCGAACTGGCCAATGCCGCGTTGCGTCACCTCGACGCCGACGCCTTGGGCGATCACTGGCTGCACCTGGTCGGCAAAGGTGGCAAGCCCGCTAGGGTCGCATTGACGCCCTTGGCGCGGGCAGCGCTGGAACGCTACCTGCTGGAGCGCGAGCTCCCTGTCAGCCGCGCTCGCTGGAACCCCACTACGCCCTTAATCGGTAGCCTGGATGGTGGTGAAACCGGCATCACGCCCCTGCGCCTGTGGGAAGTCATGCGCCGATTCTTCAGGCTCGCAGCGGACATCATCGAAGGCGATCATCCAGCGTTGGCAGAGAAGCTCCGCCGGGCGACACCACACTGGATGCGGCACACCCACGCGACCCACGCGCTGGCCAAGGGTGTCGAACTGAGCGCTGTGCGCGACAACCTGCGCCACGCCTCAATTTCGACCACGTCCATCTACTTACATACCGATGATGTCAAGCGGGCCCGGCAGTTCGGCGAGGCATTCGCTGCCTGAAACCATTTTTTAAGCACGTGCCGTGAGTACGGGGCGCGAGGAGATAGCAGCGCTGGCCTGAAATGCGCCAGATTTTGCACCGGAAGGAACAGCAACCGGGAAATGCGCTGCCGCACAAGGCATTGATCTATAAGAGAAATTCAAACCAAACCGCCAGATTTAGCACCAAAAGTACGATCACCCC
>NZ_JBBHZL010000026.1:0-20036 GCF_049843575.1 Cupriavidus sp. Met-2
CACCACTCTACCCAACGACTGGTCGGTCCTGACTCGGCCTACCCACCGAAACCCGCGCTGAGGCTTCAGCACCGTTGAGCGGGAAGCGCAATGTAAAGCGTGTCTTCCCATCCAAGCCGCTCACGGCTGACGCGTCGCCGCCATGGAGCTCCATGATCGACAGGACGATGGCCAGGCCCAGCCCCGTGGACTGTGACGAGTTGGATCTCGCCCTATCCCCACGGAAGAACCGATCAAAGATGAGGGAAAGTTCCCGCTCCGGGATTGGGTCTCCAACGTTCGTGATGTCGATGCAACAATGTGCCGCTTCGCGGCGCACCACCAGATCTATCATCGAATTCGGCCACGCATGACGGACCGCATTTGACAGAACATTGTTGATCGCACGCTGGAACAGAATGGCATCAGCGACCAGGGTGGCATCCCCGCTTACCCTGATTACGACGCTTCGCTCCTCTGCAAGCACCGAAAAGTAGGCGGACAACTTGCGAAGTTCTGCATTCAACTGGAGTTCCGTCAACTCGAGCGCCACATTGGCACTGTCAGCTCGCGCGAGGAACAACATCGCATCGATCATCCTCGCAAGTCGCTGGTATTCGACCAGGCTTTCCTCCACCAAGGCGACATACTCGGGCCCGGTGCGGTCTCGTGACAAGGCGACCTCGGCATGTCCAATGAGGTTGTTAAGCGGCGTGCGCAAATCATGGGCAAGATCGGCGGAGAACCGCGACAGCTTCTGATAACCATCCTCGAGGCGTTGCAGCATCGCATTGAACGCAGAGGCGATATCACGCACTTCGGTGGGCTTGGGTGGCATGTCCACCCGGTAGCTCAGCCGTTCCACACTGATCCGGTTGATCTGCTTGATAAGTACGTGCGCCGGCTCCAGCTCACGGCGCGTAATGGCCGCCCCCACCAGGGCCGTCAATATCACACCGACGGTGGTACCAAGCACGAGCGTCGTCCGGAATCGCGCAGTCACCTGCTTCCTGTCCTCGCCAGACTTCGCCACGAACACCGTCGCCCGCGTACCGTCTCGCCCCAACACCGCATCGGCGGACTGGAACATGAGCGATGACTTTCCCGTGACCGCCGCTTGGTCAGTGCCTTCCAGCAATGCATCGTTGCCCGTGCGAAACAAAAGCCGGCCATCCAGCGCCGTGACGCGAACGATGAGGTCCGAGTAACCTCGCACCAGATCATCGAAGCGATGCTGCGCCGCCGGGACGCCCTGCACCCCGTCCACCTCGCGCAAGAAATGCTCGACCTGTTCGAGTTTTCCCTTTACAACCTCATCGTCTCTGGCCTCGAGTTGCGCGGCGAGCGAGTAGTAAGCAAAGGCGCCCATGCTGGCCAGCGCGATAGACAGTACCAATGCAAAGAAGAGCCCAAGCCGCCTCGTCAGTGACAGCGGGGTTATCGAAGTCCCGGGCCTCATTCCGTCACCGGCCGCGCTCTGGGTCGAGGACATAGCCCATTCCCCGTACGGTATGGATCAGCTTTTGATCGAAGGGATCATCCACCTTGGATCTCAGGCGCCGGATCGCGACGTCAACGACATTGGTATCCGTGTCGAAGTTGACGTCCCAGACCTGGGACGCGATCGTGGTTCGCGACAGCACCTCCCCTCTCCGGCGCATGAGCAGGTGCAACAGCGAGAACTCCTGATTCGTCAATTCAATGCGGGTAGTTCCCCGGAATACCCGCCTTCCAAGCACGTCGATGTCCAGATCGGCAATGCGCAATCGCTCGGACTCCTTCGAGGTGCTTTGGCGCAAGCAACGCCGGATACGGGCAAGGAGCTCGGCAAAGGCGAAGGGCTTGACCAGGTAATCGTCTGCCCCCAACTCGAAGCCTCTGACACGATCCGCCACATCATCCAGCGCCGTCAGAAACAGTACGGGTGTCTCGGACTTGGATCGAATGGACTTGATGACCGTCCACCCGTCCATACCTGGCAGCATGACGTCCAGGATGATGACGTCGTAGTCGGTCTCTTCCGCCATGTGGAGCCCATCGCCACCATTGTTCGCGATGTCGACCACGAAACCCGACTCCGACAATCCCTTCTGCAAATACTCCGCAGTACGCGGTTCGTCTTCTACAACAAGTACCCGCACCTTAGTTTCCTCCTGCAGCAAGCGACTTCGATCCGACCAGTGCTGGCGATGCATTGAAATGCTGAGCTGCATCCGCTTGTTCGCATGGTGCCAGTTCGAACTGAATGGTCACGTGCGTGATATCGAATTTGTCAGCCAGCATCTGCTTCAATTCCGGTAGCACTTCCATTTCCGGGTTGACGGCCGTGTCATTCACGACATGAACCGTCAAGCTCGCCTTGCCGCTGGTAAGTGCCCAGATGTGGAGGTCATGGAAGCTTTTTACCCCGGGCGTCGCCAGAATTTGCTTCTCAACCTCTGCCAGATCCACGTCATCGGGTACGCCTTCGAGCAGCACATTCAGGCTCGACTTCAGCAGGATCCACGTGCGAGGCAGTACCCAGAGGCCGATCAGCACCGCAATGGCGGAGTCGACCCACGCCCAGCCCGTGAAGCGGATGATGATCGCACCGGCGATGACGCCAACCGACCCGAGCAGATCGCTCCAGACTTCCAGATAAGCACCCTTCACGTTCAGGCTGCTGCTTTGCCCGGAGGACAGCATGCGCATGCTGATGAGATTGATGATCAGGCCCAGCACAGCCACGACGAACATGCCGGTTGACTCAATCTGAGGTGGCGATTTCAGCCGCAGGTAGGCTTCGTACAGGATGTAGATAGCCACACCGAACAGCAGCAATGCGTTAAAGGCCGCGGCAAGAATCTCAAAACGGTAGTAGCCAAATGTCCGCTTCTTGTCCGCGGGTCGCTTGGCGATCGCAATAGCAGCCAGTGCGATGGCCAGTGCGACGGTGTCCGTGAGCATGTGCGCGGCGTCGGAGATCAACGCCAGGCTCTTCGTCATGACACCACCGACCACTTCGGCAATCAGGAACGTACCGGTCAGCGCAAGGGCGATCTTGAGCGATCGCTCGTTGCCACCGGGATGGTCGTGTGAGTGACCTGCGCCCATAGAAACTCCTATAAAAATTGGGCGGTACGATGACCGCCCAAGGATTTACGTCATGCAGGCTGGCGGCCTTGATCCGGTTGATGCGTCTGAGTGACTGGCTCGCGAGTATCTTCCGCGTCCTCATCCTTGCGGTGAGCAAGTCGATAGAGCACCGGCAACACCAGTAGGGTCAGCGCCGTGGACGACAAGATGCCACCGATTACCACCGTTGCGAGGGGACGTTGCACCTCAGCGCCCGTACCGGTGGCGATGGCCATCGGCACGAAACCCAGGGATGCCACCAGGGCCGTCATCAGCACCGGACGCAGTCGCGTCAGGGCGCCAACTCGGACCGCGCTGTCGAGGGAATGCCCTTCTTCGCGCAGCGATCGGATAAACGACAGCATCACCAGACCATTGAGCACCGCCACCCCGCACAGCGCGATGAAGCCCACCGCTGCAGTAATGGACATCGGAATGCCGCGTATCCACAGGGCAAGAATCCCGCCAGTCAGCGCAAAGGGAATGCCCGTGAAGACTAGCAAGCCATCCTTGATGTTGTTGAACATCGCAAACAACAGTACGAAGACCAGCAACAGCGCCACCGGCACTACCACCTGCAGGCGGGTGGTGGCGGACTGCAGTTGCTCAAAGGTGCCACCCCATGTCATCCAGTAGCCAGCCGGGATCTTGACCTGGCTTTGGATAGCCGCTTCCGCCTCGGGCACGAATGAACCAATATCACGTCCACGAACGTTGGCACTGATCACGATGCGGCGCTTGCCGTTCTCGCGCGAGATCTGGTTCGGGCCGGGCGCCATTTCCAGCGTCGCCACCTCGCTCAATGGGATAAACGTCGTTCTCGCGTCCACTCCTTTTGGCAACGGAATCGGCAATCGGCGCAGAGCCTCGACCTCGCCGCGCACAGCTTCGGGCAGGCGGACCACGATATCGAAACGACGATCGCCCTGGAAGAAGGTTCCGGAATCACGGCCTCCGACGCCCGTTGCCACCGCGTCTTGCACGTCGCTCATGTTAAGCCCGTATCGCGCCGCCTTCTCCCGATCGATCTTGACCGTCAGCATCGGCAAGCCGGTGGTCTGTTCTACCTTCACCTCCTGCGCGCCGGGGATGCCCTGCAGCACGGCCGATACCTTCTTCGCCGTCTCGCTGAGCACGTTGTTGTCATCGCCGAAGATCTTGACTGCGACGTCCGAGCGGACCCCGGAGATCAGCTCGTTGAACCGCAGCTGGATCGGTTGGGAGAACTCGTAGTTGTTCCCGGGGATCTTGCCGGCTTCCTCCTGGATGGCGGACAGCAGTTCGGCATGTGTTTTCTTCGGCTCTGGCCAATCCTTCTCAGGCTTGAGCATGATGTAGCCATCCGAAATATTCGGCGGCATCGGATCGGATGCAATCTCCGCCGTACCTGTCCGCGCAAACACGCGCTCGATTTCGGGGAATTTTGCCTTGAGGGTCGTCTCGATCGTCTTCTGCATCTCCACGGACTGCGACAGGCTCGTGCCAGGAATGCGCAGCGCCTGGATGGCAATGTCGCCTTCGTTCAGATTGGGGATGAACTCGCTGCCCAGGCGGGCCGCAATGGCCACGCACAGAACAATTGACACCGCGGCAAACGTCAATACAACGGCCGTGTTCGCGAGCGACTTTTCCAGCAGCGGCTCGTAGCGACGCTTCGCCCAGAGCATGAGACGATTTTCTTTCTCGGCCACCCGTTCGCCGATGAACAAGGCGACCGCAGCCGGAACGAACGTCACGGACAGAATCATCGCGCCCAGCAGCGCCAGGACGACCGTGAACGCCATCGGGTGGAACATCTTGCCTTCCACCCCCGTCAGCGCAAAGATCGGCAGGTAGACGATCATAATGATGAGCTGACCGAAGATCAGTGGGCGACGCGCCTCCTTCGCTGCGGCAAACACCTCATGGAACCGCTCGGAGCGCGTCAATGGCCGGCCATGGTGTTCCTGCGCATGCGCCAGTCGCCTCACACAGTTTTCGACAATCACCACCGCGCCATCGATGATGATGCCGAAGTCGAGCGCGCCCAAGCTCATCAGGTTCGCACTGATCTTGTAGTTCACCATCCCCGTGAAGGTGAACAACATCGCCAGCGGAATGATCGTCGCGGTAATCAGCGCCGCGCGGATGTTACCCAGGAAAAGGAACAGAATTACGATGACGAGCACCGCGCCTTCAAGAAGGTTCTTCTTGACGGTCGCAATGGCCTTGTCGACCAGACGTGTCCGGTCGTATACCGTTACGATCTTCACACCTTCCGGCATCGTACGGTTAATGGAAGCGACCTTTTCATCGACCGCTTTTGACACAGCCCGGCTGTTTTCGCCGATGAGCATGAATACCGTGCCCAGCACAACTTCCTTGCCATTCTCGGTTGCCGCACCGGTACGCAGTTCCTTGCCAATCTCCACATCCCCGATGTCGCGAATGCGGATCGGCTGCCCCTGCGCTGTACCGACAATAATGTTGCGGATGTCGTCTTCGGACGCAACCTGACCCGGCGCACGAACCAGATACTGCTCGCCCCTACGCTCGATGTAGCCCGCACCCACGTTGTCGTTGTTCTTGTTCAGCGCATTGACGACGTCGGTCAGCGTCAGCCCGTACGACGCTAGCCGTTCAAGACTCGGCGCGACCAGGTACTGCTTGTTGAAACCACCGATAGTATTGATCTCGGTGACACCGGGCACGTTACGCAGTTGCGGCCGTACCACCCAATCCTGGATTTCGCGCAAATCTGTCGGCGTATAGGCAGTCCCGTCAGCTTTGCGAGCACCCTCTTCGGCTTCAACGGTCCATAGATAGATCTCCCCGAGGCCGGTCGAAATAGGCCCCATCGCCGGCACAACGCCTTCAGGCAGATTGTCCTTGGCTTCCTGGATGCGCTGGTTGACGAGTTGGCGCGCGAAATAGACGTCCGTGCCATCCTTGAAGATGACCGTCACCTGCGACAAGCCATAGCGGGACAGGGAACGCGTCTGTTCGAGTCCCGGCAGGCCGGCCATCACGACCTCGATCGGATACGTAACACGCTGTTCGGTTTCGAGCGGTGAATAGCCTGGTGCCGAGGTATTGACCTGAACCTGAACGTTGGTAATGTCAGGGACCGCGTCGATCGGTAGTCGGTTGTAGCTGAAAATCCCTAACCCGGCCATTCCAAACACGGCGAGCAGGACCAGCCATCGCTGCTGGATGGCGAAACTAATGATACGTTCAAACATTGCTGTTTCCCCCGTATCAATGGCCGTGTTCGGCGCTGGATTTGCCAAGTTCGGCCTTCAGAACAAAACTGTTGGCGGCGGCGTAACGTGCGCCCGGCTTCAGGCCCTCGACAATCTCGATGACCTTGCCGTTTGTCCGGCCGACCTTCACCGGCTGCGGCACGAATCCACCTTGAACCGCGACAAAGACTACGCTCTCGCCATTGACGTCCTGGACGGCCTCGGTCTTCACCGCAACGGGCACCTCGACATCAGCACCGAATACGTCGACCGTGACGAAGAGACCCGGTCGCCAAGCCATCTGTGGATTGGTCAATGTTACGCGGGCCTTCGCCGTCCGCGTCTGCTCGCCCAGCAGCGAACCCACGTATGAAACGGTGCCATCTGCCTTCACATCGGACGATGCCGAATTGATCGACGCCTTTTCGCCGATGCGCACCCGCTCGACATCCTTGGCAGACACCACGAACTCGGCCCAGACGGACGACAGATCCGACAGCGTGAACACGTTGGCGTTGTCCGCCACCGCTTCCCCAAGCGAGATATGCTTTTCAACGATCATGCCGTCGAACGGTGCGCGCAGCTCGTAGCGATTGAGTGCCGTCGAGCTGTTGCTGGCGCCAATGGCGGTCAGCTTCTGCTGCGCGTTCTGGACACTGATCTGCGCTTCCTGCAGCGCGTTGCGGGCGCTCAGATAATCTTGCTCCGCAGAGATCTTCTGTTCCCAGAGCTTCTTCTCGCGGTCATAAGTGACACGCGCCAGATCCAGACGTTTCTGTGCTGCGAGCAGTTCGCTGCGCTGGTCAGAAAGTCCGGTGCTCGCGATGACCGCGAGAACCTGTCCCTTCTTAACCTGTTGCCCAATATTGGCCGGAACGCTCTCTACGACGCCAGCCAGTCGCGGCACCACGTGGGCTGTCTTGTCTTCGTTGAAACGGATTTCGCCGGGGAACTGGACGCCAGCCTGGACCTTTGCCGAGCCCGCGGTTTGAACCACTACCCCTGTCTTGGCCAGCTGGTCCGCTGTCAACTCAATCTTGCCTTCCTCTTTCGAGAGCCGCACGGCGAGTGGCGAAGACGAACCGGGCAAGGTCACATTTGCGGTCACGTCAAAGACATGGGGCTCGGCAACTGGCTGTTGGCTTTCCAGCGCGTCGCCAGACACCACGAACTTGAGCGCTTGAGACTCGCCCGTAGCCCGCACGAGCTGGCCTGTCGCTGCCACGCCATTTGCCACCGCCTTCCCAGACTTGCTAACCCAGAGCCGAATACGGGCCTCGCCCTTGGATTCGGCCGTGCCAATTTCGACGTCATAGCCATCACGCGAAAAGAGCGCGCCACCATTGGGGCCCTTCTTGACCTCGTGATGCTCGCCGTCGCCGTGTGACTTGTCATCCTTGTGGTCGGCTTCCGCCGCCTGCTTGCCATGGTGCTCGGTGTCGCCATGCCCCTTGGATTCCGAGTGCCCACCCTGCTCTTCCGGCGCAGAGCGCCCGCTCAGCAGAACGCCACCAGTCGCGACGCCGCCCACCAGTACGATGGCCGCAATGGCAGCCTTTTGTTTGTTCGAAATAGCCATGTTTTATGAATCCCGTCTTAACGTCCCAGAATGCGATCGATCGTGGTCGCCGCCTGATAGGTTTGTCCAAGCACGCCGAGATAGCGGATGCGTGCCTGGAACAGCGTGCGCTGGGCATCCAGGACGTCCAGATAATTGAACTTGCCGGCCTCGAAGCCAATGGTCGCCGCGTTGAAGGCTTGCTCGGCGCCTGGCAAGACGGTCTGCTTCAGCGTTTGTGCCGAGGCGCGCGATACCGACAGCTGGTTCGATGCCATCAGGAGATTTCGGGTCAGGCTGATGCGATTGGCCAGATATTCATCCTGGGCCTTGTCCGCCTGGCGAATGGCCGAATACAAGTTGCCCTGATTCCGGTCAAAAATCGGCAACGGGATCGCCACACCGATCACCGCCATGTTGCGGTTGGCTTCTGTATCTCGCTTGGCACCCAGACTGACTGTCAGATCCGGATACTGGCGGCTGCGCTCAACGCCCACCAATGCCTGGCGGCGGTCAAGTTCAGCGCGGCTTGCGGCCACCAGCGGTGAGTTTTCCAGCTCCTTCTGAAGGAGTTCAGGCGCCGGCCTGGATGGCAGCGCGTCCAGATTGCCCTGTGCTTCGGCAAACTGCGGCGATGCATTGCCCCACAACGCCGTCAACGCCTGACGGGCGGACTGCAGGCTCGCCGTTGCTTCGGCCAATTCAAGTTCGGCGTTGGCCTGTTCGACACGTGCCTTAGTTTCGTCAACCGGGGAGATCTTGCCGGCCGCGACGCGGCGTGAAGCGGCTTGCGCGCCCCTCGCAGCGATATCCGCGGAGCCAGTTGCCAGCTTGACGCGTTCCTGTGCGATCAAGACGGAAAAAAAGCTCTCGATTACCTGCGCCCGAATGTCACCGCGAACGCCAGCCAGCGTTGCCTGCGCCAGTTCGCGCGTCCTTTCCGCGGCATTGATACGAGCCGAGCGCTTGCCGCCCAGTTCGATGGGGATATTCATCTGGGCGGTGGATGTACGGGTGGATTTCCGCGTGTCCTCGACCAGCGTCTGGAGTTCCGGGTTCGGAATAACCCGGGCCTGCATGATCCCACCTTCTGTGGAATCGAGTTCCTTGGCGGCGGCGGACAGGTTGAAATTGCTTCCTGCCGCCAGCGACAACGCGGCCTCGAGGGTCAACGGTCCCGCCGCTTCCCTTGGGAAGACGGGCACCATGGACGTGCCGGTGTCAGATTGCGCTACGGCAAAGTTTGGGCTGAGAAATGCTACCGCCAGCCCGAGCGGCAGAAATAGTCTTCGCATCGAATTGCACCAAGGTATGTGACCAGGAGAATTCGGCGAGAGACGAAAGGAGAAAAAGAGTCGTCGTCTCGCCGATCAAGCGAGACGCTGCCACTGAGGACGGTCGGGAGCCCTGGCATTCAGAGACGAGAACTCGGACGAATGTTGAGTATCGGTCACTTCTACCCGATTCGCTATCAACACGTCCTGCGTCTGTCCATAGACGAACGGGAGGGAGACCAGATGGCATACCCCGCAGTCTGTATCCACGAATGGCTTTTTCTCGGCATCCGTTTTACCTTCCGGCTGCTGATGACGATGCTCGTGGTGCCCAAGGTGCCAAGTGGCCGTGGCTTTCTCGTGCTGACAATAGCGTGCCGCTGCCGCCCAGGAAAACTGGAACGGCAAAATGAGCAGCACGAAGATCAGAACGAAACGTCGCATTCCTTGGGAGACTGTGCGGGGGGCTTGGGGTTGAAGTACTAACGGCTGGGCCGTCGCCGAAGTTTACATGAATCCTCGATCACCAGCATTAAGAGCAGATTACGATTATCGCTTTCGCCTGCTCGTTTTGGGGTGCCGCTTTCGCCCCTCATCAGTCTTACGCTTGGGGGCGGGCCCATGCTTCCACCGCAAATAGACAGCGAACCCCACATACAGGACGATCAGGCCGACCAGCATCACGAGCATGCTCTCGACAACAGAATCGGAGACGTGAGCGTAGTGCATGGCTGTACGTGTATGCGGAGTTGCCCGCATCAGGCAAGCGTCACGACCGCCCGGAGGACGCCGGCGTCATGGAACAAATCAAACGACTCCACGACCACCGACAGGCCGAGAAACCAGACCGAGTCCGCAATATTGCGTTGAAAGGAAGACACATGGACCGTCCATGTCGACTCCCCCCTATACAGCGACAGACGGGGAAAGAACGCTGGTGTACGGCGTGCGTATTCGGCGAATTCCGGGAAGGCGGAAGCCAGAAAGCGGTCTTCCGTCCGGATGACAGCCGGGTACATCAGCGCAAATGCGAGCGCCAGGACTGCGGTAACCGCCAGCGACTCGGTCATCGCCCCTAGTCCGATAATGCCTAGCAAGTTGCAGACATAGAGCGGATGGCGACACAGTGAATATGGACCCGAGGTCACCAAGGTATTGTTCTTGCGCCCGGAAATGTACAACGCGCACCAGAGCCGCCCGACCGTGGCCAGGCTCACCCCCAACATCCCCAGCGTCAGCAGCAGCGGCGACACCCAGGTACCGTCCCAGCGAGAATGGCCAAAGACCAGACTTGCCAGGACAAACGTTACGACAACACGCCAAACGCCGATGCGGTGGCGTGTCAGGAAATTGTCCAGCGCCCTCGAGAGACCAGCGGGTTGGGACGGGGAGATTGAAGAATCGGTCATGCGGTTCGGGGGCTGGAGGAGAATGTCGCGCACTTCGAGTGGACACACTGGCGCGAAAACGAGCACTAATGGCCGGCATTCTAAGGTTGCCCTTCCGTTGTCAGGCTTTATTGCCGAAATGTAATACGTTGTTAATCTTGCCCCCCGGCCAGCGAATCCGGTTGTGTCATAGCTCGGCAATCTGACAGTCATCTTCTGCGACATAGACTGTCTTGGCCATTTTCAGGACACACCCAGAGACGCTCCGCAATGAACGACATCATCCGCACATTGAGCTCGGAATTCTCCGATCTCGCTAATGCTGCCGAGGCAGTACGTGCCGTCGTTCGAATGACCGTCTCTATCGTTTTGGGGGGCTTGCTGGGGTACGAGCGGGAGAGCTCGGGAAAATCCGCAGGCGTGCGCACTCACATGCTCGTCGCGCTGGGGGCATGCGTTTTTGTCGTGGTTCCCCTCCAGGCGGGCGTGCAGCTTGCCGACATGAGCCGCGTGCTTCAGGGTCTCACGTCAGGCATCGGATTCCTTTGTGCAGGGGCGATCCTGAAGCCGGACAATGAGACACACGTCAGGGGGCTCACAACTGCCGCGAGCATCTGGATTGCTGCCGCGATCGGCGTGGCCGCCGGCATGGGCCATGCGGTGACGGCCATCGTCGCGACTGCCTTCGCACTCATCGTGCTCAGAATCCTTCAAATGTCGAAGAAGTAAGACTCCCACTGCTCCCAAGCCACGTGCAGCGCGAATGCGCCAACTTCAGGTTCGGCCAGCATTTCCCAAACGTATGAGCGCGCTTAACAATACGCAAACTCCATCGCATGAGAATTTACCTGGATTACAACCTGTTTGCGTACCTTCACGAGGGCACGAACCCGGCTCTGCAAGCCAAAGTGAGCGCACTGTCCGATCGACATGAGTTTCCTTGCAGCCCGGCGCACATGGAAGAAATTGCCTCGGCGCTCGCAAGACCTTCGGATACTCCCCCGCTCGATCGGTTAGCGGCCGCTTTCTGCAAAATAGACGATGTTTCTCGAATTAGCCGGAACGTGCAATTGTCTCCGACGACGTTAGGCCCGATGGTTACGAAAGAAGGAACAGCCTCTCGAGTGCTTTCTTCGGGTCATGCGGCACTATCGCAAAGAGCCGGTTGTCGAGAAGAACGACTGGTATACGCGGGACTCCGTAAAGAAGGGGTCACTTCAGAAAACGGAAAATATTGCACGCTAAGGCATGGAAGAGGACCACTGCTGTCCCCAGGGGCATTGGCCAGCCGATGGCAAGCAGGTAGAAACCAAAGTCGGGGGACTCCCGTTCTCAGAGATCGGCTAGCAGCAGGTAGGCGCGGTCGAGTTGCCGATGAGCTTCCTGCCGGCGATCCATCGCTTCTAGGGCGAGCAGGAGGTCCTCGGCCAGCTCGAAATCGCTTTCCTGGCATGCCCTTTCGAACACCGCAAAGACCTCTTCATACAACGTGCGCCCCGGAACGCCCATTTGACTAACCTCCGGCGGAAAATCCGATGCTCTCTGCCGACTTGGTCCTGCCACGCCGCAGGGGCTTCTGTCCCCCATGGTTAATATGGACGTTCCCACGGCAGGGAAGGTCAAGCATTTTTCCGGCCGCGGGCCGACCTATGGTTCGCAAGCCGCCGCGCGAGACGGTTAGTGCTCGCCCCCTACAGTTCGTCCAGCGACTAGTTACCCGCACCCGGGCGCAGCCGCACCACCAGCATCGCCGCCCACTGGATATGCGGCCAGGCCAGCGAATAGACGAATGTCTGGATCAGGGGTCCCCTTGATTTCGCCGCAATTTACCGGGGTAGCCACCCGTAGCAGCCATGCGGGTTCCAGGGTGATGCCCACCCTAAAACCCTAGTCAAATCAGTCACTTGCTGACTGGTCCTTTTCCCCTTGGTTTTGGAACGTTGACCGCCCCCGCCGCGCGGCCAAGCGCGCCCTGTGGCTGGAAGCCATTGTTTCCGCAAGATAACTAGATTTATCCGTCTTTGGTTTTCCCAAGCAACACATAAATGGCTTTTCTAACGTTAGGTATGTGCGTAAGATAGGCTGAAATGCGCCTCCGGAAACTGCCATGCCCCGCCTCGCCGCCACCCCCGACCAGATCCGCGCCACCGTGCTGGCCATGCTCACCGAGGCCGGCGACGCGGCGCCGCCCACGGCCGCACGCTTTCGCCGCGTGGTGTCGGTGCGCAAGCTGCGTGACCGCCTGGGCGGCGGTGACCCTGCAACGCTGTCGCGTACGCTCAACGCGATCGAGGCCGAGGTGGTGCGCTCGGGCCTGGCCGACCTCGCCCTGCCCGAGATTCCGGTCGAGATCGCCGAAGCGATGCGCGCGCTGTGGCAGGCCGCGGTCGCGGTGCAGCTCGACGACGTGGTGCGCCTGAAGCGCGAGGCGCAAGCCACAGCCGACACCGCCGAGGCCGCCCGCGCCGAGGCCGAACTGCGGGTCGAGCTGCTGCGGGCCGAACTGAGCGAGGTGCGCGGCCAGCTCGCCGCGCGCGACACCGCGCTGGCCGTAGCGTGCGCCGCCCAGGCGGCGGCGTGCGCGCGCGCCGATGAGCAAGCCGCACGCCGGGGCGAGCTCGAGGCGGCGCTGGCGACCGCCCAGGAGCGCGCCACGGCGGGCGAGCGCACCCACACCGAGGCGATCGCCACCACCCAGGCGCGCTACGAGGCGCTGTCGAAGCAGCTCCTGCAGGAAACCGCGCACCAGCGCGACGCGGTGCGGGCCGAGCGCGCGCAACTGGCCTCCCAACTCAAATTCGCCGAGCGGCGCATCGCCGCGCTGGAAGACGAGCGCGCACGACTCGACGCCGACCTGGCCAGCGAGCGGGCCGCGCGCCAGACCGCCGCGGGCGAGGCGAGCGCACTCAAGGCCGTCACCGCCAGCCAGCGCGCCCAGCTCGACGAGCTGCTGCGTGCGACCCTGGCCGCGGCGCCACCAGCGGCCAAGACGCGCGTGCCCAGATCGACGGGCAAGGCGGCCGCCAAGCGGACCGCCCAGTCATGAAGCCGGCCGACTGGATCGATACGGGCGCGGTGCCGCCGCGCCCACTGCCGGCCACCGTCGCGGCGGCCCTCGCCTACCTGGCGGAGGCACTCGGGCACCCGGTCTACGCGCACTGGACGCTGGCGCGCGTCAAGCGCCGCTATGGCTCGCTGGCCGACGCCAAGGCCGCGCAGCCGACCGTGCTCAAGCTGCTGCTGGCGCACGATGGGGCAGTCGAATACTGGGAGCGCGGGCGCCTGCGCACGGTGACGGCGGATCTGGCGCCCCGCCCGGAGACGGTCCTCGCGCGGCTGCTGCACACGCACCGGCGCCGCATCCGGTCCACCGCCGCCTTAGCGAGCGAAGCAACGGTGCCGACCGCCGCGGAAGCGAGGGGAGCTGTCGCGGCGAACCCGTGGCTGGCCGCTTACGGCCCTGCTGACCACGCGTGGCTCACGCGCGCCGGCCGCTTCGCCCAGCCGCACGCGGCGGCCAACACGCTCGGCGCCGCCGACGATGCACAGGCGCTGGCGCTCTTCCTGCGCGACCGAACCGGGCGCTCGCCCCACACGTTGCGCGCCTATGGCGCCGAACTGCGCCGCCTGATGCGCTGGTGCGGCGCGCACGAGCTTGGGCCGCTCTCGGACCTCACGCGCCAGCGGTTGCTCGGCTACCGGCACGCGCTGCAGCACGGGGAGACCGGCAGGGAGGACGCCGCGCCGCCCTTGTCAGAAGCGACCCGCACGCGCGCGCTGGCGGTGGTGGCAAGCCTCTACGGCTACTGGTAGGCTATTTCTGCCCATCCCCCGAAAAGTGCAAATCTTCCGCCAGCCCCTGACCAGGCAAGGGCTGGCAGGGTGCGACTTGACCTGATAACGGCCCGAGCGCCCTGTAAGTTGCGCTCGGGGATTATGCCGGGGGATGTCAGATCGTGCGGGGGGCAGAAGCTGCAACCTTGGTCGTGCCAGTAGTGCCAGTCAGAGACGGCAAGGTGCGTGCTCTGGTCGGCGCGGACGGGAACAAGCTGGGCAAGGGGCACGACGAGTTCACGCTGGTTGTAAAGTGCGTGCACGAAGATGGCAACGCGGCACAACTGATCATGCGCGAGTCTGAAGACGGAGACTCTGTCACCTGAGCGCAGCGGGGAGGCCACCATCGCCTGACGTACCCGCGCTTCGAATGGAAAGCTCAGACTGTCCTCGAGATGGCAGTACCACGCCATCGCGCATTCTTCTTCGGTGTACGCGGTCGACCACGATCTCCATCGAGATGCGCTGTTCGTGTTGGTTGTCGCCCGTTTTTGCCATTGGGGTTCGTGCTGGTCAGACCTCGACTATGCGTCGCGGCAAGGCCATTTTTATGTTCCCGTCCTGGTGCGGGATCGGGGCTTCGCCGCCGGTGCCACAACAGGTGGTGCGGCCGGGATCGGCTCAAAGAGCGCCTCGATGTCGTCGGCGGAGAACTTGACGGCGCCGGCGCCATCTTCCGACAGGATCGCGTTGGCAAGCGCCGCCTTCTGCTCCTGCATCGCGACGATTTTCTCCTCAACACTGCCGGCGGTGATCAGCTTGTAAACAAACACAGGCTTGTCCTGCCCGAGACGGTGAGCGCGGTCGGTCGCCTGATTTTCTACGGCGGGATTCCACCAGGGATCGTAGTGAATGACGGTGTCGGCCGCCGTCAGGTTCAGGCCAACGCCACCGGCCTTCAGGCTGATCAGGAAAAGCGGCACCTCACCTTGCTTGAAGCGCTTGACTGGTGTGACGCGATCGGTGGCATCCCCGGTCAGCATGACGTATGGAATCCCAGCTTTTTCCAGCGCCGCCGCAATGAGGTCGAGCATGCTGGTGAACTGCGAGAACAGCAGGATGCGACGGCCTTCCTCGATTAGTTCGGGCAGCATGTCGAGTAGCAGATCAAGCTTGGCCGATTCCTTGATCCGGGCCGCCTGGCTGATTTTGACGAGCCGCGGATCGCAGCAGACCTGGCGCAGCTTGAGCAACGCCTCCAGCACGATGATGTGGCTGCGCGCGAGGCCTTTTGCTGCGACGGCCGCACGGACCTTTTCCTGCATGGCCGCGCGCACCGTCTCGTACAGGTCACGCTGCGCGCCTTCGAGCTCGACCGTGCGCACTATCATCGTCTTCGGGGGCAACTCGGCGGCGACCTCATCCTTGCGCCGACGCAGCATGAACGGTCGGATGCGTCGCGCGAGCAGTTCACGTCGAACAGCATCGCCGCCTTTCTCGATGGGCGTGCGCCAGCGGCGGGTGAAGTCCTGACGGGTACCGAGGAAGCCAGGCAGCAGGAAGTCAAACTGGGCCCACAGTTCGCCGAGATGGTTCTCGAGCGGCGTGCCTGTCAGGCAAAGGCGGTGTCTTGCACGCAGTTCGCGGATGGTTGCGGCGGATTTGGTGGCGGCATTCTTGACGTACTGCGCCTCGTCTAGGATCAGCAGGTGAAAGTCGTGCTTGGCAAGAACTTCCTCGTCACGCCACAGCAAGGCGTAGGTGGTCAGGATGAGATCGTGCTTGCCGATCTGGTCAAAGCGCTCGTGGCGTTGGGGCCCGTGCAGATCCAGGACGCGCAGCTTCGGCGTGAAGCGCTGCGCTTCCTCGCACCAGTTGTGCATGAGGGTCGTTGGCACGACGATCAGCGCAGGCCGGTCCAGCCTGCCACGTTCCTTTTCGGTGAGGATGTGCGCAAGTGCCTGGATGGTCTTGCCGAGGCCCATATCGTCGGCGAGCACGCCGGACAGCCCGTGTTCGCGCAGGAACTGCATCCAGGCAAGACCCTGACGCTGGTAGGTACGGAGTTCGGCCTTCAGGCCACGCGGTACCGGCACGTCTGTCACCCCAGGACCCGCCATCAAGCGCTGCGCGAGCTGCCGGATCGATGCGTCGCCGTCAAACTGCCAGCGCCCGGTCTGATCCAGCGCATGGAGCCGGGCCGCATCCCACTCGGAAATGCGCATGCCGGTGCCGAGCGAGTCGAACAGGTCGATCAGCACGCGCACGACTGGTTTAAGCCGGTCGGCACGCAGGCGAAGCCGCTCGTTGCGGTCGGTTTTCATGTCGATCGCTTCGTCGTCCGCGATGGTATCGAGCCTGCCCGACAGCCAGCGCTCATCGCGACGAAAGAGGTCTGCTAGCAGCGGCTCCAGGCGCACCGTGCGACCATTGACTGTGATGCCCATCTCGACGTCAAACCAGCCGTCGCCGGTCTGACGCAGGCTGCCGTCAATCGCTTCGATTTCGATCACGTTGTGCCGAAACTCGTCGCTCATGACGACGCGCCAGCCGCTTGCCTGTAGTGCGGGTAGCACCAGCTTCATGAGATCCGGCCAGTCGTCGACATCTTCGGGGCCGAGGATGCCATCTGGAAACGGTTTGTAACCATATGCACGGTTGGCCGGAATTTTTCTGAAGCCCGCCTTTTGCAACTCGGTCTGACGTTTCCGCTCGAGATTGGCGTCTCTTTTGATCTGGATGACCTCGCTGCCAGCAGTGCGAACGAGGGTGGTGCTGCTATTTGCAGGGATGCTGTGACCTGCGTAATCAAAACTGACCGTCGCAAAATCCAGTGGCGACACTGACCAGGTCGGCAAGGTGTCGAGAGTCAGTACGGGCGTCGCTACGGTGTCGATCACCTGCACGGACGACGCGTCGGGCGCGGGCGGCATGGGTAGGTCGGGGGCGACTTCACGCAACACATTGCCAACGAGCGCCGCCTCGTCCAGCGTGATGGCCGGCATCGACAGGAAATCCGTGACCTGTTCCGCCGGCCACGGCATGGCGAGTATGCCAGCTTCGCCAGAATGCGCGTCCACATACCAGCAGGGCTGGGTGGTCGTCAGCAACAGGGTGGCGGGTGGCTCGGCCTGCAAGACTGGCCGCACGCGCGTGTCGGGTTGCGCTTGCCAGGTCATCTTTGCGCCGCGCTCTGATCCGCAGTGCACCGGGCAGTGTGATCCGGGGTAGTGGGCGCCTGCGGGAACAAAGGAAGTAAATGCACGCCCGGTGGCGATGAGCTTTTCCAGGATGGCGGCGCCGGTTGCGCCCTGCAGAGCAAAACCACCGGTATAGGCGGCATGCGAGCGGCCCAGCCACAATCCGCGCAGGATCGACAGATCCTCCTCGGAAACAAATTTCGGCGGTTCGACCAGCGCTTTCTCGACGTTCTGCCACCGATCGTCGACCGAGCGAATCGTACCGTCGGCCCCCACGCGGGCCTTGTAGAGGGAAATCTCGCAGCCGCGATACGATTGCCCGATCACATAGGCCAGGGCATGCGTGGCCTTGGCTGGTTTTTTCTTGGCAGCGGGATTGGCTGCCGTGCGTCGAGCGCGAAAATTTTCCAGCCAGGTCACCAGTTCCGCGCGCACGCCGGCGGCCGATGGCTTCGGCTGGTGCGCAAGGCCGGCGATCAACAGCGCTGCCACGTGCTTGCAGTCAACGCCGACCGGACACGTGCATTCTCCCTCCACCCACATGTCTTCGTCGATGTCGTGGAAATACGCACGCACGTCATACGGGCGCGTACGGGTGCCTTGCACCAGTCCCGCCAAGGTATCCTCGTCGATCCAGCGCAACTCCGAGACAGCGCTCGCATAGGAGCGAGCCTTGGACACCGTGTAGGAGTCCAGCCATTCCGCAATTTGGCGGGGATCGTAGGAGACAGACATCGGTTGAGGGATTCAGAGGTTGACAACGCGGGGAGCATTCTACGCGGGGAGGCTCCCGGCCGGTACGGCAGCGGCTTCCGGTTCTGACCCCGCCTGAGTGGTCTGGGCATGCCGGCGGTCATCTTCGGCGTGCAAGTAGATCCCGGTCGTCTCGATCGAGGCGTGGCGAAGGTTCTTCTGGATAAAGCGGATATCAGTGCCGGCGTCGGCCTGATGCGAAGCCGCCGAGTGCCGCAGCCAGTGCGTCGAGGCCCGGCGCAGTGTGGCCGCGCCGATCGGATCGGTTGGCTCGAGGGTGTCGGCGGCCCGGCGGAACACTTCCTTGGCAATCAGGTAGATGGCCGTCGGCGTCAGGTGCCGCTTGGCGTCGCCGGCGATGCTCATGACGGCCGGCGTGCTTTCGGCCGGCAAGGGCATGGGTGCCAGATCATGGAATGCGCGGTAGCGTGCGAAGTCGGCCATGAGGGTGTCGGAGACTGGTACCTCGCCCTCGGCGCCACCCTTGCCGATGACGTGCAGCCACCAGCGGCCGCGACGCTGGAAGAAGTCCGCCGCCTGTGCGTTGGCGGCTTCGCTTGCCCGCAATGCGGTGTGGTACAGCAGCCGGATCAGCCATCGGCTGCGTTCGTAGTGCTGGCGCTCGCGCGCGGAGGCCTGCGGCCAGGTCTCCATCGATTCCAGCACAACCTGCCAAAGCGCGTGATCGAGGTAACGTTCAATGCGGCGGGTCCGTGCCGGCATTGCCGAGGACGAGCGCCGCAGTGCAAGCGGATTGCCGGCAAGGTATCCGGCGGCCACCAGGTAATTGAGCAGCCCGCAAAGGATACCGAGGGCCTGGCGCCGGCTGCGCTCGGAAAGCGGCCCGTCGAACAGCCGCCGCGTGCCCCCGCGCCGTGGCAGGACGGGATCGACCCAGTTTGCGGACGGTGCGGCAAGAAATTGCTCGTAAATCAGGAAATCTTCGCGCGTAAGGCTCGACAGCGGCTTGCCCAGCGTGCGCGTCGCCCAGACGAGCAGCCGCACCACTTCCTTGCGGTAGCTGCGCAGCGTGTGCGGCGAGCTGGCGTACTCGGCAAGCCACAGGCGGACGGCCTCAAGGTCGGTATCGGCCGTGATCTGTCGGTTAGCGCCGCGCGCGCGATTCGTGCCGTCGTGGCCGTCCAGTGCGGCCGGCAGCATGAGGGGGACAACAGGCTCGGTGGCGGGCAGGTTCATGGACTGACGCGATTTTTCGGCAGGGTCTCGCATCGTACACCTGGGATGCTTACGATTATCGGTCTTATCGTAAATTTCTAGAAGACATCGTTATATATATAATGTGATACCATCATATACATGAAGATTTTAGTTCAAAACCCAGCTCCCGGAGCACTTTTCAGGTTTAGTTCCAATGAGCCGCATCAGCAATACCCGCTTTCGCACCCGTGAAGCCGCCGCGCGGCTCGTTGCTGCCGGCCGACGCCCACATGAACTCACCGTCGACCTGATCTACGCGGAAATCCGCCAGGGCAGCCGGACGACGATCAACGACGAACTCAAGCTCTGGAAGGATGAGCAGGCGCGCGTCGACGCCTTGAGCGCCGCACTCCCGCCCGCCGTTGCCAATGCGATGCTGTCCCTCTGGGCGCTCGCCATCGAGCACGGTGAGCAGGTCTTCGCACAGCGGGGCGAAGAGCTGGAGTCCGAAGCGGCGGCCGCCACCGCGCGCGCTGAGTCCCTGGCAACCGTCAACCTGGGGCTTGAAGCCGAAGTGAAGACGCTGCGTAGCCAGCTCGAGGACCAGCAGGCCCGGT
>NZ_JBBHZL010000027.1:0-19384 GCF_049843575.1 Cupriavidus sp. Met-2
AGTCTCCGCGTCTGCCGACACGAACTTCTGACACGAACAGCTCTACCCGGCTGTGCCGCGCACTTCCTACACTCAGAAAATCCTGATTGAAGGACTCCGCCAGCGGAAGTGAATCTTTTCGAAAATTGGATGAAAAAACTAAAAACCGGGAATCCTTCGGCCGTGATGCCGGGAAGACGGCGCCTGCCGTCAGGGATCAGGCTCGCCCGACGACAGGCGCGACGGTCCATCTTGCAGCGCTGGCTGCACACAATTTTGGAAGCGCCCCGCGTGGACATATGATTGATTGGCGCGCCGGCTGGTGAGAGTCAATATGCACGTGGGATCGGGCATCCACTCGTGCCGCAAGCAGCACCTTGCCTACATATGCTGACTTCGCGCGACAAATCGCCTTTGGCATGGGGGAAGATCCGCCACGTCCAGGTGAGTGAGCAAGTCATTTCTGACCAATCAGTAGACGTTTCATCAGCGGGAATCATGGGCCATTCACAGAGTTCAGCTACTTACTGGTCGATGGATCGGCGCATGAAGAAGTCGTGGCTTCGGCGGGCGTTACCTATTCTGGCCCTGCTGGTGGCCATAGATATCCTGGTGAATGTATGGCAGTCCTACTATGACTTTCGTGCAATCAACGCCCTGGCCGCCCGGCTACTGGATGTGCAATCTTCCCTGATGGCCGGACGTATTGCAGATCAGTTTCGCGACGTAACTGCGTTAACGAGCGGAACGGAGCGTCTGCTCGATACGGGCACACTCACGGACGCCACACTTGTCAATCTCACCGAGGCTCTGGATAACCCATTGAGACGCGCGCTAATCGGGGTGTTCGATCCGCAGGGTGAGCATCTGCTTGCCAGTTCCCGTCCAAGCTTCATGAACGAAGTGCCGCCGCTTGACCAGATTTTGGCAAGAGTGCGAGCCAATCCGTCAAACGCCGTCATACTCCCCGTCGCGTGGGGCGAGCGTGGCGCGGTCGTGGTCGCCAAAGGGCATCAGAACCGGGCGATCGACCTTGATGCGGTGGTCGTCATCATCCTGACCTACGAACGCCTTGTGCTTGACGGCGTGAACCTGGCACCCGGCACCTCCGTTCTGCTATTGGATAGCGAACACCGCCTGGTGATGCGTGATCCGGAGCATCCGACACTAGCCGTTGGACAGGTCCTGCGCGAAGCTCGCGGGCGGGCCGGACCAACAACCGCAACGCAATATGCTTCCTCGCAAATCGACGGTATCGAGCGTTTGGTGTCCACACGAAGCATTGCGACACGGCTGACCCCCGACCACTGGACGGTGGCGGTCGGATATTCGGTCAGCAATTTCCGGGAGGGCTTCTGGCGGAGCGCTTACATCAATGCGGCCGGCGCCGCTGTCATGCTTCTCATGTTGGTGAGTGGCATTCTGCTGATCCTCCACGAGCGTCGTCTGCAGGATCGGGTCGAGAGGTTCGCGAGCATGGTGTCAACCATTGTCAAGAACATGCCGACGCCCGTTGCCGTAGTCGACCATGACACGGAACAGATCCTCCTGACTAACGAAGCCCTACTCGCTGAATTCGGCGCTGTGGCCGGAGCGGGGCAATCATTCTCCCGGCTCTTTGCGAACGCCGCAGACTGGTCGCAGGTATGCGCGACCCGTATGGATGAAGCCATTCCCATGCTCACGCGAGACGGAACGCTATACATGCTGGTGCATTGTGCTCAGCTTGAGTTTGGGGACGAATCAGTCACGTCAAAATTGGTACTTGTCACACTGGTCGACGTCAACAGCCAGCAACAGATGCTCAAGGAGTTGCGAACCCAAGCCGACCTCGATGCACTGACCGGGCTCGCCAACCGCCGCTATTTCGAAAACGCAGCCCAGACGGCAGTCATGCACGCCCGCAAGCAAGGCAGTGCCTTGTCGATACTCGCGCTCGATCTTGATCTATTCAAGCGGGTGAATGATACCTACGGCCATGCCGCTGGCGATCGCGTTTTACAGGTGGTGGCGCGGCAATTCGAGGGCGCATTGCGCAGCACTGACCTTGGCGCGCGAATTGGCGGAGAAGAGTTCACCGCAATCCTGTTCGATACGGCACTAGGACAGGCGCAGGTGATCGCCGAGCGCATCCGCGCCGCCATCCAGAATACGCCGATCATTCTTGAGTCCGGAGAAGCAATCACGCAGACCGTGAGTATTGGCATCGCGGCGTACCGCGAGGGCGAATCCGACCTCGCGGCAGCGCAGGAACGGGCGGACGCCGCCCTCTACAGTGCCAAGGCAGCGGGGCGAAACCGAGTCCATGTGTATGTGCCCGAGACGTCTGCGCCACAGGATGCCGGCTAGGTACGGAATGTCGGTTTGACCATCGCAAACGGCCGCCTGGCCTGGGTGGCTCTGGATACGCATGGGGTGCGGACGACAAATGTAGGCAGAGAGCCTCACCCAGGCATCACATTGCAGACGAAGCGCCTGAGACTATTCTTACTCTGATCCTTCGCTTTCCTGGCACTTGAAGATGCGGCGCTCGCCCGCTCTTCAGCCGACCCTTGGCTCCCTGCCGTCCATCCTGGGGTACGAAATGATCAAGCGCATCACAGTTGTTTCGGCTTCGGTTGCCCTTGGGTGTCTCGCGACGGTCGTCCCAGTCCTCACCAGCCTCTATGTCGCGAAAAAAGACGTCGAGCGACGAGAGCGTGCCGAGATTAAGGACTTCGCCAATAAGGCGATCATGCGCGCGGAAGTTGTCACGTCCCAGGCCTTTGCCGCCCTCAATGATCTTGACCAACAGCCGGGTGCGCCTTGCTCGCCCCCCAACCTCGAACATGCGGCACGCGTGATCTACAACTACCGGTACGTCCAGGATGCCGGTGCATACGCCGATGGGCTATACCTCTGCTCGCCACTGCTCGGCGACGTGCGCGCGAAGGATCTAACGTTGCCTCCCCCGGATTATCAGAACAATGAGGGGTACTCCATGTGGTTCAGGCGGAAGAGTCCGCTTAGCAACGAGCGCAATGACCTCCAGATCGGACGCAACGGCCGTTACGTCTCCATCGATCGCGGTTCTTACGTCGACCTGATCGACCCGGCCAAGCGTCCCATCGCGGCAATCCAAATCCCCACAGGAACGCTGATCGCCGTCTCAACCGGCGCCGACCCAGGCGACATGCTCAACGCCTGGAAGCAAAGTGGCAACGTGAAGAGTGACGAATGGAATTACGCCGTAGCCCAGTCTTCAACACGACAGATCGCCGTCGTTGTGAAATCCCCGCGCAGCAGTATCGCCGGCAACTGGCCGAAGTTGCTGGCTGCCTGGCTTTCCATTGGCGTCACTGCGGGTGCATTGCTTGGATGGCTTGCGTACAAACGCATCTCCTGGCAGTTCTCATTCCCGGCAACCCTTGAATGGGCCATTTCACGGCGCAAGATCGACGTTGTCTATCAGCCGATCATCCGCATCGCCGACAACGAATGCGTAGGCGTCGAGGCGCTCACGAGGTGGACCCTTCACGGTCAATCGATCTCACCCGAGGTATTTGTGCGAGTCGCCGAGGAAAATAACCTCATCCAGTCTTTGACAGACGTCGTCCTCGAGAAGACCATCGCGCAGCTTGGCAAGACGCTCGTCGCGAATCCCACGTTCTATGTCTCGATCAATGTGAGCAGCGAGGATCTGCGCAGCGTACGCTTCCTTAACCAACTCACGTCGTCGCTCGCTGGGACGGGCATCGCCCCCCGGCAGATCCGAATCGAAGCGACGGAGCGCAGTTTCATGAATACGGAAGAGACACGAGGTGTCATTGCCGCGTTCAGGGCAGCCGGCCACCCCATCTACATTGACGACTTTGGAACAGGCTACTCGAGTCTGTCTTATCTGCAATCCTTCGAGATTGACGTTCTGAAAATCGACAAGTCGTTCGTCGACACGATCGAGCAGGACACTGCCTCAAGTGTTGTCGCTCCCCACATTATCGCGATGGCTCATGACATGGGCTTGGAAATCGTCGCTGAAGGTGTGGAGTCGGCGGTTCAGATCGCATGGCTCCTCGAAAGAGGCGTGCATTATGCGCAGGGCTGGTATTACGCCAAGGCGATGACGGCGAGCACACTCGCAGCATGGCTTAGCAGAGTTCATGCGCCACGCCAGGCAGTCAGCTTGGCGACAAGCTAGAAGATCCATGCGCATCGACGCTCTTAGCATGATTCGGCGAGACGGCAAGGCGGCTAGAAAGCATCGCACTGGCAGTATGACGGGCCGAAAGAGCCTGGAGCGCAATCACTCTGACCTGATCGTCGTGGGGTATCCGCACTCTGCAACGGCGCTGGCTGTGAGCCTTTGATCTGGACCCTCCCCTCCGAAGCGCCTGGCGCCCCTCTCTCTAGCGCTCAGGATCCCGCCGCAAGGGACTCGCTCAGAGATGGCGATAGAGTATGGTTCCCGGTCCGATGGGCGGGCCGGGTAACACAGCAACACGTGGGACTTTTGAGGGACCAGAGCGGGACGCAGCGAAGGACCACAACCTACGGTCGGAAAATCGCCCCCCAGAAAAAACAAAACCCCGGAAGACCGCGATCTTCCGGGGTTCGCCGCCAATACAGATGTAGTGGCGGAGACGGAGGGAGTCTCCGGAGAATGATGGGGTCTCCCCCGGCTCTCCAATCTTCCACAAAATCAAGCCCTTAGCGACACCCCGAACTCCGCACTGGTACGGTCAGCGGCGCACGCGTGGTACGGCCGACCGAGCCCTCGGCCGACACCCTAAGCATAGCGCGGCGTGCGCCGCCACGCTCGCCCACCGGTGTGCCGGCTGCCTGCGCCGCAAGTCCGCCCGTGTTCTATGATTCAGACGCTAGCCAGGCGGCCGCCCCCCGGAGGCCACCATGCCCCCTCGCGCGCCACCTCCTGCCAGCCCCTGCGAGGCCATCCGCGCGCCCCTGCAGGAGCTCTGGGCCCGTTATCGCGACCCGCCCACGCCGCCCCGTGCCCCACGCGCCTTGCCCGCCGCCCCGCGCCCGCGTGCGGCCGCGCGCTCGCCAGCACAAGGGGACCGCCCGCTCGCGGGCCCACCCGCGCCGCTGCCCACTGTGGCCCCCCCGCTGCGGCCGGCCATTGTCGCGGCCCTGCACGCGGGCCTGGACGCCTTGCTGAGCGAGTCCCGCGAGCCGACCATCCTGGACGCGCGCCTGGCGCTGCTGCGCACGCTGCTGGGGCCCGACGTCGATCGCCTGACCACGCGCGCCGACGGTGTCAATGGAGGGGGTGCCCCCCCGGCCGCTAGCGGCGACGCCTGACGCGCAGCGACCACGTCGGCCGCAGGCTGCCCATGCCGTGTGCCTGACGACGCCCGACGCCATGCCCGCCCGCCGGCCGGGCCAGCACGGCCCACGCCTCCTGCTGGCGGCCACCGACCGGACCCGCGCCAGGGGGCCATGCCACTCGTCGGATTCGGCCGCCCTCCCGGGCTAGCGTGCGGCGTGCGCACCGGCGGCGCGCTGACGCGGCGTAACGATCCGCGGGGTGCCGACCGCCAGCCCCGCAGGCAACGCCACGCCGGCCAGTGCCAGCCAGTCGTCGCGCTGCAGGGCCCCGAGGACCAGCACCAGGGTGCGCAGGGTGGCAACCCCGCGCTCCAGGTTCTTCAGGCTGTGCACCGAGACGCCCGCATGGGCCGCCAGCGCGGCCTGCGTGACGTTGCGGGCCAACCGCAGGGCGCGCAGGTCATGGCCCAGGCGCCTGGCGCAGGCGGGAATCGGGTCTGAGCGTCCCATGCGGGTCTCCTGACAAACGAACGGGGACGACGCACCGAATGATTGGCGCGCCGGCACTCCTTAAAATATACGAAAACGTATAATTTTTTGAGGAACCAGACGCGCGGCAAACCAAGCACTTTCTTTGTTCAAGTTTGTTCAAGTGACGTAGCGTATTTCGATTGTCCTGCGCGCGTGCCGACCCATACTGCCCTTGCTGCCGCGCCGGCGCGTCCCGCGGGGATCGGACGATCTCCCCGGCTGCCCTGGCTAGCCCCCGCGCACGCCGCGCGGTCAGCACCACGCCACCGTCCATGGATGGCGGGGCCATGCTCGCCGCGCGGGTCGACACCGCCGACGCGGTCGGGGGAGACGCGATGCGCAAGATACCCTGGATCCGGTCGCATTACCTGTCGGCCGAGCCGACGCTGGAGACCAGCCTGCCACAGCGTGACGCGCTGCAGCGCTGGTTGGCCGCGCAGCCGTGGACGCAGGTGAGAAGTCCGCTGGCCATCCGTCAGATGCTGGAGTGGACCCGGCTGCTGCTGCGCCGTGACACGGGACTCGACGGTGAACTGTTGGCCTCGTGGCGCCAGCGATTCCGCGACGTGCTGGACGGGCAGGCGTGGGAAACCGCCTTCCCCCTGCCCTGGACGTATCCGGTACGTTCGCGTCGCCTGATGCCAGGCTCCGCCGCCATCGTGGGGGATCCGGACGCCGAGTGTCGGGCACGGTTCCAATATCCCGATCGGGTGATCTTCCCGTCGGGACTGGTGCTCGCGCCGCCCGCCGACTGTGTCGCGCAGGCGCTCACGTACTTCTGCGCCTTGCCCGGCGAGGCGCCGGCGTTGCCCGCGTGGCTGTCTGGCGGGCTGCTGGTGCGCCTGGAATGCGTCCTCGCC
Source organism: Cupriavidus sp. Met-2 (assembly GCF_049843575.1). Taxonomy (NCBI): domain Bacteria; kingdom Pseudomonadati; phylum Pseudomonadota; class Betaproteobacteria; order Burkholderiales; family Burkholderiaceae; genus Cupriavidus; species Cupriavidus sp. Met-2. Next base: position 6,636 of record NZ_JBBHZL010000027.1, read on the forward strand.
GGCCGCGACTGGGAAGCCGCCTTTCCGCTGCCCGGCCGCGTCACCGCGCCACGCGGCGGACTGCGGGCCTTGGTGCCTACCCTCCTGCTCGGTCTCGAACGTGAGGCCCTCCAACAGGGGACCCGGCATTCACCCGCGCTGCCCCCCGCCGAGGCACTGGCCCGGCTGGTGACCTATCGCTCAATCTCTCCCGATACCATCGCCGCCGCCTTCACGTGCGTGCGGCGGCTGGCGACCGGGCACGACCTGGCGGGAGCGCCGCGCCCGAGCGACTGGTGGCCGTGCCTGCGCGCCACCCTGTATCCCATCGCCCGCGTGACCGCCGTCGCGATTGCGCGGGGCGCCACGCAGGGCCTGTCGCATCCGCGGCGGCGCCAACGCATGCTCGCCGGCCAGCCACGGCGCGCGTGGCGCGACCTCGGTGCGGCACCGGCTGGCCCCCAACAACTTCCCGGAGACCCCTCATGACACAGTCCTCCCTCAGCCTGACCGACCTCGCCGCGCGCTGGGCGGCGACATACCACCCCGACGCCATGACGGCGCGACAAATGCGTCATGTCACGCAGGACCTGAGCGCGCTCAGTGACGTCAGCGATCCGCGCGAGCTGACCCCTGTCCACCTGGGCGCCTTTCAGGCCGATCTGCTGCGCCACTATCCGCGGCCCACCGCGCGCAGGATGCTCGGCCTCGCCCATGCCCTCCTGCAATGCGGTGTCAGCGAAGCCCTGCTAGCCACCAATCCCGCCCGGGGCCTGACGCTCTGCCCGTCCCCCGTCCCGGCGCTGCGCCCCTTCTTCACGCCGGACGACCTGACCCGCATCTTCAGTCATCGGCGCTTCACGGCGCACGCCCTCCCGTCGGCACGCGACGCGCGCGGGATCGCCGCCTACTGGCTGCCGCTGATCTTGTTGTGTACGGGTGCGCGAATCGAGGAGGCCGCGGCCCTGCGCACCGACGACCTCTGCTACCGCGCCGACACGCCGCCCATTCCCTATTGGCGCTTCGCCGATCGGGGCGCCAAGACCGCTGCCGCCCAATCCCCCCGACCGGTCCATCCGATCCTGTGTCGCCTGGGCCTGCTCGACTATGTCGCAAGCCTTCCCCCCGGCAGCGACCTGTTTCCGTTGCTGATTCCAGGCCATACAGGGCGCCGGGCGGAGCGCTTCTGCCGCGACTTCCACCGCTTCCTGCGCCAGGAGGTGGGCCTCGTCGAGCCGAACAAGACGGCGCACAGCTTTCGCCATACCTTTGCCCACGCCTGCCGCCAGGCGGCGCTTCCGACGAACGTCATAGGTGCGCTGATGGGCCGCATCTTTGTGTACGAAAGCCACGAGCACGAGGACAGGGAGATCCCGCTGGCCGCGCTGCAGCAGGCGATGGCGCGAGTCACCTTTCCGGGGTTCCCGCTATGACCACGGCCTATTTCGCGCGGCCCGACCGCGGCACTCCGATTGCCACAAATGAGGCAGCCATGTCGCAGCACTGCCTCACCCTGATCGACCTCGCCGCCTCGTGGGAGACACACCGCCAGCCGGCCGCCGAGACGGCGCGACAGATGCGCGTAATCGCGCATGACCTTGGTGCGCTCAGTCACGTCGGCGATCCGAGCGCGCTGACGCGCGGTCACTTGCGCGCCTTTCATGACGACCTGCTCGCCCATCACTCGCGGCCCACCGCCCGCAAGATGTTCGGCCTGGCCCATGCCCTGCTGCAATTCGGGTTCCGCGTAGGGCTGCTCGACAGCAATCCCGCGCAGGGCATGACGGTCAGCGCGTCCACCGTCGCCGCGCAGCCGCATGTGCCGTTCACTCCGAGTGAATTAACCCGCATCTTCAGCCATCCTGTGTTCACGACGCAGCGGCCCCCGTCGCAACGCAATGGCGCGGGGAGTGCCGCCTACTGGTTGCCGCTGATCCTGCTATGCTCCGGGGCCCGATTGCGCACGGCGGCATCGTTGCGCACTGACCACCTGCTGGTCAGTGCCGACGCGTCCGCCATTCCCTATTGGCAATTTGCGCCCCCTCCCGGCAGCGTCAAGAAGTCCGAAGGTTATCGGCAACCGGTCCATCCGATCCTGTGCCGGCTGGGCCTGCTCGACTACGCCGCGACCCTCCCCTCTGGCAGCGACCTGTTTCCGCTACTGCTACCCGACCGTGCCGGGCGCCGGACCGCAGGCTTCTCCACCTACTTCAGCCGCTTCCTGCGCCGGGAGGTGAGTATCGTGGAGCCGGGCAAGGGGACGGACAGCTTCCGCTATACGTTTGCGCTGGCCTGCCGCCGTGCAGAGGTTCCCTTTGCCCACGAATGCGCGCTACGTGGATCCGCCCTCCCGGATCGCTGGAATGGGGACTTGGAGTGGGAAATACCGCTGGCGGTGCTGCGGAAGCAAATGGCGCGCCTCACCTTCCCGGGCTTCCCGTTGTAAAGTCTACCGCCAAGGCGCGACCGACCGCTCCGGTCGCCCGCTATGGGCCACCCAGCCGCAACTAGGGCTTACCCCGTCGTGAACCATGCGGGATCTGGCATGGTTTGCGGTGCGGCAAACGTGTCAGGATTTTTCGCCCCAAAATATGACGCATTATCTTGGGGGTGCCCAGGACAAAAATCATTACGCCCACCGTCCGACGACGCAGGCTCCCACCGGGCACCCACGGGCGTCAACCTCGGGGTTTCCGCGCCCCCCAATGCCGCCCCATGTGGGTCGCGTGTAGACAACGATACAATCGGGCAGCGCAGGCCGTCCGGCCCCGCCGTCTGCCCGATAACGCGAACAACCCTCACCATGACCATCAGAGAATCGCTGGAAGAACTGCGGCTCGGCGAACGCTACCAATTCCGGGTAACAGTCGGGCACGACGGACAGCGCTTTGCCGGGGACCTCACGCTCAGTCCGCAGGGCTGTTTCCTGGACGTGCGAGGCGAGTTGTCCGAGGACCGCCGCATTGACACAGATTGGGTAGGCGTCAAGGAGATGTGCTGCGACGCCCACACCGGCACGTTCCTCCTTGACGGACTCACCGTCGAACAGACGTTAGTGAGTCATTTACAGCGCCACCCCCGCCCCATCTCCTATTTTGAGGTGCGCTACCGGGTCGCTTACGCGATCTTCGGCCGGTCACTCGATGCGATTCCGCCGACGTTCTCCAGCCTGCAGATTCACTCCGCATCCATTGCGCAGTGGGTGGGCTACACGTATGTGCAGGACAGTGTTGTCGAGCAGTACCACAACGGGAACCTGTTTCCCTACCAGGACCACTCTCATGTCGAGTTTGCGGAGGACATTGCCGCGCTTGGCCGACTCGCCGTCGGTTACCGTCCTTCCACGCGGTACGCGGTCGACGAGTTTGCGATGAGCTTGCAGTTCCCGCCGACGTTGCACCTCTCCTTCGAGGCCCCACGACCAGCAGCGGCTGTCATCCACGCCACTCGTGAACTCGAGACGCTGGTCGCCTTCCTGCTGGGGCATTCGATCGATATCGATCGCATCCAGCTCGACCCCACGTACCGCTATGGCGCGCGGCTCTCGCTGTATTTCGCGCGCGCACAGACTGGCGAGCGGGACGGGACCTATCCGTTTTTCCCCTTGGGGCTAAACCTGCGCCACGACACACTGGGACTGCCACCGCTGCCCACCACCCTGTTCTCCCATTATTTTGCACTCGGCCCGGGCGCGAAAGCGCACTTTCAGAGATACCTGAAGTACCGCACACTGGAAAATCCGGAGGAACGGTTCCTGGGCTTTTTCCGCCTGCTGGAGAAACTCTGCCACGAGCAGGAAGCCTTCCTTCCGGAAGCGACGCTGGCTGAACTCATCGAGCGCGCACAGCCGTTCCTGACTCGGCATTTCGATGACAAGAAGAGCGTGCAGCGCTTCTTGCGCCAAATCCCGCGCTGGAACCTCGCCAAGCTCAACGCCGCCAGTTTTATCGGTCGGTTCCTAATGACGATACCCTACGGTCTGCGCCGGCGCTGGATCTACGATGCCAGCCATCTTGAAGCCATCTGCAAGCTGCGCAATGACCTCACGCACGCAAACGAAACGCAGCCGACCAGCGACGACGTCGAGCAACAGGCCAAGTTTATCGAGGTGTTACTGGTCCTGCGATTGCTGATGGAAATCGGTGTCCCGCTTGAGACGGCGGCGCTAGTGATTCCCCGACTTACCGGACACGGCCTGATCGAGCCGCCGCCGCAGTTCCATGGGATTCCCGCGGAGCACGGTAACGGTCCGACGCATACCGTCTAGACGCGGTCGTCGATTTGGCGGGTCAGGGGTCAGGGGTCAGGGTTCAGGCGGATGCCGTGCCGAGTGTCGGCTGCAGTTCAGCAGCGACAGCCCATGGCAAGAGTTCGGCGATCCGATTGATGGGGTGATCGGCGATTCGCGCGAGCACATGGCGCAGGTAAGCTTCTGGATTGAGGCCACAAAGCTTCGCCGTGCCGATGAGCGTGTACATGGCTGCAGCGCGCTCGCCGCCACTGTCAGCGCCGGCAAAGAGGTAATTCTTCCTACCTAAGGCGACCGCGCGCAACGCACGTTCGGCCGCGTTGTTATCGATCTCCAGGCACCCGTCGTCGGCATAACGTGTGAACGCCCGCCAGCGCTTGAGCAGATACAGAATCGCAGCCGTGGTGTCGGACTTGCGCGAGAGCTTGCCAACCGTTTCTTCCAGCCAGGCTTTGAGTGCCGTCAGCCTCGGTACGGCTTCGCGTTGCCGGATCTCTCGGCGTCGGTCTGCCGCTTGACCACGAATCTCGCGCTCGATGTCATAGAGTTCGCCGATGCGGAAGAGCGCCTGCTCGGTGACCGCATTAGGCCGCACCGCATGCAGTTCGTGGAATTTACGTCGGGCGTGGGCCCAGCAAGACGACTCCTGCACGCGCCCCGTCTCATAGACGGCGTTGAAGCCAGCGTAGGCATCGGCCTGCAGCGTACCGGTGAAGGACTGTAGGTGGCGCTGCGGGTGTTCGCCCTTGCGGTCAGGAGAGTAGGCAAACCAAACCGCCGGCGGCGCATCGTCCCCGGCCGGCCGATCGTCTCGTACATACGTCCACAGCCGCGCCGTCTTCGTCTTGCCGTTGCCAGGCGCCAGCACTGGAATCGGCGTGTCGTCACCATGGACTCTGATCCCGCTCATCACGTAGTCTCGCACTTCCTGGACCAAAGGGGCGAGCAAGGCCGAGCAGCCTCCCACCCAGTCACCTAACGTCGATTCGGGCAGATCAATACCTTCACGCTCCCAGCGAGCGCATTGGCGGTAAAGCGGTTGGTGATCGCAGAACTTCGAGACGAGTACGTTAGCCAATAATCCCGGCCCAGGAATGCCACGATCAATCGGCCGGCTGGGTGCGGGCGCCTGGATGATGCGATCGCAACCCGTGCAAGCCAGCTTCACGCGCCGATGCCGGATGACGTGCAGCCGTGCGGGCATGAGCTCGAGTTGTTCCGAGATGTCCTCGCCCAACATCTTGAAGGCGCAGCCACATTCGCAGCAAATGGATTCGTCGGGTGTATGGACAACGTCTTCGCGCTCAAGATTCTCTGGCAGTGGCTTGCGCCCACCGCTTGCTCTCGCGCTACGCGAGCGCGGTACCTGCAGAGCGGAAACGCCCTCATCGATTTGCAGTTCCTCGAGCTTAAGTTCGAGTTGCTCGATCTGTCGATCCAGCTTCTCGGAACTGCGTCCATACTGTTGCTTCTTGAGCTTGGCGATGAGCAGCTTCAGGTGCTCGATCTCAATGGTACGCTCGCTGAGCTGGTCGACGAGCTCCGTCACACGCTGGCGCTCAACGGCAAGGGCCTGTTCTCGGGCAAGAAGTTCAGCATCCCGAGCGACGATCATCGCCTTCAAGGCGATGGGATCATCGGGCAAGGACGCGAGATCGGCTGACATGCCGGCTAGTGTAGGAGCCGGCGCATCGGTTTACAAGGCGAGAGTCGGCCGCCAGGTGCGCTCCGGTTTGCGCCAATCGATGCCTTCGAGCAACATCGACAATTGTGCCGGTGTCAGGTGGACCTTGCCACTCGTTGCCTGCGGCCACACGAACCGGCCGCGTTCGAGGCGCTTGGCGAGCAGGCATAGCCCGTCACCGCTCCACCAGAGCACCTTGATCAGGTCTCCGCGTCGGCCGCGAAAGACGAAGACATGCCCGCTATAGGGGTCCTCAGATAGCGTTGTCTTGGCGCGAGCCACTAGGCCGTTGAAACCGCAACGCATATCCGTGACGCCGGCGGCTAGCCACACCCGCGTCCCGGCCGGCAGGCCGATCATCGCATCGCCTCGACAAGCTCGCGCAGCAAGGCCGGGCTGACGTCATGCAACACCATCCTGCCCTTGGGTAGATGGAGCTCGACAGTTGCAGTAGCTCTGGTGGAGCTGATGATCGGCAAGGGGCCGGCGAGCATCGGATCGACACATACGGATACGAAGTCTTTAACCTCCTGCGCCACCGCACCGTACTTGCCTTGCTCAAACTCGCGACGCCATCTGGCCAATTGGTTGTGATTCAGATCGTGTTCGCGCGCAAAGCGTGCCAGCGACATCGTTGACGAGAGCAGTGCTTGCACCACTTGGCTCTTGTACTCGGATGGGAAGCGTCTCCTTGACTCTTTACGGTAACCGTCCCGGTTCTTAGCGGCTTCTAACATAGGTCCCCACCTATCGTTGGTGGGGACCTATTGTGCTTATCGACGCGTCAACGTCCAGACGGTACTGGCCGCGGGCTTACGGAGCACGACGAGGCGTCCCACTGACAGTCACGACACGCTCTCCGGAACGGAGCCGCCACGCACAAAGGCCCGCGATGTCCCCGGCGGACCAAACCCCACCAGAGGAGACCAGTGCATAGAAGAGGACCTCGATGACCACGACGACAGCCCTGACGAAGGCCTCCGCTATGAACGCCCAGAGGCTATCGGCGCCGAAGATGCCGGCGAGGCGAGCGCGGGACGGACGGACAGCCTGATCGCGCCCGTCCGACGCTAACTTCCTTCAGAGCTCAAATCGTGACTTATTTAGCCGTTGGCCTTGCCAATCACGCGTGCTCTTGCTCAACACTTGATCGATCAGCGCGCCACGCTCGCGTGCCTGCGTCGAACTGAGCTCCGACATCTCCGAGACTCGGAGAAAACCTAGCGAGTTTGCCGACGTGCCGAGGCGCAGCCCGGTAGATTCCGCGACAATCCACCGATCGTGAATGGGATGGTCGCCGCCTCGCCCAAAACCAACAATGACGATTTCGGTGGGCGGAGGTGGTTGCTCGCAAAGCTCATCCCAGGCGTCGCGGAATGCCTCTTCCATGTCCCCATCTCGGACCTTCTGCAACATCTGCTTCTTGCTGGTCAGCACCTTGATCTGAAGATCCGGCCTAACATCAGCGATAGCTTTGATAATGTCTAGGTCATCTGGATCGAAGAACGGGTCCGAGATCCGGATCTCGTCCATTTCCCTGGACGATACCCAGTCGCGCAACTTCGAATAAACCATCTCCCGATCCCCGGGCCCAATGCTTTCGCAGGGACCCAACGCCGACAAGCGTTCACCAGTATGCGCGCGTCCTACCAACACAAGCGTAACGTCCGCGACATTGCACAGCATGTCGAACAGAGACGGGAGGACACGCTTCGCCGACTGTTGCGTCGCCTTTCTAATCGCGTTCTCCATGATCCAGAGCCAGACGGGGAATGCTTGCGGAAGCGGTGCGCGACGCACCTGTTCGACAAGCGCTAGAAAGTCCTTCGCCGTTTGAGCGCGCTGCCGTCCTGCATTCAAAGCAGCCAAGTTGCGCCACGCAATCTCTGCCAGATCGTCGATGGGAACGTCCTCGGCTGAGAATTTCGCAATGTCGTTGGCGGCCTCTCGCCGGTAGTCTAGTAACTTTGAGTGATGCTTTAGGTCCTCCGCCGCCAACTTCGCTTCATCGCCATCCAACATCTCGATAATCTGAGTGCAGAACTCTGGCTCAATATTGTGGGCCAGATCCAGCATCTTCTGCCGGTAGACGGCAATCCCCTCCATCTCACCAAGATGGTTCGCGAGGTTCATAGCATCCATAAGCAACCGGCGGGACAACGCCTTGTTTGAGGGCTCAAGGATTTCGGCAACCCAACGAAACCGATCGATGCGATCCTTGTCGGACGGTATCGAAAGGATGTCCCTGCTGACGCGTTCAAACCACCTGTTGTCGGTAAAGACACCCGTCGCACCGGCACACGATGCCACGATGCTCACGACGACAACCCGGTCAGCGACGTTGGTGATCGCTTCCGCCCGAGTCAGGTAGTCCTGCCAAACGCTTCGATCCGACGCTATCCCTTCAGCCAGTCGACACCGAAGGATCTGCGCCTGGCAGGCAATCAAATAGCCATCGTGACGAATGTTATCGGGATTGGGCAACTTTTCCGCGACAAGTGTGCTGATATCGGCCAAGACGTCAGCCACCTGGTTTCGCCGGATGGCTGGCTTGTTCTTCTTAGCCATCAGGCTGTCGCACAACGAGGTCACAATCGCATAGATTGCCGCGTCCCCCTCGATCTCTCTAAGCAACGCGATGATGTCCGTCGCTTCCGCATAGGTCAGAAGGTGTTCGCTGCGCTGTCGATCCTGAAATGGTTGCGAAGCACACTGCTTGCGGAAGATGACTTCACATATCGTGCCTCTTACCGTATCCCTCTTAGCGGAAGACGCAATGCGAGATATTTGGGCGTTCGCTGCAGCCGCGTGATGCAGATAAAGAGACGGCGCGCATGTCGCGATGATCTCTTCCCGCACCGCATTGTTGTAGTCGAAATCTTGCGAAATGATCGGCTCAATCCTCTCCCTGATGATCTTCGAGCTGAGATCGCGACGATTTTGGAAGTGCAGCGACACCGCAACGTAATTCCACAGATTCGCGCGGGAATCCAGCAACGGTATCGCATCGATGTACTTCTCGAGGCGGTAGATGATGTCCGTGCTATCGTTCGGCGTCGCGTCGATCATAGCGACACCCGTGCGCGCCACCAGCGCGGCAACCGTAAACAGATGGTTGCTCGCCGCTGCGGACTGGACTCGCGTCTCGCCCTTCAGATCCGCGCGAACCCGCAGCAGCCACTCCCGTGCCTTCGCTTGATCATAGGGCGCAAGTTTCGTGATGACCCAGAAGGCGACATCTGTTTTGAGCCAAGGGACATGGATGTCCCCCCATCGCTGTTCGGCCTCCGTCAGCAAGCTCAGCGTGGACGCGTAGTCTACGCTTTGCGTCAGGATCAAAATCTCGTAACTTAGAATGCACGACTGCAAGCGCCGGTAGGAGAGCTTGGAGGACTTCCACAAGACGAGCAAGCGCGGCGCCACCGGCGCTACACCGCGACCCTTCAGACGCTTGCAGATCTTGTCTAGGACGCTGACGATCAGATTCTCCCTGCGCCGCGCGTCCTGGACCTTTTCAATGCACTCGTAGATCTCACCGACGCCTTCGTTGTAATCATCGTTGTCAACGATGTGATGAGCGATGGCCACGAAGGCATCTTCGCGCCTCGAGACGGTGTTCAGCTTGCGAGCGACCTCAAGCGCTAGCCGGCGGTCGGCTCTGCAAATTGCACGAATCGCCTCCTTCGCGCATTGATAGTGCTCGGCCGTTTGTTCCAGAAGCACGTCGATGGACTCTAGCAAGCAGCGCGTCGTCTCGCTGACGACCGCAGTATTCGCTTCGATCACCTCCTTGTTTGCCATATGCTCAAGGTGATACAGCATCCATGCATAGCACGTCGTGCGAATGCCGATGTCGTTGACATACCCGATAGTGTGATGGAGGCCGATCAAATCGGCCTCCACAGAGTCGTCCCCATGCCGCTGCTTTGCTCTCAGCAACAGCATTTCAAGCCGGACAGTCTCGTCGGTCGTGCCATTGGATCGCAACGTCGGACGTTGGGCGTCGAGGCGTTCAATGACCTCCATCGCGTCCTGACGCAACGCAATGTGAGGGGCCACCACCGCTATTTCACGGAAGTCCTTTACACGCGGCGCACGGAACGTATCGGCCAGGGCAACCCGAATCGCGACGAGCGCGACCTTCACAGCGTCAGGCGCTTCCTTGTGTCGTTCCAGCCAACGTACCAGCATGAAGAGCTTGTGATGTTGAGCCAACGGCTCAATTCTCGCCAGCACATCATCGGCCGAAAGACTGTTGACCAGTGTTGCAGCAGCCTCGATGAACGGCCGCAGTTCTGCGGTGGTATCCAATCTGGCACGAGGTACATCCGGACCTGCCTGATCCGCAGCCTCACCTTCGCCACCCTGTGGTCGACCATCCGTCCGATTCGCCGCTAACCTGCCCTCGACCTCGCGCCGATGCAGACGCGCCACTACGTCCAACGCTAGGTCGATGTCGACTGCCAGCAGTTCTGACGCAATCCTCTCCAAAGCACTGTCCGGCAAGTCGTCCGAAAGATCCGCGAGTAGATCCCGAAGCCCTTGGTCGACTTGACTAGGGATAGACTTTGCACGTCGGCGAAAGCAAGCTGCCACGACGACAAGCCGCTGAACGCGCTCCTCTGCCACCTCGGTACCGAGAGCAAGCGCCGCCGCCTCGTCATCTTGCCCGAGCGCCATCAATGCTTCGACCTCCAGCGAGCTTCCAGCCCCGATTGACGCCCCAGATACGGACGCCTGAATCAAGGCAAACCGGAGCTCCGCGTCGAGATCCCCCTCCTTGCGCGCAGACATGAGGCCGAATTCTGCGTGGCGCCTGAGAGGACGTAACGAGCTTTCTACAGTTAGCAGCCTCGCGAAGTGGTTCGATGTTAGGCGCTGGAGCGCTTCGGCATGGCGGCCTGCCGTAATGAGTTGGGATGGCAAACTGACAGTGCTCTCTTCGCTATCCGTCTGGCGGAGCAAGCGAGCAATCAGCCGGTCCTCGACATCCACCCGAAGGCTGTCCAATTTCTCCATGATAAAGCGTCGTTGAGCGTCGGCGCGAATGGACCATACTTGTGAGCTTGAATCGCGTCTGACGAGGCGACATTTCTCCAGCAGGGCGTTAGCCTCGTCGACGGAAATCACGGCTAGGTCAGCAATCGCCGCGGTGTCGAGCTGTGCCTGCGACCACGACAGGAATGCCAGGACACGGTGAAGATTCGAGTCGTCAGGCAGATGCTCCCACTCGATTTCGAGAATCTGATCGACCGACGCTCGACGCTCCGTCAGAAGGCTCTGTGCCGATACACCATCGAGAAGCAGTCCTCTGACTTTATCCAAGACGCCTACGAGGCCGCCACAAAGCTGATAGAGGGCTTCTGGATCTCCCTGCTGCAGAGGTAGATCCGCGAGATACTGCCGTGCATCTTCCAGGCTTGCGTCAAACAATGGCACCTTCTCAATATCCGCACGTCGCCAGGTTCTTAGTTCCTGAAATAATGCCGCAGAGCCGGTCACAAGAAACCTAAATTCCGTATGCCCTAGCGGCAGGATCTTAAGAATCTCGCGGGCCATCTGCCTTTCCGCGCCCTCTTTGTCAGACAGACCGTCAATGACGAAGGTAACGGGCCTTTTGCGCGCCACACGTTGAAGCCGAAGCAGGAGCGCGGAGAACGCCGTTTCATCAATGATGCCGTCCGGGCAGATCGCTCCTTCGTTAACAATCATGTACATCTGTTCTGCCAGCGTTTGCCGAACAAACGCGACGGAGTAGAAGATCGGCGTGTTCGCCGACAGGAAGGCCGCAACGGCATGACCGTCATTTCTTCGCATGAATTCGGCGGCGAACTCCGACTTTCCCGACCAAAGTTCGCCCTCCACAAATACGACCGAATGCTTCAGGAACGCACGGTCGACTGCCTGGAAAACGTTCTCTCGGCCCATTCTGCGTAGCGGCGGCCGTGGTGCATTGCGCGCATGATCAATTATTGTATCCAGCTCAAATTCCAATTCCGACCCCTCTTCTATTATTGTCCCGTAGCAAGGTAACCAGCTTATCCGCGACGTTGATGCAGAATACCCCTCCAAAGGGGGATCGCGTATTTTTAGCACCGATTGCCCTCTTGCCCAGCGCAGCACAAATCTATTTGGTTAAAATTCACATTGGTTTGCAGGAGATTTTCGGGTGCCGGATTTTGAAGCTCTAAGGAGATCAGGGAGGACAAGATGTTGAACCGAGGATCGGAGTGGCATCGCTGGGAGCCACATATTCACGGCCCTGGCACCGTACTGAACAATCAGTTTGGAGGGGCAGACCCATGGGACATGTATCTGACTGCTCTAGAAAGCGGTTCGCCAGTGATAGAGGCCCTCGCAGTAACGGACTACTACACGACAGACACCTATGAGGAAGTAGTTCGCCGCAAGGCTGCCGGCCGACTGCCCAACGTCAAGCTCCTACTTCCAAATATCGAACTACGCCTCGATATTGCCGCCAAGAAGGGCTTCGTAAACCTGCATCTGCTTATCAACCCAACGGACCCGTCTCACGTTGAGGAGATCAAGCGTTTCCTTTCCCGGCTTCAGTTCAACGCTTTCGATGATCGCTTCGACTGCACTAAGGCAGACCTGATTCGACTGGGCAAGGCTTCTGACCGATCCATCAAGGACGATCGACCCGCTTTGGTCGAAGGCGCCACGCAGTTCAAGGTTAACTTTGATTCGCTGCGCAAGGCGTTCAAAGAGAGTGCTTGGGCCAGCAACAATATCCTTATCGCCATAGCGGGCGGCGAAGGTGACGGTACATCTGGCGTACGCCAAGCCGCAGACAAGACGATCCGACAGGAGCTAGAG
>NZ_JBBHZL010000028.1:0-14386 GCF_049843575.1 Cupriavidus sp. Met-2
AGTGAGCGGAAATCACACCGCCCAGCCCCATGCCCAGTACCGAGCCGAATGCGCCACCGGCGATGAAGGCTGCGCTGAGGCTGGCACGCAGGTGCCGGGGGAATACCGAGACCACCACGGCAATGCCGACGCTGCCATAGGCGGCCTCGCCAATACCAACGCAAAGCCGTGCGAGGAACATCTCGCCGAAGGAATTGGCCAGCGCGCAACCGAGCGTGGCCAGGCTCCAAAGCGCTGCCATCAGCGTCAGGCTGCGCACGCGGCCCCAACGGTCAGCAAGGATCGACAGCGGGAAGGTCAGTACCCCCACCATCAACGCAACGACGCCGCCCAAGGCGCCCAATTCAGTGTCGCTGAGTCCCCACTCGAGCTTGAGCATTGGGAACAGCGCATTCAAAACCTGCCGGGACATATAGTCCGAGAGGAGCAACCCAAAGCTCAGCGCGAAGACCAGCCACGGGTAATATCGCGACAGCCTGGCCTTGGCAGGCGCGCCTGCCATTGGCGCAAGGGTGGAACGGTATCCGTGCATGTCTGCCTCCTAAATGACCCGTGACATCGTGATGACAGCGTCGGGTCGTGACCGGCGAAGTATCTAGGATTCGCAGCCCACGGTTTGATCATTCGGGACAACGTTTTTGCATCTTGGGACAGTCGGGGAAAACGAGAGGGTGCCCGGAAGATGTGCTGTGACGCTTGCTTCATTGCTGAAGTCAACGCTTTGCCGTTGACCTGTCACAAGCTGGGAGCGGTATTGAGGATTGATTCCGGACAGACATGACGCGCAGAATTGTTCTGTTGGAACAAAAGAGGACAAAAATGCATTTGACATCCCCACATACCCTCTCCCTGACCTTCCAGCCCAAATACTCCTTAGCCATGCGCGCGTTGCACTGGCTGGTATTCCTGGGCGCCGTGGTGGCGGTTGCGGCGGTGGAGTTTCGCGACGTGTTCCCGAAGGGCAGCACCGAGCGGGCCGCGATGATGGCAATTCATGAATCCGCGGGCATCACGATATTGGGGTTGATGCTGTTGCGTCTGCTGGTGCGAGTGAGCCAACCGCTCCCTCCGCCGCCGGCCGGGGACCCACGGTGGATGGACCGCGCGGCAAGCGCCATGCATTTCGTGCTGTATGTGCTGATGCTGGCCATGCCGGTGCTCGGCATGTTGGCGGTGGCGTGGAAGGGCAGGACCATCCCGGTCTATGGCTTCCAGCTGGCGCTGCCGCTCGCGATCAATGAGCCGTACTCAAAGCTGGCGAAGGAGATTCACGAAACTGGCGCCACGTTCGTGTACATCTTCGTCGGCCTGCACGCCGCAGCCGCCTTGTGGCACCAGTTCGTCCTGAAGGACCGGCTACTTCGCCGGATGATCTAGGCTGGCCACCGTCTGCTGCGACCACCCGCCGCCCAGCGCCTTGTATAGGCTTGCGCGGCTGGTGAGTCTGGCCAGTTCGATCGTCACCATCTTCTTCTGCGCATCGTAGAGTTGCCGCTGCGCATCGAACACGGGGAAGTAGTCATCCACCCCGTTCTTGAAACGGATTTCCGCCAGCCGCTTGGTTTCGGAAACTTCCTTCGTCAGCGCCTCCTGCGCCACGGTCTGCCGGTCGTAGGTGCCGCGTGCAGCCAGGCCATCGGCAACTTCCCGGAATGCACCCTGGATCGTTTTCTCGTAAGCCGCCACGTTAATGTCCTTCTGCACCGTGGCGATATCGAGTCGTGCCTGGTTGGCCCCGGCGTTAAAAATCGGCAGTGTGATCTGCGGCGCGAACGCCCAGGCCATGCCGCCCGTGAACAGCGAGGCGAGCGCCGTGCTGGCCACGCCGACGGTGGCCGTCAGCGATATCTGCGGGAAGAAGGCCGCCCGCGCCGCGCCGATGTTGGCATTGGCCCCCTTGAGCTGATGCTCGGCCGCCATGATGTCTGGCCGTTGCTCCATCAGTGTCGATGGCACCCCGGCGGGCAACTCTGCCACATACGAGTTATTCGCAAACGGCTGCGGGGGCGGCAGGTCCGCCGGTAGCTGGCCGCCGATCAACAACGCCAGCGCATTCTCGTCCTGCGCCACCTGTCGCGTGAACTGCTCCACATCCACCTGCGCGGTCTGCACCTGGGTCTGCCCGCGATGCATGTCGATCTCCGCCATGCCGCCGGCGCTCTTGCTGCGGCTGATCATCAGCGCGGCGTCCTGCTGGACCTTGAGCGTTTCCTTCGACAGCCTGAGCAGTTCCTGGTCGGCCTGCCATGTCAGGTAGGCGCTGGCCACTTCCGCCACGAGACTGATCTGCGCGCTGCGCCGCACTTCCTCGATTGCCAGATATTGCTCCAGCGCCTGATGCTTGAGGCTGCGCACCCGCCCGAACACATCGAGCTCAAATGCATTGAAGCCTACGCCCGCAGTCCAGGAGTTGATCACGGCGTCCTGTCCGGGCGCGCGCAGATCGCTGTTCAGCCGCGTACTGGCAAAGCCTGCATTGGCGTTGATCGCCGGAAACTGCGCGGCACGCTGGATCCGGTACCGCGCTCGCGCCTGATCGATGGACAGCGTCGCGATACGCAGGTCACGGTTGTTCGCCAGCGCCAGCCCGATCAGCGTGCGCAGGCGTGGGTCGGTAAAGAAGTCCTCCCAGCCAAGGCTCGCGGCGGGCGTTGCCTGGTCCGGCCGCGCCTGGCCCGCGGGCCCCTTGTTGGCGCTTTCATAGGCAGGGCCGGTCGGGTAAGCCTGCGGTACCGGTGACTCCGGACGTTGGTAGGTGGGTTCCAGCGAGCAGGCGGCAAGCGCCAGCGGCACGAGGAGGGCAGGGGTCCAGCGCGGCGGGCGAATCAGGGAGGTTGGCTTTCTTTTCATGGTTCATCCGGTAAATGCGCGACGCAGCAATTGCACGATAGCCACACGCGGGCGGCCGCGGTGCGCGATGTTGTGAGCCGGTTCGCCGAACAGCATCCGGATTAGCCGATGGCGTCCCGCCATGTCCGGAAACAGTTCGATGCCTAGCAGATGGCCTTGCGTGCGCGCCACGCGGCAGGTCACCCAGCCCAGTTCGGAGAGCCAGACCGCGCCCGTGGCGCCAGCTTCCACCCGACCGGCAGCATCGCTGATCAGGCCGATCCCGTTGCACGACATGTCCTGCGTGACGCCATCGAATTCACGTGGCAAGCCGTCGCTGCCGTAGATGCAAAGGCGGGCACGCTCGCGGTGTGGAAAGCGTTCTTCCTTGCGCGGCCGGGGCAGCTCGAAACAGACCAGCAACGAGGCCAGGTACAGGACCATCGAGATCACGGTCCATCCGATGTTGAAGACCACACCGCTGGCCGTGCCGTCGGCGGCCACGGCACGCCCAAGGCCCATGGCGGCCAGAACAAACAGTGCGCCATAGAACGCGGCGAACTTGCCGTGGACGACCAGCTTTGAACGGTCCAGCCCCTTGTTCGTGACCTTGAACGGCCTGCCGAACGGTTTGAAGATGGCACTGACCAGCGTTGCGGAAACCGCCATGGCCGCCACGATCTGCGTGACCTCGGTGAAGATCGGCATCGCACGCGCGCCTGTGATCCAGATGCTATAGGCCCAGTAGAGCAGCAACGCCGGCACGCCGAACGCGAGGAACTGCAGCGGCTCGCCGTACAGCGTCGGCACATTGAAGTACCAGTACAGCAGCGGCC
Organism: Cupriavidus sp. Met-2; assembly: GCF_049843575.1. Lineage (NCBI taxonomy): Bacteria > Pseudomonadati > Pseudomonadota > Betaproteobacteria > Burkholderiales > Burkholderiaceae > Cupriavidus > Cupriavidus sp. Met-2. The sequence continues at coordinate 3,666 of NZ_JBBHZL010000028.1, forward strand.
CGGCCAGCAGCATCAGCGTGAACGGGCGGCTCAACCAGTGCAGCAGCCCGTGCACATAGTGCAGGCGTTCGCGCAACGTGTAGCCGGGTCCGCGCAGCGGCCCGTCGGCGGTGAGCGCCACCTGGATCGTGCCCAGTCCCCAGCGGCTGCGCTGGCTGATGTACTCAGGCAGGCCCTCTGCCGACAGGCCCACGCTCAGGCGCTCATTGAGCCAGCGCGTGATATAGCCATGCGGCATCAGCTTGTAGGTCAGGTGAATATCTTCCGTCACGGTGCCGATCGGGAAACCACCGATCCGGTCCAGCGCCTCGCGGCGCACGACGAACGATGTGCCGATGCAGAACGCGGTACCCCAGGCGTCCTTCGACGGCTGCATGACATCGAAGAATGCGCGTTGCTCGTCCACCCAGCACTCCGTGGAGCGAAGGTTGTATTGGATCGGGTCGGCGTTGTAGTAGAACTGGGGCGTCTGCACCACGCCGACCTGTGGATCGTCGAACAGCCCGACGATACGTAGCAGGATGTTCCGGTTGGGTGCGAAATCGGCGTCGAGCACCATGATGAATGGCGCGCCGCCATCGAGTTCCGCGCTGTGCCGCAGGCCGTTGTTCAGGTTGCCGGCCTTGGCGTGGGCGTTATCGGGCCGGGTCACGTAGCGTGCCCCGACCTGATCGCAGAACTCGCGCAGCCAGTCGCGACGGGTGTCGTCGAGCACCCAGACCCGGAAGTTCGGATAGTCGATATCCAGCGCGGCAACGATGGTCTTCTCGAGCACGTCGAGGCCTTCGTTGTACGTGGCGATGAAAATGTCCACCGGCGGTGCTTCCCGCCCGCGTCGCAATGCGGTCTCGCCGGCGTCAGCCTCGGCGCTGTGATCGGACGTGCGGGTCATGATGCCGATCGAGATCAGCGTGTACGCGATGGTCAGGCTCTCGAAGCCGAAGAACGCATGCGCCCAAAGGCTCGGGAAGTCCATGCGCCATTCCGGCAAGGTGTCGGTGAATCGCCATACGTAATAGACCAGCAGCAGCACGCCGGCCGCGGCGCCGAAAAGCCAGCGGTCCAGGGTGCGCTGCCGGTCGCCGCGCAGGCAGAGCAGCGCGATCAGGAATGCGCCCGCATTGATCTGCATGAGCATACGGCCATCGAGATACTCGGCAAACATCGTTACTCCTATCGTCACTCGTTGGGTCCGTTGGCGGGACCATTGCTCGGACCACTGACGGACGCCGTCGTGGCTGCGCAGTTCGCCCGGCATCCTCCCGGCTGGAACGGATTCCAGCCCGTGGCGGCCAGTACGGCCCAGGCCGTGGCGCCAAGGTGGGGCAGGTGGAAGTAGTAAAAGTCCTCGGTCTTCGAATCAGGGCCGATCGATAGCCCCGTTTGAATCCGTTTCTCGGGTGTGGCGAAGAGCATTCCGTCCGGCGCGCGCTGTGACAACAACAGCGGCCAGAGCGGACCCGCGACATCGGCATGGTTGGTGGCCAGCAGCACCAGCGCGGCCTGGCCGGTGCCCTCCGTCCAGACGCCATCGGGATCGGCCTTGAAGCCGAATCCGCCATTGACGGCGTGCCGGGTGCGCGCCCAGTCCAGCGAGCGCTGCCAGGTGCCGGCGGCGTCCGGGATGGCAATCAACGGCCACAGCGATGCATCGAGCGCCGAGGGCCCGCCGTTCAGCGTCCGCCCGTCATCGCGGGTGCCGATCGCGAAACGCCCCTCGCGCGACTGCCACATGCTCTCGACGAAGTGCCGCGCCCGCTCCGCGTCCGTGTTCCAGCGCGGATCATTGCTGTATCTGGCCAGCCAGCGGAACGCGGCATAGGCATCGACGTTGTGCTCGGTGGATTTCCACCCCTGGCGCTCGGGATTCGGCTCGTGTCCGAAGTACCCGCCGATATACGCGGCGGGACTGTCCGCGTTGAAGGTTTCCTTGTCGACCCATCCCATCAGCGCCTTGGCACCGTCTAGATAGGCAGGCGCGCGCGTGGCCTCATACGTGGCCAGCAGAAGCAGGGCGGCCCAGACAACATTGCCGGTGGCGGTGCCCACCTGGTAGCGGTCCTCGAACCAGCGCTTGCTGGCGTCGTCCCACCAGCCCGGCAGTGGCACAGGTCCGTTAGGTATCGCACCCGCCCGATAGGCATTGCGCAGACGGCCGTCATGGTAGTGGCGGTCGCGGCTCATCCCCGCCAGCACGCCATCGGCAATACGCCGCGCCGCATCGCGCTGGCCGCAGGCGATCAGTGCGATGCCGGCTAGCGCGTTGTCGTAGACGAAAGCCGATTGACGCAGCGGCGCCGGCAACGGCTCGCCACCGGGCGCGGGCTCGTAGCTGGCCAGCCATATCGGGCCCGAGCCCGGAATGGCCGCCACGCGCCGCGCCAGCGTCTGGCAACCGCTATCGCGCAGTTGCGTGCGGCCGTCGGCTGACGATGCCGCAAAGGTGGGCGACGTGGCCAGAATGCATGATGCGACGAGGCAAGTAGCCAGCCGGATGCCCCCGGCTGTCCCCCCCTTTGACGTATGACGCTGCACGGTTGTCTCCTTCCTGCGGGCGTTGAGTGAATGGCTTCGCGCCTGCTCGATCAATCCGGATAGGCTCTGGTCAGATCAGGCGGGTGAACCACGGACGATCGAGGCTGACCTTGGCCCAATGGCCAAGCGCGCACCGATCGGTACTGCCACTGCCGCGATTGCGCAGGTCGGGGAGCGGTTTGTTGAGCTTCGCGATCAGGTAAATCTCGTTCTTCTCGATTGGCGGGAAGGGAACGAAGTAGCGCGCCTGATCGCCTTCCGGGGCACGCGGCATGATCTCTGCGACAGTGCCCGGCTGCGGCGTGGGAACACCATCGACCAGCACGGTCAGCTTCGCGCCCGGCAGCAGATCCTTGCTGAGGCTGCGCGGGAACACGGCCACGACGTTGGGCTGGCTGCAGTTGGTGGTGCGCATCAGCGTGGCGCCGGCGGCAACCCGCGTGCCCGGTGGCGTCAGCACATCCTCGACGATGCCACTCGCGTACGCCTTGATATCGAGGTTGGAGACCCGTTCGAGGCGTTCCTGCTCCGCCGTCACGAGCTTGTCGACCTCGGAGCCGTACTGTTCCAGTTGCGTGATCTCGGCCTGCGTCTGCGTGATCTCGGCCTTCAGCTCATCCTGCTTCTGCGACAGCGCGCCCAGCGCGCCGTCCGCGCTCGAACTGAATACCTTGCTACGCGCTGCTTCGCTGCTGTTGCGCGCGCTGTCGAGCTCCGCCTGGATGGCATCGCGCGAACCGGCCAGCACGGTCAGCTGGTTCCGTGACGCATCGGTATAGGCCTGGCTGACCGCGCCCGCCCATTGCATGGCCTGATTGCGATTGACCACGTCCTCCTGCGCGTCGATCTGCTGCTTCGCTACAGTCAGCCGGGCCTCGATGCCACGCACGCGCGAGGCGTGCTCGCGATCCGCCGAGGCCTGGTAACGCTTGATATCGCCACCCGTCGACGCCATGCGCGTCTGGTCCGCCTCGAGCTTCACCTTCGCGGCCTCCAGGCGCTTCTGGTTATCGAGTTGTTTCCCGGTCAGTTCCACCAGCAGCGCGCGGTCCATATTCGGGTTCTGCAACGCCATCAGTGGATCGCCCGCTTTGAAGCTGCCGCCTACCGTCACCACCTGCTTGGTGACAACGCCTTCCACCGGCGTGGTTACGAGGGTGACAGGACTATTCACGATCGCGCGCTCGGACGACCGCGTGAAGATGTACGGGAACATCACCGACAGGACCACCCAGATGATGAACACCACCATCCCATAGCTGGCCAACCGAGGCACCACCCGCCACAAGGGCAGGCCTGGCACGCCCGCGCGCCGTTGCATTAACGAGTCGTGGTGCGGTGGGTGTTGAGACGGTTTGACCCGTGCGGGTACCGAGTCCTTCTGGTCAACTTTCTTATCCATGCCGCCTCCGGATAAAAGGTGGGCCACCCGAGATAGCCAAAGCCATCGCGGTCAGCAATAGGCAACAAGCTGCCGCCACGCGAGCGAATCCCCACCCGCGCAGTGCGCAGTGCTTCGTCCCCCAGATTGTTTGTTATGCGCCGTTGCCCCGGGCCGTCACAACGCCGCCGGAACAGGCTTCTGGATCGATACCGCCGACCCGATGAATTCACGCGCCCGATTGCCGATATGATTGTGGGCACGTGTAGATACAGTGAGGCGCAAGCGCCAGAGAAACTCAGGACACAACATCACTTGATTGATGCGATGCAGCGCAGGAGCGTTTCAAAGTTAGACAAGTTAAGCCCTGCGTGCTGTAAGAATGTGTAAGGCCTGCATTTCAAGTCGCTTACAACGCGGCAAGTTCACCGCTTGGCATTACACTTGCGCTGCGACACTCGAGAACGATAAGGAGCTTTGAATGACAGCGATCGTACTGGCGATGGATGGGTCCACCTATAGCCGACATGCGGCAACATGGCTTGCATCGACGACATGCCTGGCCCAGCCCCTGATCGTGCATGTGGTGCACGTGTCGCCGATACTCGGACGCACCGGCTTCAGCGCCGTCGATTTTGAAACCGAGAATCGTGAAGAAGCACGTGTGGTGTTCGAATCGGCCAGAGGTCTGCTGGAAGGACGAGTGAGCGAATTGCACGAGCACTGGCTGCGCGGCAATGCATCGGAGGAGATCCTTCGGTTCGCCACCGAGAACGCCGTGGACCTGATCATTGTGGGCGCCAAGGGGATCGGTGCGCTCCGGTCCTCGATCATTGGCTCGGTGGTATCGAAGATCGCAGCGCAGTCCACGGTGCCCGCGTTGATCGTCAATCCGAACGACCAGGAAGGCTAGGGCGGTTGCTCCCATCCTGCCATGGTGCCTGCATGGGCCTGGAGGCGCTATCAGACTGAAGCGAAGCGGTTCTGGCCAGGGTGACGCAGACGGTACGAGTGGCCGGGCCAACGTCGCCCAACCCCGCCCAAGGACGCCAGAATCATCTTGATAGTGCCTGTTACAGATTGGCGCGCGTCGCCTATCCTGATGAGACTGCAAGGAGACGCATCATGTGCCGCTGGCTGGCTTACTCAGGCAATCCCATCCAACTGGAAACGGTGCTGTTCCGGGCCCAGCACTCGTTGATCGATCAAAGCCTGCATTCGCGGCTGGGCCACACCACGACCAACGGCGACGGCTTCGGCATGGGTTGGTATGCCAAGCATTCCGAGGAACCGTTCCGGTACCGTTGCATCCACCCGGCCTGGAACGACATCAACCTGCGCGAGGCGGCGCGCGCCATCCGAGCCGCGAAGTTCGTCGCGCACATTCGCGCGGCAACGGACACCCCGGCCCAGGAAACCAACTGTCATCCATTCCGATATGGCAGATGGCTGTTTGCCCACAACGGGCTGATCCGCCAATACCCGGAGGTCCGGCGCGAACTGATGCTTTCGATCGCGCCCGAACTGTTTCGCTGGATCGAAGGCTCCACGGACTCGGAGGTCATGTTCTATCTGGCACTGACTTTCGGGCTGGAGCGGGACCCACGCGAAGCACTGCAAAGGACGGTGGGACTGGTGGAACATGTGGGGCGGCGCCATGGGGTCGATTTTCCCGTGAACATGACCATTTGCGCGACCGACGGCGATCAGATCGTTGCGGTGCGGTATTCCAGCGAAGGGGACTCGCGCTCGCTATTCCACAGCAATTCGTTTCGACACCTCCGCGAGTTATATCCGGAGAATCCAGGTATTGCCGCAGTGGGCGATGATGCCGTGCTGATCCTGTCCGAACCCCTGGTGGATCTGCCTGGCGCCTGGGCCGAGATCCCGGAAGCCACGTTCATGCAAGCCAGACAGGGGACGGTCGACTACTACCCGTTCATCCCGACGTATTCGGAGCCTTGATGGATCGGCATGGCATGAAGCATGGATTCTCAGGCGTGGATCGAACAGGAAATGCGGCCGCCGCACCGTACTGTCCGAGTGCACGGATCACAATGTTCGAGCGCAGTATCGCGATCACGACGCAGGATCTTGTGTCCGGGCCTGTGAGGCGCCCGGCAATCAGCGTGCTGCTCTCCCTGGATGACACGCCATTCTCCATTTCAATCAACGACGTGCCAGTGCCCAAAGCGCGGGCGTTCGTCGTGCGAGAGCTTGCGCCGCGCGCCATCCAGGCCTTGAACTGCCAGCTTCTGAGCCTCAGTCTCGATCCGGGGCATCCGCTTTTTCTGTCGACACGCAAGGCATTGGGAGAGAAGACGTTCCTTGCGCTTCCAGACGGACCGCTGCGGGCCTGCCGCGATCCACTGCGCGGAGAACTACTTGGCGCCGTGCCTCGCCAGCCGGATGACCGGCTCATCGAAGCACTGTTGTCTTCGGCGCCGGATTTCTCCCTCCATTTGCGGGCGAAATCGGCTTCGCGCCGAGAGCACCTGCTCGCGCAATTCGAATCGCAATGGACTGAACCGCATCTCGCGAGCAAGCTGGCGGCAGCGATGGACCTTTCGGTCAGCCGGCTGTCCCATCTTTTCGTGGAAGAGGTCGGCGTGCCGCTTCGGACCTATACCCTCTGGCGGAAGTACCGACACGCATGCGCCAGGCTGCAGTCTCCTGGCAACCTGAGCACGCTGGCGCAGGATTGCGGCTTCTCGGACGCCGCGCACATGACACGAACCTTCGTCAGCTACCTGGGCTTCTCACCAACCATGGTAAAAAGCCTGAGCCATATCCATCGACCAGTCGAAGCACACCGTGCCTGAGGTGGGGCAGCAGGGCGGGTAACCACCGGGAATCACTCGCGATGCAGCGCCCAGGTGAACGTATAGCCCTCCAGATGGACCTTCACGGCTTGTTCGATCTCGGCATCCGGCGCCACTAGTCGCACATCGACATGCAGACCGCGCTTTCCGCCCGCGCTCACTTCGACCGCTCTCAGGGCGGTGGACGCGATCGTCTCCAGTGCCGGTCGCAGCAGTAGCTCTGCGGCCTTGACCCGCAAGGCGGGCTTGAACAGCTTGCCAACGGCCGTAGTGGGCAACTGGTCCAGCACGTGGATCGCCTTCGGCCAGGCCGGCCGCTCCGCAATCCGCTCTTTGACAAAGGCATCGAGTTCCTCAAGATTGATGCCGACGCCAGGCTTTGCCACGACAAAGACGACCGGCAATTCGCCAGCGTACTTGTCCGGCAGCGAAACGGCCGCTGCCAGGGCGACGGAAGGGTGCATCATCATCGCCTGTTCGATCATCCCCGGATCGATGTTGTGGCCGCTGCGGATGATGAGGTCCTTTGCGCGTCCAGCGATGAAAAGCTTGCCCGCATCGTCGAAGTAGGCGAGGTCTCCTGTGTTCAGCCCACCTTCGATAAAGACCCCGGCATTCTGGCTCGGATCACGATAGCCGTGCGAAACATGCGGCCCCTCGACAAACAGGACACCGACTTCATGCGGATCGCAATCGTCCCCCAGACCTTGCTCGGCGTCTTGGCGTCGCACACGCAGTCTCGTGAACGGGAGCCGATAGCCCACGGAACCCACTGTCGGGCGCTGGCCTGCCGCATCCGCCGCCGTCGCACCGCCGGTTTCCGTCATGCCAAGCAGCTCGTGAAGCTCAACACCAGTTACCTCGGCAAAGCGCTTTGTCACGCTGAATGGACACGGTGCCGCCCCGGTCAGGCCGTATCGAATCGATGAAATATCGGCATCGACCGGGACGTTGAGGAGGGCGCCGAGAGCCGTCGGCACAGCGCCAAAAATCGTGATGCCGAACCGTTCGACGATCTTCCAGATCCCCGTCACCATGGCGGGATTCCGGAGTCCTTGGGCCGAGAGCATGATGATATGGCCGCCCGACAGCAGGACCGACAAGGTACTCACGATCGTCCCGCCAACGTGGAACAACGGCATGCCGTTGGTCACCCGGTCATCCTTGCGCATGCCAAGCAGGCTTGCAGCCCCCAGCGCCGCGGCAAGCTGATTCCTGCTGCTATGCGCGACAAGTTTGGGCAGCCCGGTCGTCCCTCCGGTGTGGAAATACGCCACAACTGCGTCGCTGTCGCCCGACGGCTCCCACGTTGCGCAGCCATGCGCGGTGCTGTCCGCCAGGACAGCATTGAAATCGATGGCAAAGTCCGCCGCAGAGCCTGGCCCGACCGCTACAAGGCGAACATCCGGAAGATTCGCCCGGATCGCCGCGACGCGCTCCGCGATGCCAGGGATCTCGCCCTTCGGAAACACGAGAACATCGGCAGCCGAATTACGGACAAGATTGACGATCTCATCGGGCTGAAGGAAGGGGTTGAGCGGCACCGCGAAACCACAAGCTTCGGCGCCCCAGAGCACATAGTGCGTTTCGACGAAGGACGGCAGGATATAGGCCACGCCACAGCCCGGGCCAGCCAGTTCCGAAAAGAACCGCGCTGCCGCCGTAATGTTGTCCAAAAGCTCCCGATAGCTCACCGTCCGGGCCGGCCCATCCGCCGCATCAATGTAGGTCAGCGCCGGCGCATCGCCGTGCCGCTGGGCGCTAGCGCGAATCGCGCCGTAGACCGTGCCACCAATCGCGGCGTTCCATGCCTGAACCGCGACGCCGGAGCGCTCGATCGCTTCAATTTCCGTGAGGCTCGACACGAGAGGTATGCTGAATTCCATTGGCGTCTCCATGCTGTAAGTCGCTATCGTTGTTGTACTTTATGCAACACGATGCTGACAGACGAGGGCGGCGGCGTCTTGAAGATTTCAGCTATGGATGGCCGGTCGTGAGCATGGTTTTAGGTGCTCATATTATTTAACATAAGATAGATTATTGGCATTGAATCAAGTTTTAAGCAGCCATGGAAAACAAGGGTCAAGCTCCCGTTTACGGGGATTCAAGACGCAAAAGCCAGCCCATAACGTGCTGGCATTTTATTGCCGGAGACGACATGAAGAATCCGTCCAGGCGCTGGGTCAGTGCGATCGAATTTGAGAAGCACGCCTCGGGGCTGCAACGAAAACACCTAGTCCGTCTATTGCGCAGATGCGACAGAACAATCCGAGATTGGCAGTCCGGTCGCAGGCCCATCCCGGCCTGGACAATCGACGCACTCAAGCTCCATCGATACGAACGCCAGCAGGCTTTTCAGCAGATGGTTGCCGCTGCTTCGCGCCACCAGCTCCAGCGGCCACTGCCGTGATCGCCTCCTGAAAATCCCGCGCCAGCGTTGCTTCGTCGACCTTTACCGACGAGTAACGCTTAATCGGAATTCCTGCTGCCAGAAGAATTTCATTTTTTACCGCGTCGGCTTTCTGTGCTGCTGCGGAGTTGTGGCTCTTGTCGTCCAGCTCGATCACGTAAAGAACTCGACAATTTGGCGAGCAGACAACGAAATCCACGTATTTTTGGCTAAAGCGCCCCCTCGCGGCCAAGCCTCCGCGCTTCACATCTACGATGGCTGACATGGAGACTTGCGCGAACAAATGCGATTGCGGCAAAGACCTCTTTAGCTTGTGGAAAAAGCCGACTTCGCGCTCCGTCATCAACTGACGCCGCGCATAGGCGAAGTTGGTGCCTCTCTGCCGACGGCCGCGCGACGCCGCAGCTACAGCAAGCACGAGCACGAGAGCTAGGATCAGGAAAAAGAATGGCTTCAAGCGGCCTCCGGTCGATGCGATAACGTAACGACAAGGGTAACGGAAAAGCCGCTTATAGAGAGGGCTGGTTTGCTCGGGGACCTGCGCCTGACGGCAAGAAACTACGCCTGCACAAGGTCAGCACCATAGAGGCCGCCAGCGCCTTCATGGCTACATCGAGGTGGCCGAGTACCCCGAAGGCTATGTCGAATTGTGGGCGGAGGGTGCTCCCCTGCCCTACACGACTTATGACCGTTTCCCGGAGGTCGACCAGCGCGCGATCGTGGACAACAAGCGCCAGGGGCTCGCCCTGGCGAGCACGGCCGAAGGCCAGGAGCGAACCGCACACTCCCCTCTAACCGGGCACTCGAACGTCGTGAGTCCGCCTAGTAACGGACCTTCCCAGTCTCGTCATAGGTGATCAGATTGAAACCTTCGCCGTGCGCCGGGGGCACGAAATAGCTGGTTATCTGATCGAACTGCTCTTCTGATGTCTGGAAAGGATGCTGGCCTGACAGGTTCCTGGCCTTCAAGCGGGTTTTGCAGATCTCGTCGCTCACCTCCAGATAATGGAGTCGATGCTCGCAGCCGGCCGCTCGGTATAGTGAGGCGCCCCACGTCCGAGCACTGACGGTATTGAATGGGAAGTCCAGAACTACGGATGTACCCGCCGTGAGCAGCGACACGATGTGGTCGGTAAGAAGTGTTCTTATGCGCGCTGTGCGGTTCATGTAATCGGATAGCGTATGGATTTCGTCCGGGTAGAGACATGCTATCCATTTGTCCTCGCTCAGCAGAACTCTCCGAGGGGCGGCGGCCAAGCGTGCCGTCAGTGAGGATTTACCCGAAGCGATCTTCCCGCAAACCATATGCAAGGCAGCCGTATCGCTACAGGCGACTACGTTCGTTTCTTGATCCATTTCCAAGCGCTCCGTGTCGCCCCAGAAAGCAAAAAACCCGCCTTCTGGGCGGGTTGTGATTGCGTATTGTCAACTCAATAGCTATCCCGCCGAGATTCGCGCGGCGTAAATAATGGAGTTGACGGTCAAATGGGTCATGCGCCTTAGCTTAAATCAACCGGCGACGCCAGGCAAGCCTTGGCCTCAAAGCATGATCGGCACGGAAGAGTTACCGGCG
>NZ_JBBHZL010000029.1:0-13985 GCF_049843575.1 Cupriavidus sp. Met-2
TGAAGATATGTTCGTCCGCCATATGCAGCGACCTGCTGGGGCCAATCGCGTATTGGCCGACGCCGAGCTTTGCGCCGTCGGAATACGCATCTGGATCTCTGGCGTCCGGCGGAGCGCTTCCACCCTGCATCTGCATGGCGCCATGATCCATGCCCTGCATGTTGCTGTGGTCCATGCCCTGCATCGAGCCCTGGTCCATGCCTTGCATTTTGCTGTGGTCCATGCCCTGCATTGAACCCTGGTCCATGCCTTGCATCTTGCTGTGGTCCATGCCCTGCATCGAGCCCTGGTCCATGCCTTGCATCTTGCTGTGGTCCATGCCCTGCATTGAACCCTGGTCCATGCCTTGCATCTTGCTGTGGTCCATGCCCTGCATCGAGCCCTGTTCCATGCCTTGCATCTTGCTGTGGTCCATGCCCTGCATTGAACCCTGGTCCATGCCTTGCATCTTGCTGTGGTCCATGCCCTGCATCGAACCCTGGTCCATGCCCTGCATCTGGCTGTGGTCCATCCCCTGCATCGAACCTTGTCCTGCGCTCGGCGTCGAGCCCTGCTTCTTCGCGGTTGGGGCTGCCGCCTTCTGGGGGCGTGAATCCGGCGTCGTTTCGTTTGCCGGCGCACCATCGTTGTTTGAACTGTTGGGCGAATGCGAGTGCTGTGCCCACGCGGCGCTCATTCCCGCAGCGAGCAGGGCGGCGACTGCAATTCGAGTGTACTTGTACATGGGATCTGGTAGTCGGTTGAAGAGAGTCGGATCAGGCCACAAGTACTTCGCGGAACATCCCGGCATCCATGTGCAACATAAGATGGCAGTGCCATGCCCAGCGGCCCAATGCGTCGGCGGTTACGAGGAAGCTGACCCGCTGCGCAGGTTGGACCGGGATGGTATGTCGCCGGGCCTGGAACGAACCGTCAGGCGACTCTAGCTCACTCCACATGCCGTGCAGGTGCATCGGGTGGGTCATCATCGTGTCATTGTGCAGAATCACACGCAGTCGTTCACCGTACTTGAAGCGGACCGGTGTGGATTTGCCGTACTCAACACCATCGATTGACCAGGAGTAGCGCTCCATGTTGCCGGTCAGGTGCAGTTCAACTTCCCTGGCGGGGCCACGCTTGTCGAGGGGGCCGCCAATAGTATGTTGATCGGCCAGGGTCAGAACTCGGCGCCCATTGTTGCGCAGGCCGATGCCGGGGTCGTCGAGATTGGTTCGGGCCATGTCCACGTGCATGTCCGTGGTGGCCCCATATTCGGTCTTGGCGTGCCGCGCCTTGGTGCTGGGGACCTTGAGCGAAGCGTCCATGGCGCCCATCGCGTGCTGGCTATGGTCCATGGTCATGGCCCCGTGGTTCATGCCACCCATGCCACCCATGCCACCCATACTGCCCATCATGTCGGCCATGGTGAGCCACTCGGGCTTGTCGACTGCCGGCACCTGTGCGCTCAGTCCTGCTCGCACTGCGAGTGTGCCGCGGGCGTAGCCAGTGCGATCCATGGATTGGGAGAAGATCGTATAGGCGTCGTCTCGCGGCTCCACCAGCACGTCGTAGGTCTCGCCGGCACCAAAGCGGAACTCGTCAACGCTTACGGGCTCCAGATTTTGGCCGTCAACTTGGATAACTTTGAGCTTCAGGCCGGGAATACGGACGTCATAAAACGTATTTCCGGACCCGTTGATGAATCGTAGGCGCACTTTCTCACCGGGCTTGAACAGGCCTGTCCAATTGCCAGCGGGGGTGACGCCATTGGTCAGATAGGTCAGCGTGGCACCGGAAAGGTCCGCGAGGTCGGTCGGATTCATCCGCATCTCGTTCCACATCTTGCGCTTTTCGAAAGCGCTCTTCACACCGTCGTTTGAAACGTCGCGGAAGAAATCGAAGACGGTCGGCTTGTTGTAGTTGTAGTAGTCGCCTTGAACCTTCAGTTTTGACAGGACCCGCATGGGATCCTCGTCGGTCCAGTCCGAGAGCAGAATCGTGTAGTCCCGGTCGGCTCGGACACCGTCCACGCCGGCGGCCGGATCAATCACGATGCCGCCATACACGCCGGTCATTTCCTGGAAGCCGGAATGCGAGTGATACCAGTAGCTTCCGGTCTGTTCGACCTTGAACTGGTAGGTAAATGTCTCGCCAGGGGCGATACCGGCGAAGCTGATCCCCGGTACGCCGTCCATCTGGAACGGCAGGATGATGCCGTGCCAGTGGATCGACGTGTGCTCGCGCAATTGGTTCGTTACGCGGATCGTCACCGTGTCACCTTGCCGCCAGCGCAGCGTCGGGCCCGGAAGCATCCCATTGATAGTTGTCGCCACCCGCGGCGTACCGGTAAAGTTGACAACCGATTCGGCGATGACAAGGTCAAATTCCGTCCCGGTCAATACCGGCGCGGTGCCGGATGAAGCGCTTTGCGGGAGGCCCGAGGATTGTGCCCAAGCAGTTCCGCCCAAGGCACTCAGCCCCGCCATTACCCCGCCGGCGGCCAAACCTTGTACGAAACGGCGGCGTGGCAGGTTGGGCAGCAAGATGCCAGACGGTCGATCACGTCGCATGAAAATAGTCCTTTTCGCTTGAATGGCCGCGTCGGTTTTGCGGCAGGTCAAAGAGTAGCGAGATGCTGGCTACCGATGACTTACATAAACATTACATTCCGGACAGGTTTGAGTCACCCCGATACGTCATCGGTAGACTACGCCGGATACAAGAATTGTATTAACAAAACCCGGTCGATCGGGTTGGGAGGAGGTTGGGCAAATGAAGCTGCTGGTAGTGGAAGATGAAGTCAAGACGGGGGAGTATCTCCGGCAAGGCTTGACCGAGGCGGGGTTCGTTGTAGACCTGGTCGCCAATGGACTCGATGGTCAACATCTCGCGGTCAACGAAACCTACGATCTCATCATCCTCGATGTCATGCTGCCCGACGTCGACGGATGGCATATTCTGCATGCCGTCCGCGCGGCAGGGAATGCTGTCCCGGTCTTGTTTCTGACGGCGCGAGACAGTGTTGCGGACCGCGTGCGAGGCCTCGAGCTTGGGGCGGACGACTATCTAGTCAAGCCATTTGCCTTTTCGGAGCTGCTTGCCAGGGTCAGGACGCTGCTGCGCCGAGGCGCGGTGCAACTAGCAATGGACCGGATTCAAGTGGCCGATCTGATTCTGGATCTGAGCCGGCGGCGGGCGTCTCGCGGTGGTCGACGCATCACGCTGACCAGCAAGGAATTCGCCTTGCTCGAGTTATTTGCACGTCGACGGGGGGAGGTGCTTCCCCGATCCCTCATTGCCTCGCAGGTGTGGGACATGAACTTCGATAGCGACAGTAACGTGATCGACGTGGCGATTCGGCGCCTGCGGGCAAAAATCGATGACGGCTTTGAGGTGAAACTGATCCAGACCGTGCGCGGCATGGGATACGTACTCGAGGCGCCCGAGGATCCGTTATGAGGCAACGTCTGTCTCTGACTGTTCGGCTGACCATCCTGTTCTCGCTGTCTTCCGCCGTCGTCCTGCTCGGACTCGGAGTGCTCATCTGGCTGGCGATGGAGAGGCATTTTGCCAACGAAGATTTTGTGGTGCTGGGTGACAACATCCGTCTGATTGAACGCGTCGCGAATGAAACGCCTGTGGATCATTTGCCTGCTCGCCTGCGGGAGCTGGTGGAACACCATCGAGGCTTTGTCGCGCGGGTGCAGACCGCTCAAGGCAAGACGCTTTTCGCCACGCGGGATTTCGATTTCAGGCCGGCGGAGAGCGTTACGAACGAGGAGCTGATCTCCGAAGGCACCTTCGTGTGGCAGCAGGAAGCCAAGCACTACCGTGGCATGCGAGCGGAAGTGCCCGTTTTAGGCGCGGGCACCTTGAAAGTAGTCGTCGGAATGGACACTGAGATTCATGCACACTTCATGCATGCTTTCCGCCGGTCCTTGGCTTTCTATACAATGCTTGCCGCCTTCGCCAGCGGCTTGCTGGGCTGGTGGGCCGCACGCCGCGGTCTGGCGCCACTGCGCATGATGGCATCGCGCGCTAAAGATGTGACGGCGAACAGGTTAGATGCGCGCATGCCGGTGGCTGCGGTGCCGGTTGAGATGGCGGATCTCGCGGCGACATTGAACGCGATGCTCGAGCGTCTGCAGAACGACTTTCAACGATTGTCCGAGTTTTCGTCAGATCTGGCGCACGAGTTGCGCACCCCGATTACCAACCTCATGACGCAGACCCATGTCGTTCTGGCCCAGCCGCGTGACGCTGCAAAGTATCGTGACGTGCTCACCTCAAACGCCGAGGAGTTCCAGCGTCTTGGACGGATGGTCTCGGATATGCTGTACCTGGCAAAAATGGAGCACGGCATTACGCTGCCCAACGAGGAATCGATCGACATTGCCGACGAGGTCCAGGCACTCTTCGACTTCTACGACGCGCTGGCCGAGGACAAGGGCGTCAACCTGCAACTTCACGGCAATGCCCGAATCACGGGCGATCGCCTGATGGTGCGTCGGGCGCTCAGCAACCTCTTGTCTAATGCGCTGCGTTACACCGCGGAGGGCCGTCAGATCATGGTTTCTGTGCGGGAGCAGGGTACAACTGCCATGATTGTGGTAGAGAATGAAGGCGAGGAGATCCGGCCGGATCTGCTTCCTTATATCTTTGATCGGTTTTATCGGGCCGACAAGTCAAGGGCGCGACTGGATTCAGACAGTGTCGGGCTGGGACTGTCGATCACGAAGGCGATCGTTGTTGCGCATGGCGGAAATATTGCCGCGTCGTCTTCCGACGGAAGAACCCGTTTCACCATGACTTTCCCGCATGGTCGCATCGGACTGACCTGATCCCACACGAGCGCGCGCGGTCAAAGGGGCCCCACTGGGGCGCGTTACCGTACCGGGCCGCTATCGCCGGGATACAGATGCACGTGACCGCAGTTTGTGTTTCAACTTTTCTACTGAGAAGGAGATAACGTTGCGTCGAATCAAGTTTGGAATTTTTGGGCTGGCGGGGTTGTCCGGGCTTGTCGCTCACGCACACATCATTCCCGTGCCGGACGTGCATCCTGCGGCGGCCGCATATCTGGCGCCCGGCGCGGCAGGGAAGACATTGCCGGTGACGGAGTGGGTGGTGGAAGTGGACCATCTCGACGGCCAGCCTGCGAGCCGTGCCGTCCGGACCGGTGAGACGGTTTCGCTCAGCTTGCGAAACCTGGGTGACAAAAGCATCGACATCGCTGTCGTGCTATCCCAGAGTGAAGCCATGACGCCGATGGCGAATAGTCAGCCCGTGACGATTCATTTGCTTGGGGGGGAACGGCAGGAATGGAGAATACAGGCAACGAAACCGTTGCGGATCTTTGTTTCTGCGCTCCCTGAGTGGGCGAAGTAGGGCGCTTAAAGCGCCCTTGTCAGATTAGCCCCCTTCGCTGTGGCCCTTCTTGAGGGCTTCGTCAAGCCTGAAAATCTCATTGCCCTTCATGATGATTTTCGTGCCGTCCTTGGTCTCCATGACCTTTCCTTCGGGCATGCTCATGGACTTGCCAAACTTGTTCTCCATGCCCATCTTGCCGTCCTTAAAGACGTGCACTTTCGAACCATCCTGCAATTCGTAGGTTTTTACGACATTGCTCATATCGACCGCGGCCGCAGTCAGCGATACGGCAGCAATGAAGGCTCCGACCATCAGCTTTTGTTTCATCGTTTAGATCTCCAGGTTATGGTCCTGCACTAGGGCGCATTGGGTCCACTATTTTTGGGAACAACGGGTTCAATGGACCTTGTCTTCTTGTCATCTTCGCAACCCGCCTGTTGACTGTCCGGCGCAGATGCCGGCTCCGACCGGTCCGTCGGGAGATTCGTCGCCTTCGGCGGCGTAACGTGCTTCATCAAGTGATGCCGGGGATTGGCCGCCAACGCCAATAGTTGGACCTCATCCCCTCCGTCGAGACGTTCTGCCTTGATTCCTTCAATGCCGAGTCCAGCAGGAGTCTCGGCAACCCATGCCAGTTGTATCGCCCACATCTGTCCAGGCGCAAGGCAGAGGGCCACGCCAACGGATATGGATAGCGGCATGCCTGAGTTCATTCCCGTCCTTACATCACAAGTAGCGGTTCGAATCTTCTATCCAAAGCCTTTTTCGATTGCATTTTATTCCCCGACGTAGGTCGCAGGCCGAATGGGAGCATAAATGTAATGATCCCGAAAGATTTAGGTTAACTTGGGGCGGCTTCAGAATTCGGAAAATATTGGCCGTTAAGACTCTTGTCCTATCGCCGACGTTGGCTCGCAGCCAGCAAGAAGCTCTGGGTATCCGTATTTCGTGGTTGACTTCGTCCTGTGCGGTGCGACGTATCGTGTGACGTGGGCGGTTGAAGGGCGCCGAACGGGCCATTTGCTGCTATCCGTCTAAGCAAGCGCAGATGGCCGCTTCGGGCAGACAAGCGACTGTCAATCGGTTGATCAATCGAATCGATATCGAGCGGGCGATCGGCGCCCATCCCCTCGCTCCCCCGCGCTAATGTGCGGAACGCTCGTTTGGTCGCAGGTGGTGCGTCGCCGATATCGATCGCTCAATCAAGGCGTAGGCGGCATCCAGGTGCGTGCTATCACCGGACTGGGCGGCCAGCAATTCGAGCGCGCGCAGCAGTTGATCGGCGGCGCTTACATTCTCGTGCCTCAACGCCAGGGCGTACGCGGCGTAGATGGCCTCCGCCAATGGACGGGCAGATAACTCGGTCATGGCGCATTCCCATGCGATGGTTTATCGGCATCCAATCAGGACGACCCTGCATTGACTATCGACCTTGCCACAGGGGGAAGGTCAAGCGCCTGATGGGCCATGCCGAGCGAGCAACCGGATTGCCGCGCGTGGAGCGGGGCCGCCTCGATCGAATCCATGGGAGCCTCTTTCTGCACACCGAGCACCATCGGCGCCACCCACGCTCCCGCGTTTGCACGTTTGGCTTGACCTTGGAGTAAGGTCCAAGGTCTAGGATTGAGTTGTCCAACGGAGAACCCGCACTGGTGCGCCGCCGTGTGCAGCGGCCCTGCGGGCCTTTGGGTGCCGATCAATCTGGTGAGGAACATTGTGATGACCGTCGCAATATCGGCCAGTTCCGCTCCACACGTCTGGAGCGAGGAACCGGCCAGTGTACCGGGCTGCCGGCGCATTCGCGCCCGGATCGGCGGGCTGCACTGCTCGTTGTGCACCGGGACCATCGAGAAGGCACTGGGCAAGCGGCCTGGCGTCACCAAGGTCGCCGTCAGCCTGACACATGAACAGGCACTGATCGAGTATGACCCCAACGTTGCGCGCGCCCAGGACCTACTGCAAACGTTGAGGGACATCGGTTACACGATATCGGACCCGCGCAAGCTGCGCCCCTTCGATGAGGAAGAACGGGCGCTAACGCGCGAGCGTGGCCGATTTCTCGCCGCGCTAGCAATGAGCATCGCCGCAATGGGCCTGGTCGGCTACCCGGTCGATAGCGCCTGGTTTCCGCTTTGCGTCTTTTCGCTCGTGAGCCTGGTTGCGTTTGCATTCGTCGTCTTGCGTGGCTACGGGGTGAGACAAGCACTGACAGGTACGGTAGGGCTCGGCGCCTTCGGCACCGCGATCTACGCGTTCAAGTTGCAGGGCCTGCTGGGCCCGAGCGTCCCGTGGTTGGCGGGCGCGCTCGCACTGGCTCTCATTTTCGGCATCGGCCGCCATATCGTCTACATGGCGGCGATGGCCTTGCGGCGCGGAATTCTCAACCAGCATGTGCTGGTCGAGTTCGGTGCCTTTGCCGGGCTCGCGGGCGGCCTCATCGGTCTCACCCTGCGCCCCGCTGGCTACCCGACCGAGGCATTCTTCGCCGTCGCGGTGATGGTGCTCAGCTACCACATCTTTTCCGAGTGGCTCTCGCTGATCGTCAAGACGCGCAGTTCGCAGGCTGTGAAGAAGCTGCTCGATCTCGAACCAGACATGGCGCTGGTCGTGCGGGATGGCTCCGAACAGTCGGTTCCGCTCGACGCCGTGCGGGTTGGGGACCGCGTGCGCATTCGTCCCGGGGCGCGCGTGCCGGTCGACGGCGAGGTTGAATCGGGACACTCCGAGGTGGACGAGTCGTTGGTCACGGGGGAGCCGATTCCCGTCGAGAAGCATGTCGGCGACCGCGTCCTGAGCGGCGCCTTGAACGGGCATGGCACGCTGCTCGTGTGCGCAACTGCCGTGGGCGAGGAGAGCTTTCTCCGACAGGTTATCCGTAGCGTGGAGGAAGCCCGCGCCCTCAAGCCCGGCGTGCTCCATCTCGTGGACCGTATCCTGCGGGTCTATACGCCACTGGTGCTGTCGACGGCCCTTGCCGCTGCCGCCCTATGGCTCGTCGGACCGTTGCTCGTAGGCGCTGCACCCGACCTGCAGCGCGCCATCTTTGCCGGGCTGAGCGTGCTCGTGATGGGCTATCCGTGCGCCGTGGGGATCTCGGCGCCGCTCTCGATCGTGCGCGGCGCCGGCGAAGCCGCCGAGCGCGGCGTGCTCATGCGCACAGGTGAGGCATTTCAGGTGCTCCGCCGCGTTGACCACGTGGTGTTCGACAAGACCGGCACGCTCACAGAAGGCCGGCCTGGCCTGCGAGAAGTCATCGCGCTCGCATGCAACGAAGAGGAGCTACTTGCCGTGGCGGCAGGTGCCGAAGCGTTTTCGGAACATCCGCTCGCGCGGGCCGTCGTCGAAGCGGCCTTTCACCGTGGCATCACGCTGTCGAACGTCGAGGACTTCGAGGCGGTCGCGGGTCAAGGTGTGCTGGCACGCATGGGCCAGTCGAGGCTGGTGGTCGGCAATGCGCGGTTCCTCTCGACCGAAGGCGTGGCATTGCCTGGGGGCGGACTCGACGCGCGCCTGGCGGAACTGGAAGCGAGCGGATCCACCGTCATTGGCGTAGCGCGCGACGGCGCGCTGCTTGGGTGGCTGGCGCTCGGCGATGCGTTGCGGGCTGACGCCGTCGAGACGGTCGAGCGCCTGCACGCGCTCGGGATCCGCACCACGCTCCTGACCGGCGACAACGCTCGTGCGGCACGGCATTTTGCGGCGGCCGCCAGCATCGACGAAGTCCATGCGCAGGTGCTGCCCGCCGAGAAGGCGGCCCTGGTCCGGCAACTGCAGACGAGCAGTCGCGTGGCAATGGTCGGCGATGGCATCAATGATGCGCCGGCGCTGATGCAGGCCGATGTCGGCATCGCCTTCGGGCACGGCGCCGATATCGCGATCGAGTCGGCGGATGTGATCATCCTGAACGCCCGGCTGGCCGCTGTGCTCGACGCATACATGATCAGCCGCCACAGCTATCAGAAGATCGTGCAGAACGTGCTACTCGCCTTCCTATTCAACGGCATCGGCATTCCGGCGGCAGCGACGGGCCTGGTCTACCCCGTGTGGGGCATGGTCGCCATGGCGGCCAGCGTGACGACGATTTTCGTCAATTCGCTATGGGGCCACGGCGGCTATTTTTTTGAGGCAATCCGGACGGTTGGACCGTTGTCCTCGCCGCCCGCAAAAACGAACGCGTAACGGTTTCAAAGGAGTCTTCACCATGTTCAAGTCCGTCAGATTTGCCGTCACGGGCGAACAGCGCCTGAACTGCGAGAAGTGCGAGCAGCGTGTCACGCGCCTGCTAAGCAGCCTGCCGGGTGCGAAGCAAGTGCGCGCGCAGGCCGCTCATCAGCAGATCGACGTGTTGTTTGATGGCGCGCTACTGGACGAAACGGCGATTGCCGCGCGGTTGCAGGAGGATGGATATGAGACGCAGGTTATCGGCTAGTCCCTGGCCGACGATCGGTCATCCGCGTGGCGCGATTTCAGCGCGCCACCACATCGAATGCAGGTTGGATCATGGCAGAAGTCACACCAGTCAGGTCAGATAAGGCAAGCCGCCGCGCCTCCGCGACGGCTCAACCGGGCACCGGTGCACGACAACGGCAGCCCGAAGCCTTGTCGAAGGAGGACGCCCAGCCAGGGACCACGTTGACCGTCGGCAAGCTCGCGCGGCTCGCCGAGGTTAGTGCCGACACGATTCGCTTCTATGAGGACGAGCGCCTCCTGATGCCGGACAGCAAGTCGGATGCCGGTTACCGGCTCTATGGTCCCGATGCACTGCGGCGACTCGACTTCATCAAGCACGCGCAGCAATGCGGCATGACGCTGGCGGAGATCCGCCAATTGCTCGACCTGCGCGCCGATGACGGTTCTTGCTGCGGCGACATCCGCAGTCTGGCGATTCGCAAGAAGCTGGAGCTCGAACAGAAGATCAAAGCGATGCAAGCCATGTCGCGGGCACTGAGCAAGCTGATCGATGTCTGTACGGCGGACGACCAGCCCGTGGATGTGTGCCCGATCTTGGCAGCACTCGAATCCAGTACGGCGAATCGGAATGCCCGTCTCACCCCCCAAGCGTCGGACCCGTTATGAGCATCAAGGTAGATATCTTCTTCACGCCCGGTTGCAGCCAGTGTGAGCGCACGCACGAGAACCTACGGGAAATCGCCCGCGCGTTTGGCGGCCAGAACGTGGTTTGGCGTGACATCAACCTCCTGGACGAAGTGGACTACGCGGTGGAGCTTGGCGTGCTGACACCGCCTGCCATCGCCATCGATGGGGAGTTGATCTTTGCGAGGCTGCCCAGCGCCGCACAGCTTCGGCAGGAACTGGAGCGACGGCTGGAACAGAAACAAGTTTGAATGGTCGCTCGTAGATACGAGCATCGCGTCAACTCATCAACTCGGGCCCAGGAAACGTCCCATGGATATCGAAGCGCTGCGCATGACACTGCAACAACCAAGCCTCGCGTCGCTAGGCGTCGGCTTTCTTTTGGGCTTCGTCTTCACGTTCAACCCCGTCGCGCTGGCCTCCATCCCGGTGTCGCTCGCCTACGTCACGAAGGCGCGTGAGCCGCGCACCGCCACGCTCTACGGTGCCATGTTCATCCTTGGCATGGTGGTCGTGCAGACACTGCTGGGGATCGCTGCGGCGTTTGGCGGGCAATGGGCAGCGCAGTTGCTCGGGCGGCAATGGGGCCTGGTGCTCGGCCCGTTGCTGATCTTGCTCGGCCTGGCCTGGCCGGGCTGGATCCGGCTGCCCTTACCCGCGATTCCCATCCGGGCCAAACGCGTCGGTAGCAGTTGGGGCGCCATCCTCCTCGGCATGGCGTTCGCGATCGCCGTTTGCCCGTTCTGCACGCCCGCGCTGGTGGTGCTGCTGGGCATAGCCGCGGCGGTCGGATCGCCGCTGTTCGGTGGCACGCTGCTGCTGGCCTTTGCGCTGGGGCGCGCCGTGCCCGTGATCCTCGGCGCCGTGGCGATGGGCTGGCTCAAGGGCCTTTCCGCCCTGCAGCGATATCAGAAGGCATTCGAGATGGCCGGCGCGGTGGTGCTGGTGCTGTCCGGTCTGTACATGCTCAACGCCTACTTCTTCGTGATCCCCGCCCTGGCGGACTGATGTCGTGCTCCGGTCTTTCCACGACGGTCTGTCTCAACGCTTGACCTTCCCATTGGGGAAAGGTCCATGCTGAATCGCAATCAACTGCTCCCAGAACCGTCTGGATTGACGGGCGCGTAGCCCCCCCACCTCAACGGAGAACCAAAGTGGTGCCTGATGTAGCCTTCCCTGTGTCTGCTGACGAGCGCGAGCGTCTGCTTCGCATGCTTGCCGGCACCACGTTCATCATCTTCTTCCAGGCTTACATGGTGGCGCCGATCATCCCGGCGCTGGCGCGTATCTTCGGAGTGGCAGAACAGACCGTGGGCCTGATCGTGCCGGCCTATTTGATTCCATATGGCATCGCGACGCTGGTCTACGGGCTGCTCGCCGATCGGCTCGGCATTCGTCGGGTCATGTTCGTGTCGCTGGCCGCGTTTGCCGTGCTGACCGCGCTGACGGCGAGTGCGACGTCCATCGAGCAAATCGCATTGTGGCGGATCGCGACGGGGATTGGCGCCAGCGGCGTCGTTCCGCTTGGCTTGGCGCTGGTCGGTCGCCTGTTTCCCTACGAACAACGTGGACGTCCGCTTGGCTGGCTCTTTGGCGCAATGGCCGGCGGCATGGCGTTCGGCTCGCCATTAGGCGCGCTTCTGGTTCCGATGATTGGCTGGCGAGGATTGTTCCTGGTCGTCGGGGCGGCTGGCGCCGCCATCTTGCTACTTCTGCTGTCCTATCGCCGCGTGATCGCGGCGGCGACCCAGCCGGTGACCGGGACGCTGCGTGATTTGTTTCGCGGCTACAAGACTCTGCTCGGTACGCCGCGCGGGCAGCGGACCTTTGGCTACGTTCTGGTCAATTCGATGTTCCACTCGGGCGTCTTCACCTGGCTAGGGGTGTATTTCGAGCGTCGCTATGGCATGGGCGCCGCAGGGGTTGGCTTGGCCTTGCTCGGCTATGGGGTGCCCGGTTTTCTGTTGGGACCGTTCATCGGTCGTCTGGCAGATCGATGGGGCCGTGCGAGAATGCTTCCGATCGGGCTCGCTGTCAGTGCCGCGGCAGGCGCGGTCCTGCTCACCGGATTCCCGGTGAAGTTCGCACCTGTTGTTGCGATGATGTTGTCCCTGGGCTACGACATGACCCAGCCGCTATTTGGTGGCATCGTCACATCGCTTGGCGGGAAGCGGCCGGGGCAAGCGATGGGGCTGAACGTATTCACGCTGTTCGTCGGCTTTGGGCTGGGAAGTCTGCTTTTCGGGGCGGTGCTTCGCTACGGATTCGGGCCTGCCTTGGGCTTGTTTGCATTGGTTGAGTTGGTGGCTGCCGTATGCGCCCTGCGATTGTTTCGCGCTGAAACGCCTGCCGCGTCGGCGGGCCTGTCGTCTGGGAACCGGTAGCGCAGCCACTACCTGATGAACCGGTACAGCGAGCGCAAGGAAGCCGCCGAGGCGAGCTCCACCGCACTTGCTGAGGCGGCCGTGTGTAACGAACGCGGGACTCCCAAGTCGGCGACAACGACAGTGCTGAAGTTGAATAACAAACAACGAAATGGCCATGGGACCAAGCGGTGGTGTGATTGCCAGGCTGGGAATTGCCCAGGCACTGGACCAGACTCGATCGCTCCACGAGCGGCCAGCCAGTGACCGAAGTTTCCCGACTTCGGTCGTCTTTGAAAGCGCGCGCCGATGGCAGTGATGGGTCGAACTGGAACAGCCGATCCGCCTGCGAAATCGTGTTTCGGATTTGTTGGCCCCTTGCATTGCAGCATTCAATGAGGGCATCAACCAGCAACGGATACCCGAAAACCGCTCAGCTACGAGCGCCTATCTGCGAGCGCCGAATGCCAGCCGCATCTGCCTAGCACGCTCAAGTTCATCGCCGTGCAGGTACATGGACGTGGTGGCGATCGACGCGTGGCGCAGGTTGTCGCGCACGGCGGTGAGCTCAGCCCCGCGGGCCAGTGCGTGGCTGGCGTGACTGTGCCGCATCCAGTGGGGCGTTGCACGGCGCAGCTTCTCCGCCGCCACTGGGTGATCGGCTTCGATGGCGTCAGCGGCCTGCACAAAGAACCGCCGCAGCAAGCGCCAAAGATGAGCACCGGAAATGCCGACGGTGCCATCCTCGCCCAAACTCCCCACTAGGGGTGTTTTCGGATTCCATCTCTCCCGGCTGATCGGCAACTGCCGCTGTGCCAGGTATTGGTCTAGCGCCGTATATGCGAGTGGCGGCAAGGCTACCTTTCCGGGCTTGCCGCCTTTTCCGATCAGATGTAGCCAGTGGTCGCCGTGCCCGTCGAGGCGGACGTTGCCTAGTGCGGCGCCTACCAGTTCGCTGGCGCGCAGACCCGTCGCGTACCCAAAGTCGAGCAGAAAACGTAGGCGCTGCGCCGCCGGCTCGGACCAGCCATAGGACCACTCCAGACCGTCGGCGATGGCCCGCAGCAGCAGCCATTCCCCTTCGGTAAAGCCTCGTGCCGTATCCAGGGCAGGTCGCGAGGCATGGCCGCGAACCTTGATGCCGGCAAACGGGTTGGCCAGCACGTAGCGCTGCTCGAT
>NZ_JBBHZL010000030.1:0-11676 GCF_049843575.1 Cupriavidus sp. Met-2
TACCCACGTTCCCTGAAGTCTGAGTTGTATTGGGAGCTGCCCAGCTCTGGTCGTTTGTCCTGCCACCCACGTCGATTGAACCTAAGTTCAAGGTGGAGCGGGGCCGGCAAAAGCCGAAACACCCGGAGGCTGACTTTGGTACCGGGCACTAAGGCAACGCTAACGCGGTTCGCGGTGCTGGACACCATGAATGCCGCCATCGCGACGCCAAATAGTACCGTGAGCGTACCTAAGAGTATCCAGTGGGATTTTTGTCGAGCAAGCATTGTGCGGCTCCCCTGTGCTTTTTGATCTAGACGTGGCCCGCAATCGAGGCAACAACACTCACGGCTTGTACATAACCGCCAAAGTTGTAGACCTGCATATTGTCGGTCGTTGCTTCCACGGAAGTGTGCGGTCAACCACAGAAGGGATCGTGCGAATGAGCATGGCTGCTTATGGCGCCGATCCAGACGATGCAGACGGTCCGCCCTAGGTCCGCTCCTGGCCGGCTGCGGAAATCCGTCGCGGGCCGACGATCCGCCGGCCCTTGTGCACCGTGGGATTTCCGTTGTCTCCCAATTGGGGCGCCTAAAGTGATGGGGGAGAATGGCCGAAGCCGAGCCCTGAGCCGCCGTCCCAGTCAAGCGCCAGTTATGGCGCTCATCCATGAGGCCATATGGATACCGGGGAGTACTTCATCTTGGACAGACGCTATGGTCTGGCGCCTTAGAAGAAATGCCCCATCAGTAGGCTGGGGCATTTGCATTTCTCTCAACCAATCCGCGCGTTCAAGCGCTTCTTCGGTCGAAGCCCTGTCGAGGAAGTGCGCGACATGCGCGAGTCGTTCGTGCTCTCGCCGGCGGTTCGTTTCGGCACCTGGTCACTCGCTACGCAGCCATATCCAGAACCACCTTCCCCCGTACATGGCCGCCCATGCTCCTTGCAAGGGCGTGGCTTGCCTCTGGAAGGGAGAAGACCGAATCGATGTGGATGCGCAGATCGCCCGATGCATGGAGCGCGCCCAACGCGGCAAGCTGCGGTCGATCTGAGCGGGTCGCAAAGTGTTTGCCAGTTACCTGCGCTTTATTGCCTCGCTCGGTGTCAGGCTTGCTCACGGTGGAAACCAGAATGCCGCCGCGCTTCAGCACGGACCATGACCGCGCCTGCGTCGTGCCGCCAACGAGGTCGAGCACCAGATCGACATCAGAGACCTGCTTCGCGAAGTCCGTCGCATGGTAGTCGATAACTTCTGCGGCGCCGAGGCTCTGCACGTACTCGCGATTGCCGGGCGAAGCAGTGCCGATGACGTGCGCCCCCGCAAGCTTCGCGAGTTGTACCGCTGCACTGCCTACACCACCGGCTGCCGCGTGAATCAGAACGCTTTGGCCTTTGCGTAGCTCACCATGCTCATGCAACGCTTGCCAGGCGGTCAACGTGGCGGCCGGAGTCGCCGCCGCGTCTGTAAAACTCAGCCGTGCCGGCTTGCGAGCCAGACGCGCCGGGTCCACGACGATGCGGTTTGCGTAGGCCCCCACGATGCCGATGAAGCCCATCACCTCGTCGCCCGGCGCCAGCGTGCTCACGTTGCGTCCGACCGCCAGCACCGTGCCGGCGGCGTCGACGCCTGGGGTGAATGGCAAGGGAAGGGGAATGAACGCTTTCATTGCGCCACTGACGATCTTCCAGTCGATCGGATTGACCGCTGCGGCGGCGACATCGATGAGGACTTCGTCGTCGCCCGGTACGGGGTCGTCCAGCTTTGCCAACGTCATTGCGTCAAGACCGCCGTAGGCGGCAACTCGTATGGCTTTCATCGGGTGCTCCTTGAAGGAATGCCTGCAATGGGGGCGTCGAGCGCCAGTGCGGCCTGAACGGGGTCGAAATACTCGCGCAGATGAGTTATGCGCCCGTCGCGAGCGGTCAGGAAGACGACATACTCCTGGCGGTAGGTGTGTCCGGTTGACGGAATCAACCCTTCGGCACGGACACGTGCCACGGCATGGTGCGGGTCCGCAGTGGGAGTGACTACGGCGTCGAAAAAGCGAAAGTCCTTGACCGCGCCGATGAACCAAGCGGCGTGCTCGATCACCGCTTCGCACCCCTCGAGCCGCTGTGGATGCCCGAGGCTCGGCGCATAGGGCAGTTCCCACACAACGTCGTCGGCAATTAGCCCTTGCCACTGCTGGTTGTCGTCGACCAGCCACCGGAGGTGAAGCTGCAACAGCTCTGAGGCGATGCTCATGATGGTTTCCCTTGTCTGTGCATTGGTCAGGCGATGGCCTGGCTGGCCGGCGCTCGGCGCGCGTCCAGACCGAATGCCCCGCTGCCGAAGGCTGCTACCTGCAGCAGTCCTCCAGCCATGGCGAAGTTCTTCAGGAAGTGGAACATCTGATTCTGGTCGGCCAGCGCGTGGTGGAAGATCAGCGCCGTCACCACCGCATAGGTCGCCAACAACAAGGCGACGATGCGCGTGCGATAACCAGCAACCAGCAGCACTGCACCTGCCAGTTCAAGGATCAGGGCGCCCAGATAGCCCAGCAGCGGTGCGGGCAATCCCAGGGACGCTATGTAGGACATCGTTGCGCCCGGAGCCATTAGCTTGCCCAGACCGCTGACGAGGAAGAGGGCAGCGATGAGGATTCGGCCGATGGCCGGGATCACCGTTTGCGGAATTGCGAGATTCTTGTTCATGACGAGCATCCTTTAGGAAGGCGGATGAAAGATGGGTTGCGTGGATCAGAAGCTTGCTGGGGCTGTGCCCCGTTGCTGAAGAAGATTAGGCGGGCGAAATCCATGTCGGTAGCCTATATTTCTAGATGTTTTCCATCTACAGAGTAGATAGATGCTCGACGCCGTCTCGCTGGACCAACTCCGCACCTTCATTGCCGCCGTGGACGAAGGCAGCTTCTCCGCGGCGGGTCGCAAACTACGGAGGGCGCAGTCCGTCGTCAGCCACACGCTTGCCAATCTGGAGGGGCAAATCGGTGTGCAACTGTTCGACCGCAGCGGACGCTATCCGCGGCTGACGGAGCAGGGCACGGCACTGCTGGCGCAGGCTCGCCTGGTCGTGAGCGGGATGGACGGTTTCAAGTCGACGGCAAGGGCTATCGCAGAAGGGCTGGAGCCTGAACTTTCGGTGGTGGTGGACGTGATGTACCCGATGGCTTCGCTCACGGACGCGGTCGGCGCGTTCCGGAAGGCGTTTCCTCACACGCCGCTGCGGCTTTATGTCGAGGCACTTGGCGCCGTCCTGCGACCCGTGCTGGCGCAGAAATGCCGGCTAGGAATCAGCGGCTCGATGCCTTCCGTCCCGGAGGTCATGGATGCGGAAAAGCTACTCGATGTGCCAATGGTGACAGTGACCAGCCCGTCACATCCGTTGGCCGCCCGCACGGGAGTTCTACGGCCGCGCGACCTGAAGGCGCATGTGCAACTGGTGCTGACCGACCGGACATCGCTGACCGACGGTATGACCTTCGATGTGTTCTCGCCGCAGACCTGGCACCTGGCCGATCTGGGTGCCAAGCACGCCTTTCTGCGCGCGGGGTTCGGATGGGGGCATATGCCGGTCGAGATGGTTCAGCACGATCTGGATACAGGCTATTTGGTCAGGTTGCAGATCGAGCAGTTCCAACCGCATACGCCGCCTATTTCGATGTTTGCGGTCTACCGAAAGGACACGCCACCAGGGCCCGCAGGGCAATGGTTCCTGCGCAGGCTCAAGGGAGGCGAGGCGGCGTCGCTCCCAGCGCGTTAAAGGCCATGCGTTGATGGAGCGATGGGCCCCTGCTTGCTCGCAACTTCGCCGGTCGTCGGTATGTGTTTGCGAAGCGGATGCCTCCGCTCAAGCGTGCAATGGCGCAAACTGGCTTTGGATTCAACCGGTCAACTGGCCAAGGTTTGGCGACGGGCGCAAACTAGCCATGAGTGACCGATTGCGGCATCATCATTCGATCAGCCCACGGGCGGCCTGCCTGACGTCGGGCGAGGAGAAGCGGAAAACAGCGCGATCCAGCAAGTAATGGATGAAGCCAGTCGCGAAGCCCAGTGCCAGCAGCGCCGGCACGTAAGGCGAGGAGCGCAGCCAGCGCGCCGCCTCACCGAAGATGCGATCGGCGTAGGCGTATTCGTCGGTCACGGCCTCCACTTCCAGCAGCGGTAGCAGCAAGGTTGAGATAACGGCGAGCACGAGCAGCACTGCCCAGCCGCGTCGATTGATGGGCGCCAGCAGTTGCAGCCAGTGCGTGCCAGGCGACTGAGCCCCACCGGAAGCCGCGAGCGAGGTGAGTCCCATTGCCGCGCTCCAATGCTGCACGCTCCACAGTACGATGAACAGGAAGGGGTCGCGCGCGAGGAAGGCGACGAGCACCATAGACGAGACGCTTAGGATGTAGGTCACGCGCGGCAACGATGTACGCTGCGAGCGCAGTTCGACATATAGCATCAGGCCAGTCAGGATTGCGACGAAGGCAATGCCGCCATCGTGCAGTGCGCGTGCGAACACGTCCAACCAGTTCCCCCCTAGCAGCGGGTTGATCCAGCGATCCTGGAAAGCTATCGATCCAGCCAAGGCGTCTGCCAATACGACGAAGCCACCGCCCACGACAAGCGCGAACCACCGATCAAGCCGTCGCGTGACCGCGTCGGATGCTCGTCCCGCGCGGGAGCGGTACAGGCTAAGTAGCCCAAAATGCTGCGCGGCGAAATGGTGACTCACCAGCAGGTAGTCCAGGACGGCCAACCACACCACGCGCTCAGTCACCGGTATCGGCAGCACGCTCTCGGGCGTCAGAAGCAGGGTGAAGCAGGCCACGGCGATGGTCAGCGGGGCCACGACGAAGCGTAGCCGCTGCGTCGTGAGCAGGGGGCGGTAGGCCGGGGTTGCGTAGGCCAACCAGGCCGACGAGACGCGGTGGCCGAACCATAGAGGTACCGCAAAGGCAAAGAACAGCCCATCCACCGGGCTGGCGCGCACGTCGTCATGACCCCAAGCCAGCAGAAGGACCAGGGGGGCTAACCACAGTGCATTCAGTACCCAAACGAGATCCCAAGCCGGGTTCTTGATCCAGCGCGTGGTGGGCTTCCTGGCTTCGCGGCTGCCGCGCAACTGGCCGTCGGCCATGGTGGAACTCCTGGAAGTTGCTTGCCTGATGGTGGTTTCAGCATATGTGCATATGGATCGGGAGGAGAAATACTTTCCTGTCTTCGGCGACGCTCGCGGGCCGACTTCGAACTGGCGGTTCCGCAACGTTCTCGTGCTGTAGCGCCAGCTCAGAAGCCAGTTCAGGCTTCGGAACGGCGCCATTTCCTCGAAGATCGAACTGTAGTTCATCGGGCCAACTCGGTCATCGAGTATCGGAAATCCAACGGCTCAAACTGGCCGGTCTCGGCGCTCCGCCTATCCGGGTAAGGGCTTCCTGGTGCAGAAGGCAGCTACCGCAACCCGTCTCTGCCGTTCGGCGTGACCAGATCAGACGGCGGTAGTAGCCAGAAGAGCTGTCATACCCTTCGTTCTGCTGTGCCGTTGATGTCGGGGTTTCCACCGAGTGTCCCGACGCGTCAAACGGTGGCCCTGGAATGTCAAATGACTAGCCGGATTTCATCACTTCTAGCTCGAACGTTTTCGGAGACAAGCCTGATTTTTGCAGTAGCCTTCACCGGCAGCCGTGCTGCCACTTGAGAACGTCCACAACCTGCGCGACCTCGGTGGCCTGGTCAGCCGCGATGGCAGGCGCGTGCACATGGGCCGATCATTTCGCAGTGGCAACTCGGGCATAGCGAGCTAATGCCGCGACTGCAATCCGGCACGCAGCAGGACATGGACGACTTCATGCAGCAGGTGTATTGCGATTTTCCGACCAAGCATCAATCTGCCTTTGGCAAGTTCATGAAAGAGGCAGAAGCAGGCCGAGCGTTGTTGCACGGGCTAGGATCGGTCCGGCTTCGCCACCATGCTGTTGTTGTCGGCGCTTTCTGTGGCACTGGACACGATCCTGGCCAGCTATCTGGAATCGAATCACCGGAACCAGCGACGCTTCCACGGCCTGTCGGCTCGCCTGGCATTACTGGCAATTTCGCCTAACGTGGCGATGCCGTTGCTGAAAGCGCGGGCAGGTTACCTGCAGGCGTTGCTGCAGACCATTGAACAGGAATGGGGCAGCACAGCCAATTTCTTGAGCGAGACTCTGTCGGTGGACGAGAAGTGTCTGCAAGCAAATAACCTTGAAATAACCTTGAGAGGGAAGCGGGCTGAACGGCCTCAGCAGCCGTCAGCTGTCGTCAAGAAGGGGCCTTGTGTGATTGGGCGGCTACCCGCGTCGGGTTACCGCAGGGTCGACGGCCGGCATATGGGTCGCCGTCTGGTCGAGCACCATTTCCGGCTCGTCGGCTTCGCTATCCGTCTCGTCATCCAGTCTGCGACGCATTCGTTCCAGATCGAGGTCACCGGTCCACTTCGCCACCACCACCGTGGCCACGCCGTTGCCAATTAGGTTGGTCAGGGCGCGTGCCTCCGACATGAAGCGATCAATACCGAGGATCAAGGCAAGTCCCGCTACCGGAACATGCCCTACCGCCGATAGCGTAGCCGCGAGCACGATGAAACCACTCCCGGTGACCCCAGCGGCCCCCTTGGATGTCAGGAGCAGCACGGCGAGCAGCGTGAGTTGCTGCGTCAGGTTCATGTCGGTGTTCGTTGCCTGGGCGATGAACACAGCCGCCATGGTCAGGTATATGGAGGTACCGTCCAGGTTGAAGGAGTAGCCAGTTGGGATCACCAGTCCGACGACGGACTTTCGGACGCCCAAGTTCTCCAGTTTGGCCATCATCCGTGGCAAGACGGATTCCGAGGAAGATGTGCCCAATACAATCAGCAGTTCCTCCTTGATGTACTTGATGAACTTCCAAATCGAAAATCCATGCAGTCGCGCAATGGTACCCAGCACGACGAAGATGAAAACCAGACAAGTGGCGTAAAAGGTTGCCATCAACTGGCCGAGTTGTAGCAGCGAACTCACTCCGTACTTGCCGATAGTGAAGGCCATGGCGCCGAAAGCGCCAAGTGGCGCGACTTTCATGATGTAGCCGACGATGGTAAAGAGCACATGCGAGAATTTCTCGATGAAGTCGAACACCAGCGTGCCGCGGCCGCCGAACTTGTGCAGCGCGAAGCCGAACATCACCGCAAACAGCAGTACCTGGAGGATTTCACCTTTTGCGAATGCATCCACTACCGTGTTCGGAATCACGTTCATCAGAAAATCCACCGTGCCCTGCATCTTTCCGGGTCCGGTGTAGGCGGCGATCCCTTTCGTGTCGAGGGTGGATGGATCGACGTTCATTCCGGCCCCGGGCTTGACGATGTTGATGATCAACAGGCCGAGCAGCAGTGCAATACTGCTCACGACCTCGAAGTACAGCAGCGCCAACCCGCCGGTCTTGCCGACCTTCTTCATGTCTTCCATGCCAGCAATGCCCACCACTACTGTGCAGAAGATGATTGGCGCGATGATCATCTTGATCAGCTTGATGAACCCGTCACCCAACGGCTTCATGGCCTCTCCGGCAGTTGGATAATAGTGGCCGAGGACCACGCCGCTGATGATGGCAACGATGACCTGGAAGTAGAGGGATCTGTAAAGCGGCTTTCGGTTGTCGACTTTTTCCATCATCGTCTCCATTGCTGGTTCAGACCGCCAGTCGGGTCGGATCAGCCCCGCTGACATAGCAGGAGTGAGGGACTAAGGTGCCGTGCATTTCATCGCTGCCCTCTATCCTCGCCGCCTATGCCATAAGCAGCGCCTCGTACTCCTCACGGAACTGGTGCAGGGAACTCTCCACCACCGTCACGGCGCCGTCGATGAGGCCGCAGCGGCCGCTGCCGGGTAGGATGCGGCACAGATTCTCCAGCGCTGCCAGATCGGCATGCACACCGCGGCCCGTATCGATGCGGTTCAGCAATCGCATCAACTGGAAGCTGCCACCTTTGCACGGTGGGCATTGGCCGCACGATCCTTGCGCGAAGAAGCTCACAAATTCAGCGACCTTGCGGACAATGCTGGTGCCTTCCGATACAACGATCATCGCCCCCGTTCCCAGACGTGAGCGTCTTAGCCGCACCGAATCAAAGTCCAGGGCGACATCGAGGTCACGCTTCGTCAGCAGAGTATTCGAGGGCCCCCCTGTAAAGACGGCCTTGAACTCCTTGCCTTGCAACATGCCGCCACCGTGCTCGAACACCAGGGACTCCAGGCTCGTTCCCATTGGTAGTTCATACAGACCGGGGCGCAATACGTCGCCAGAGAGTGAATAGAGTTTGGTTCCGGTTGCGTTACCGATGCCGAGATCGCGATACCACTGAGCACCGTGGCGAAGAATTCCTGGTATATGCGCTAGCGTTTCGACGTTGTTGACGATGCTTGGCGCGCCATGCACGCCTTGTTGACTGGGAAAGGGCGGCTTGCGCCGCGGGAACGGGAATCCGCCCTCGACGCTTGCGATCACCGCCGTCTCCTCGCCCCCGATGTATAGCCCTGAACTCGGTACAACGCCAAGCGACAGGGGGGCGCCCAGCAGTCGCTCGAGTTCGGCGTACCGGGGGTGCGCCTGCCATTGCCCGACGGCCTGTCGTATGACCGCAATGGCCTGCTGCTGGTGAGGGTTGACGTAAAGGACAATATGGTTG
Source organism: Cupriavidus sp. Met-2 (assembly GCF_049843575.1). Lineage (NCBI taxonomy): Bacteria > Pseudomonadati > Pseudomonadota > Betaproteobacteria > Burkholderiales > Burkholderiaceae > Cupriavidus > Cupriavidus sp. Met-2. Next base: position 8,666 of record NZ_JBBHZL010000030.1, read on the forward strand.
GCACGCGTGGCGGCCGCGGCGATGAGGGCACCCTCGATCACCTGATGTGGCGTGTGCTCCAGCAGGAAGCGGTCCTTGAAGGTCCCCGGCTCGTCTTCGTTGCCGTTGCAGATGATGGTTTTGTCGCCGTCAGCCGCGGCGGCAACCGGCGCCCATTTGCGATGGGTCGCAAATCCGGCGCCGCCCATTCCGCGCAGATCGGCCTGCTCGATCTCGCCTATGACTGCGCCTGGATCGCACAAGGCCTTGGCCAGCCCCTCTCCTCCGCCAATTGCGAGCCATGCCTCCAGGTCCGCACCAACGCGGACATCGTCCCTCAGGAGAACCTGATTCAGCTTTTCCATCGCGCGCTCCGTCTACGGCTCACCGGACACCGCCAGCGGCCCGGCCGCGGACGCCAGCGCGCAGGCCTGCATTGACGCGCAGATCGAAATGCGCGTAGCCAGGAAAGAGAATCGGTGCCTTGACGTGCAAAGGTAGCCCAGCCAGCGTCAGTTCCCGCTGCCATGCGTGCACGTGGCCGATCCCTGCGCGGCTGGCCACAGCCGAACGCTTCGCCTCCGCTGCCGACGCGCCCGCGCGCCGACCCATGCTTAGGATGTCGAGCAGCGCATTCCCCATCAGCCGGTTGCGCCCGTGGATGCCTCCCGCTACCTCACCCACGCAGTACAGTCCGGATACGCTGGTGGTCCCATGTCCGTCGATCGCAACGCCGCCGTTCTGATAGTGAAGGGTTGGGTAGACAAGGAAGGGTTCCTTCGCTGCATCGTGACCGCACTTGTGCGCAAGGTGGCTCAACGTCACAAGGCGCTTGTCCAGGATGCCGGGATGCTCCATTTCGAGCGTCGGCGTGTCGAGCAGCACGCCCACCTGCCCCTCACGGATGATGCCGCGCCCCTGCGCACATTCGCGCAATATCGCCGAGGCCACGATGTCCCGTGCCTTGAGTTCGTCCACAAAGCGCTCACCCTCGCCGTTGATCAGCTTGGCGCCCGCGGAGCGCGCGGCCTCGGAGATGAGTCCGCCTGCAAGGTGGGGAGGGTACGCAATGCCGGTGGGGTGGTACTGGAACGAGTCGAGCTCGCGCAGGCGCGCTCCGATCCGGTAGGCGAGCACGAGGCCGTCGGCGGTGGCACCGAAATGATTGGATGTTGGAAACGAATTCAGGTGCAGGCGCCCGGCTCCGCCGGTAGCAATGATCACGGCAGCAGCGCGCACTAGCACAAAGGTGCGTGATTCGAGGTTGTAGATCACGGCCCCTGCGCAGTTTCCCCGCTCGTCGGACAGCAGCTCGACCGCCGGGCAGCGGTTCCATACCTCGATGCCGGGATCCAGGTCCACCGCTTCCCGCAGCACCCGCATCATCTCCAGCCCGGTGTAGTCCCGGTAGGAAAGAATGCGCGCGGCCGAGGCGCCGCCGGGCTTTTTGCGCAGAAGGTTGCCGCCGATTGGCCGATCCTCTTCCTGGTCAAACATCATGCCGAGCTGGATCAGCCAGCGAATGACATCCGGACCATCCATCACCATTTGCGCTACGAGTGCGGGATCGCCGCAGAAGTGTCCGGCACGCAGCGTGTCCTCGAAGTGCAATTGAGGGCTGTCGTCCTCTCCGATGGCGGCCTGTATCCCGCCTTCGGCCATCACAGTGTTGCTGTCGCCGAGGCGAAGCTTGGTGGCGAGGATGACCCGCGCCCCATGCTTTGCCGCGGTGAGTGCCGCGGCGCACCCGCCACCTCCACCACCAATGACCAACACATCGGTGGCCATGAGTTGGGCACCGGCAATGTCGACGTCGTCGATCAGCGCATTGGCTTGCAGATGCCGCGCGAGATCCGGCTGGCAGGAATCGCCGCGGTTCACACCGACGGCGAGGGCAACGCGGGCGTCCGGCCCGTGGTCGGGGTGGTAGCCCTTGAGGAGCGCTTCGGCCGAGGTGTTGTCACTGCGTACCGCCGGCGCCGTGCCGGGCCGGTAGCGCTTGCGCGCCTCGTCGTAAGGGATGCCGGCATGCATGAGGGGTGTCTCGGTCAGTGTGGTGGCTGGGCGCCCGGCGCGTCGAGATCGATTGTCATGTCGCCACGCTCGATCTCCCGCAGCCGTCGCATCAGATTCGCCGGCCGCAGCGTCAGCGACGCAATCATCCGTCGCACGAACAGGCCGAGGTGGTTAGGCTGGATGAGCTCGGGGCAGGCCAGTGTGCAGAGGTTGCACATGACGCATTCGTCGAAGACGTGGCCGGCCTCGGAAAGATTGCCCTCCACGGCGAGGTTGACGCCGCGCTGGACATCGAGTCCCTTCGGGCATGCGCGATCGCACCCGCTGCAGTGGCGGCAGTCGGCTGCTTCCGGGAATATGTCAGAAATCGCCTGCAACGCCTGCCAACTATCCTCGATGTCTTCCAGCCGATAGACATGGCGTGCCGGGGAAGTGAAGAAGTCGAGAAAGGCAACCTGCATCCCGTCCTCGATCAAGGTCTCGCAGGCGAGTGCGGTGATCACTTCCTGCTTGCCGGCCCGCCGGACCAGGACGCGGCAGGATCCGCATACCCCCTGGCCCATGCAGCCAACGCCCTCCACCAACGTTTCCCCTGCATGCAGGAAGGCCTGCAGGATGGAGCAGTTTGGCGGCGCTTCGACCTGTTTTCCTTCGATGCTCAGACTTATCATCTTCTCGCACTCTGGTGGCCGGCGGCGTTAGCGCCACACTGGCGCATTTGCCGAAAAGATCATATAAAACATAGCACATGGAAAGTCATTGCAAGGGGGAGGCAATGGGCGCTTTCCGAAGGGCGGTCGCGCCTGCAGCCAAGGCGCTTCTCAGCTAGGACGACCGGCACGGTCCGCCCGACCATTCGGCGTCTCCGCCGGGAGATTCCAGGGTGGCATTGCTTTGTTCCTCCTTTCGAAATGTTTCACTTCCGCTCGCACGGATTCTGCAGGCGGGCTTGCCCAAGCAGGGCAAGTGCGCTGCACCGCCGGGAGGAACGGTTCGTGTCGGCAGACGCAGAGACA
>NZ_JBBHZL010000031.1:0-9180 GCF_049843575.1 Cupriavidus sp. Met-2
GGAGGTAGAGGCACTCGGGCTCGTCCTGAAGCCATTGGTCGGCCAACATCAGCTCCGCGGCAGGGTTGGATGCACGCAGGTCAACGAGGACCAGGTGGCGGCACATCCTGTCCATCAGTTTGAGAAAGCGTACCCGGGCTGCCGTGTCGGCGGCCACATTGGCGTCGTGCCAGAACGCTTCGATGTCATCCGACCCAAAGTTCCCCAGCGTGGCGCCGTGAGCGGTCAGGTGGCGATGGAAACGCACAAACATGGCGCGGTGCTGCCTGATCGAGCGCTGTGCAAATGGGTGGTGATCGGCGCTGGCGGCTTCGTCGGCCTGCCAGCGGTCGTAGGCGCGAGTAGGATCGGTTAGCCAAAGTCTATGCATATGAGAGGTATGGGTTGTAGACCGCCAGCCGGACAACCTCGGCCTCTCCCATACGGCGATGGCTGGCCGCCATGGGGGGAAGTATGCGTCCAGCGCGCTTGCCGCTCGCGGGTTCGCCAGGGGTCGTCACCGGGTGACGGCACTTCTGTGCATCCGGGACATGAGCGGCTTGGTGCGTAGCGAGGGTGCCAGTTCGTCCGCACCGACCCCACCTCGCGTCGCGGCATGACAAAGCTAATGCTCCAGGCTCGCGTCCTCCAAACTACTCGCGAGCGCAGCGTCCGCAGTCGCAAAATTCATTCGTAACTCCAGCAACTGCCGTTGTGCGGCGTAGTATTGACGACGGGCATCCAGCAGATCGGTCAACGGAATGGCGCCTTTTTTGTAAGCGAACTCCGCAGCTTCCACCACCCACGTCGCGTCCGGCAAGATCTTCTCCTCGTAGCGAGCCAGTTGCACCCGTGCCGAGTCGAACTGTTCGAGTGCACGGGCGACTTCCAGGCGTGCATTTGCCCGTGTCTTGTCGAGGTCAATCCGAGTGCCTCTCAACTCAGCTTCCGCGCGTACAATCTCGCCGTCATACTCGTTGTGGATGAGGAGCGGCATTGACAGTTGCACGCCAAGCGTGGTGCCGCCGTTCGCGGGAAGGTTGCGTTCACTGACGAGCGCCAACGTTACGTCACGGATCCGTTGCGCTTGCGCTAGCTGCAGCTGTGCCTCATCGGCAGACAGGCGAGCGATGGCAGCCTGAACATCCGGGCGCGTTTCCAGCATGCCTTCGATACGCTCCAGTGTCGGCTTGCGCTCGCTTGCGAGTGGCCAGGCATCTATCACCCGGATCGAGGCGGATTCACGTTCATACCCGAGCAATGCCGCCAGGACGTTCCGCGCAATGCCAAGATCACTTTTCGTCTGAGCCACGTCGTTCTCGCTGCGGCGCTCCTCGATACTGAGCCGTACCACATCCACGCGGGCGAGGTCCCCAACCTTCAGCCGCAGTGCCGCGGCTTCTCGTGAGCGCGTGAAGGCGGTCTGGGTCGCCTGAGCGAGCGCGACACGCTCCTGCTCCTGCTTCAACGCAAAGTAGGCGGTGGCCAGCGCCAGGCGGAACTGGCGCCGAACATTGTCGGCATCGAGGCGCGCAGCGTCCTCCAGGTGGCTGGCGGCCTGTGTTCGCAATGCCCGCTTGTTGCCGCGCTCGATGAGCTGCGAAACGCTGACGAGCATGTCCGCGTCACGCGGACGATATTGTCCGAGTAGCCCCGGCCCGGTGCCAAGGGTCAGCGTTGGGTTGGGCCGCTTTCCCGCGGCGATGAGCACGCCCCGGGCTGCGTCCAGTGTGGCACGCGCGGCCGCTATGTCGCGATTGGTTGAGTTCCCGATGCGCAGCGCCTGACGCAATGTCAGCGCGCCCAGTTCGTTGGATGCAAAGCGGTCAGTGCGATCCGACACCACCGTCGATGACGACACGGCTGCGCTTCGTGTAGGCCTGAGGGTGGTCGAGAGGGGTTGTCCAAAAGTGGGTATTGCCAGCATTTGGCACAGCGCAGCAACGGTCAGCGGCGCCAACCCGTTCCATGACCCCGCGGATCGCAGGCGAACGCGTCTGCCTTCGTTCGGTCTTGCGAATATGTAAGTCATGGTGTGCGGGCCATTCTTTCCACGTTCCCTTTTTGCATACATGCCTGAAGCGAGACGTTCACGCTAACGTACACGAATGGAACTCACTGGCTCATGACGGGAAAATTACAAGATCGTTAGCTGACTATTCTGGGCAGAAGCGGTAGTGTTCGGAGAATAGTAGCTTCGCTTGCCGATACTGGAGCGGCTATGCCACGTGAGAGAAATGCATCCGATGTCGGGCTACGCTTCGCGCTCCGCACGCTGGCGCAAGGTCGGGCATCGCCCAGGCGTCTGCGGCCGCTGCCAATCGACGCAACTTGGCCCCCTATAGGATCACGCATAGGGCAGGAGAGCTGTATGCCAGGATTTTATCGATTGGCTGCAATGGATGAGCCATTGTGTATGTCATATCGACAGCACCCGATCCGGTGTTGCGCGAGGAGGGGCGAGGACAATCGGTATGCTCCTGAGGTAGCGGTCACCGGGTCTGCCGAAGAGTTTGCGTTGAATACCCGCTACGTGGCCGTCTTTCAGTATTTGCGTGACGAATCGATGTCCGCGATAAAAGAGCATGTGCTCTACCTGGGTACCAGGCGATATGCCACGGTTGAGGAAGCGCTTGAGGCCGGTGCGAAGGCTGCATGCGAGTGGATTGACCGCCGACTCAGTCCGCTGGATCGACATGGCGACTTTGCATACGAGATTTTTACTGAAGGTGGCGCCTCGCAGTGGGTCGCCAAGGCCAGGCTTCATGGCTCAAGCGATACGCTGGCCATCCTGGATTGGCAATCTGAGGTGTTTCCCATAGAGGGGGAATTTGCGACGAGTTCGTTTGCAAGACAAGCGGGAATCGCCTACGTGAGACAGGTCATCGACCGGTTGGTCGCGACGGGAAGTCACGACCAAAGGCTGGCGATTGTCTCTCGCCTCAAACCTTAGGTTTCGGCATGCCGCTTGCGTTGCCGGCCAAACCGCAACGGGTTGTACCAGGGAGACTTGGCTGGATGACATTTGACTAAGCGTGCGGCATACATTCTGTGCGTTGCGTGAAAAACGCCGAAGGGAGGCGCTCAATGGAGACTGCGGCAGAACTGAAGCGCGCCGGATTGAAACGAACATCTCCACGACTGCGTGTCTTGCAACTGTTTAAGGAGAGCGCGCAACGTCACGTCAGTGCCGAGGAGGTCTACCAGATTCTTCTGCAGGAGCGTGCTGACATCGGATTTTCCACCGTCTATCGGGTATTGAGCCAGCTCGAGCAAGCGCATCTCATTGTGAGCCATCGGTTCGATGGCGCGCGCACCCTGTACGAACTGAATGAGGGTGATCATCACGATCATCTCGTATGCGTGGAATGCGGCGTCGTGGATGAATTTAGCGACGTGTCGATCAAACGTCGCCAGCGGGACGTCGCCCGGGCAAAGGGCTTCAGTTTGCGTGAGCACTCCATGGTGCTCTATGGAAAGTGTGCCCAATGCCAGCGTCGAGCGTCAGAATGACGCGTTCTCGGACCAGATTTTTCTTCATACTTAACGGGTTCTTTGATGTGGCGCGGCGGGACTGCGCCGATGGCGGAAGTGACAGGTCCATTCACGCAAAGGCCGACGGAGCGCTCCGGAGCCGCCCTATCGGTTGCGCGGGAAATCATCGTAGTACGTGACTAATGCGAACAATCCAGAAAAGGCGTGCTGGCACGCCTCGCATACGTATTCCTGGTGAATCGTCGCAGCGCCCACGGCGCAGGCACCGTGGGTGATGTTCGTCGATTCGCAGCGCGGGCACAGAACAATACGAGTGGCCATCACTCGCGCTTTCCATTCGTCTTCATTCATCATGGTTGCCGAAGCTCCTACCCGTCGTCATGTTACGCCGTGCATTCATTGTCCGATAAGAGTCTGCGCGCAAGGGGCGCTCTGACCTGGCAGTGTGCCGGAATTTCCCTGGATGCAATGAAGGCTACTGCATGGGCTCGGTGTGAGCGAGACTTTGTTTCTGACTTGCGCACGGCTGTTCCTGCTACGGCGGCGCCGCCGCCCCACTTGCCTGCATGCCGTCTATGTGGGTTGACAGACAGTGATCCAAAGGAGTCGACCATAAAGTCATGCCACGGGCAAGCAGTGAACATGACGCTTCACGTCGGCGAATTCGTGAATGAAATGATCGAAGCACACTTCCTGTCTGCGCACCACGAGACGCTGGTCAAGATGGCAGACCTCTCCCAATGACAATCATGAACAAACCTATCCAACGAGTGTTCGTGGCCGGCCATCGCGGCATGGTCGGCTCAGCGATTGCGCGTGCGCTGGCCAAGCGCGATGATGTGGAACTGGTCGTCCGCACGCATGCCGAGGTCGATCTCACCGACCAGCAGGAAGTCAGCTACTTCTTCGCCACCGAAGGGATCTCGCAGGTCTATCTGGCGGCAGCGCGTGTGGGCGGTATCCACGCCAATGACACCTACCCAGCCGAGTTCATCCAGCAGAATCTGATGATTGCCGCTAACGTGATACACGAGGCCTGGCGCAACGGCGTCGAACGGCTACTGTTTCTCGGGTCAAGTTGCATCTATCCGAAGTTCGCGCCGCAACCGATCAAGGAGTCCGCACTGCTGTGCGGCGAACTGGAGCCCACCAATGCGCCTTACGCCATTGCCAAGATCGCGGGCATGACGCTGTGCAAGACCTACAACCGTCAGTACGATGCGGACTTTCGCTGCGTGATGCCGACCAATCTCTATGGGCTCGGCGATAACTACCATCCCGAGAACAGCCACGTGATCCCCGCGCTGATCCGACGCTTTCACGAAGCGAAGATTGCGGATGCACCCGACGTGACGGTATGGGGATCGGGTACGCCGATGCGCGAGTTCCTGTATACCGACGACCTCGCCCGCGCCTGCTTGCACGTGATGGGCCTGTCCCGCCAGGCCTACTGGACACACGCAGGCAAGGCCGGTTTCCTGAACGTCGGTACTGGAGAGGAAGTCTCGATCCGCCAGTTGGCGCTGCTAGTGGCGCAAGTGGTGGGCTATCAGGGCAGCATCGTGTTCGACAGCGCGCGTCCTGACGGCACGCCGCGCAAGCGCCTGGACTGCAGTGTCATCAGCGCTTCGGGCTGGCAACCGCTGGTAACGCTGGAATCCGGATTACCGCTTGCGTACCAGGATGCCATTGCAAGGGAAGCGTCTGAGCTTTCACGGGAATGGGCAGACAGTCGGCACGAACAACCATGCCCAGTAAGACGAACCGCCGCAGTCGGCTGACGCAAGACGCGGAAGTCCGTCCGTTCTCGAGCGGGGTGTTCTGGTCTGCGCGCCGATGCCAGCGAACCTGGCGTTACGAAAGCATTTGCCTTGGGTGCAATCGCTGACTTCAGCCCAAGGGATCAATGAAGACGAAAGTAAGGGCCACAGTCGTTTGTACACGCGGGGGCCGCATACTACTCGTTACCAAGGATGACAGCAGATGGGCTTTGCCTGGTGGGCGTCCGGGCAAAGCTGAAATTCTTGCCAGTGCCGCAGCACGGGAGCTTTATGAAGAGACGACGCTGATCGCAAAAGGGCGTGAGTTCCTATTTCAAGTGATTGGTGCGACAACGGTGCACCACGTTTTCGTTGCGAATATCAGCAAGACCGACGCCGCCATGCCGGGCAAGGAGATCCAGCGCTGCCAGTGGTTCGCCCCATCCGAGCTGGACGAGATTGTCGTTAGCCCGACGACGCGCCACATCATTGAAGGATTCTGGATCGTACGCAATCGGTAGAGGCAAGGTGTGCTCGTCGACGCGAGAGTCCCTGCACGAAGCGCAGGATCGCGGCGCTTTCACAAATCAATCCTCCTGCTGCGACGCGATTCACCACGCCGTGTGCATGCGTTGAAACCCGCCATCCCGCCCAAACGGCGGGGTAGGAGCCGGGACAATAATCGAGGGCGACGGGACGCGTTGATTGCAACCTGCATGACGGGAGCTTTCCTCCCGGATGATGCGGCGCCCCTCATGGCGCATGACTGCCGCCATGGGAAAGCGCTTTCATCCGACTGGTTGCTGCAATAGCGCTAGCCGGTAATCAGTTGGACAGGTATTCGTCACCTTCGATCCTCTATCCTGAGTGGTGCAGCGGTTCTTGTTAATCGATGGATAGAGTCGTGGCAAGATTTTTGCAATGGTGGATTTGCAGGCCGGTCAATTCTACCGAGACAAGACGAATATCGGACGACGTAGCACGCGGGTTGGTACATGGGACTGTGCTTTCGACCTTAAGATAGTGGGATGGCGATGACCTTAATATCTGTTATAACCGTCAATCTCAACAATTGCGTCGGCCTGTCAAGGACAATGGATAGCGTGTTGGCGCAGGTTCGTGAAAATTTCCGTGTTGAATTCATCATTGTTGACGGCGCCTCTACGGATGGATCCGTTGAGCTGGTAAAGCTACGGCGATCAGAGGTCGATCATTTCTTTAGTGAGCCGGATGGCGGAGTGTACGCCGCAATGAACAAAGGGTTAAACGTTTCACGAGGAGAGTGGGCGGTATTCATGAATTCGGGGGATTGCTTCGCCTCTCCAGGCGTACTCGCTGAGATGATGCGGAGCAAGAACGAATCCTCGGCGGAGCCTTGGTTGATCTATGGCGACAATCTTGGACGGAATGGTCTGGAGCCTGCTGCGCCGCTGCTGAGGCTTCGCGCCGGGATTATTCACGCATGCCATCAAGCGATGGCATTTCGTATTTGCGATCTGCGCTACGAGGAAAGATACAGGATCTATTCGGACCTGGATTTCGTTATTCAATATTACAAGCGATACGCGGCTGGGGCGTTCCGCTATGTGCCGATGGCGTTCTCATGCATAGAGCCAAGTGGGATCAGTGCGTCGTTTCCCAGGGAGAAGCGATTGGAGAAGTTTAGAATCATTTACAATCGCCTTGGATTGAATGGTGTGATGTATGCCGTTGCCGTCTCGATTGCCATAATGGCTCGCGCAAAAATGGCAAGAAGAATGTGACCCGTGTGCATGGGTCACTAAAGGATGGTGAGTCATCTGGGGCTGAGCTTCCAGCGTTCCGCCAATGCCGGCTTTGGTTCCGGTCACGGCTAGTAGCCCGGCGTTCGTAGCGATATCTGACGATAGGTCGATACCATGCCAGTCCCCATTCGTCTGGAGGATCCTCTCGCAAAAAAATGCGGTTGCTCAGATCGGAGCAACCGCTAAGTGTTCCACCGGGGGAACGGCAGATCTTATGGATATCGAACCCGGCGATGCGAAGACGAGGGCCATTGGAGGAGCGGGCCGATATCGTGCCCTATGTTCGTATAAGTCAAACGACGCGAGGCGGGCGTTTTTGCTGCTTCCTGGAAGGGCTATTTCGCGATGTCTTCACCTACGCGATGCACAATCTTTGCGCCGCCGCCGTACACATCGAAGTCCGCGGCTTTGGCGCCGTCCGTATACGGATCCCTCGGTCGATGAATCTGTCCACGCTCAGTATTGCGCGCGGTTTCCGCAATGGCGCTGCCGATACCGACGTTCAAGACCGTGAGAGCTAACAGGGCCGCAGTGGTACGTTTCATGAGTTGCCTCCTGTTGAGTGCTATCCAATACGATCCGGTCCCCCTTTGGACAAGGATCGTCTGCGCGTGTGCCGGAACGCTATGAGCACAACGGTCGGGGGGCGCGATACGCCCTACCAATTCGACAATGCCAGTCTAGTCCGGCCAACCGAACCTACAGATGACCCTCCCATTACAACTGCAGAACGTTTTTGGGGTGAATTAGGCCTCGTTGCGAGGAACCGCAAATCGGCGGCGATCTTCAGCGCTTACCCATTGCGCGAGAGCGGAGTCGGACAACTGTGTCGCACATAGGTTGTACCACTGGCGAATGGCATCCGCCCAGATTCTTCTCTCGGCGGCTAGCGACGCGAGGTGGAACCGGAGCTCCGCCGGCAATCGGGCAGGATGCCCGTCTTTGCTGCCGATCGAGAATTCATCCAGAGCTCGCTGCAGGCCTTCGCGTCTGTGCGCCCACCACTCGTCTTTGCCCCGCTCCGCCAGCAAACACTGCAGATGGGCTCGCAGCGCGACGACCTTGGACCATGCGACGACAGGCAGTTCTTCGTTGCTGCTACGCAGCCAGTTTGACAGCACATCGACTTCAGGGTCTCCCGCGCTTCCGAGGAGGCCTGGCATGTATGAAGCCATCGGCGAGACGGCGTCCTGGAGCCGTGATAACGGCAGAGGGTAGGGACCGCAGCCACTGGATGAGGGCGTAGGGGGGTGACGGGGAATATGGGGTGGGGCAAGCCATAAGCATGTTGAAACAGCAAGAAATAGGTTCTCGCCCTTCGGTCTGAGATGGGCATTACATCGGTGCCACTAGCCCGTCGGGACAGGTCACGATGCATCGTGACGCGATGCTTTGGCGTGAGCGTCTGGCATGGCTAACGCAAGGCTGACGATCTCGGTTGCGCTATTCGTGGAGCTTTCCGAGTTGTAACGGGTGGGTAAGGTGTTCGCCTGGGCTGGATGGCTAACATCGTTGGCAAGGGTTAGGCCCGAAACTCATAAGGAGAACATCATGACATCTCAAAAGCCCTCGATCGCGTCGCTCATGCTCGGCGTCGCCGCACTTCTCGCAGCCTCCGCTGCATGGAGCGCTGACAAGCTCGAATCCACCAGCGCAGCCGGCTGGTCGCAGCAAGCCCAGATGCAAGCGGCTGCACATCATGATCATGGCGCCGGAGCGGGCCTCTCTTCGTTGTCCGCTATCAAGCCCGGCCCGCAGGCTTCGCTGTTCGGCAGCGAGGCGCCGGCGGGAAGCACCTCGCGTGTCGTCGACGTTGCGCCGGGCCTGAAGTATGTGAATGTCGATTCGGGCGAGACCGTAACCTTCAAGAGTGGGGCGAGCGAGATCACTTTCGCGTTCGGGCAGTTGGCCCGCACCAAGGCCATTGCCCTCAACGAACTCTTCCCGGAATTGCCTAACAGCCAGGGTGTCTGGGTGTACATCGAGCGGAGCGAACTGTACACCGGCCACTGACCAGGCACGGCGCTAGCCGCGCACCTGTCTGTTTTGTCATGTTTCGGTCAGGCGTGGGTCGGCAACCGTCACGTAAGCTGTATATGAACGGTTCGCTGAACCCCTACTCCTTGGAGATTACGATGAAAACGCTGAAAAAGAGTGTCCTT
>NZ_JBBHZL010000032.1:0-8064 GCF_049843575.1 Cupriavidus sp. Met-2
CTGGTGCTGGCAGTCGCCACGCTTGGTGGAGCGGCAGGGGTCGCGAACGCCGGGGTAACTTCCCCGCGCGATCCCTATACGGATGGCGGCCACTCGATGGGGGTGCGCGATCCGTTCACGGATGGTGCGCATTCGATGGGCACGCGTGACCCGTTCACCGACGGCGGACATTCCGTCGGAACCCGCGATACGTTCTCTGACGGCGCTTGATCGTCAAGGTCCTGGCTGAGACGGCACGCGCCCATGGCGCACCGAGTAAGGCTCGGTGTCGTCCATGGGCGTTGTGCATTTTGGGGCCCCGCCGGCCGTGAAGCGCGAACTACAAGGATTTGGCGATCGCCTCGATCGGCTTGATGCCCGTGCCAAAGCGCGCGATGTTCTCCCGATGCTCGCGAAGGCTGGAGTATGGGACGTATCGCGTATTGAGTTCCGCGACACGGTTGAATGCCGGCCGGCTGAGTTGCGCACGGACTTCCGCTTCTCGGTTATCTGGCGCCACGAGGAATAGATGTTTGGTGGCGGATTGACTGGTGCCCAGGGCAAGATCCAGCAGCCGCACGATGCCGGAGTAGATCGATGTCGAATGCTCGACCTCGAACGCGGCGGCCACCTCAAGGGTTGCGGGATCCAGCCAGACCGCGTCGATCAGCGGGACCGTCTCACCGCCCGAGACGAGCAGCGTCGCCGGTAAGGCGGACAAACACCCAAGACTGAGGGGCTCGCCATTGTATTCGCGGCCCCGGTCGTTGGTCGCGATCCAAACCGCGTAGCCGAGCGACTTGCCGAGATCTCTTAGCCAGCCTTGGACTTCGGTATGTGTGGCATCTTCAAGTTTGCCTGCCTGGATCTGCTTGGCGAGTGCAGACGCCTGTTCCCTGACCTTGGCCAGATCGTCTTCCCACGCGCTGACCTCGCCGGGCAGATCGTTGCGTGGCGGAGCGGGATAGCGCCCTGTTCCGACGTCAAATAGCAGGCCGGCCAGCGCACCCAGATCATTGGAAAGGACCTCACGATAGCGATGATTGAGCGCCAGGATGCCGTCGCGCATTGCAAGGTAGTGATCCCACTTGCCCAGCTTGACCGCCGCACCGGTCAGGGCGTTGTAGCCGTTCACGATCGCAGTATTGAACGGTGGCAGCAGGGTCGGGTGGATGAAATAGAGCAGGTTGGCGACGGCGGGACCGAGGCCTTTGATTCCCACGCCGCTCAGTCGCTGGATGGCGGTGAGCATCTCTGCCTCGGTATCACAACAATTGCACGTGTGAAGCAACCTTGCGAACGCCCGCTGGTTGTCGGCGTTCTCGTAAATATCGGGAATGCGCAGTTTTGGCTTCCAGAGAAACGCGTGATCGGCACCCTTGAAGATCTGTCGCTGTTCGGCAATCGAAGCGACAACGGTCTCCAGAGACGATCCTCGGTACGCATTGCCAAAGGTGCCTGCGTGAATTTCCTCGACGACGGCGCCGATCCCGCGCCGGATGGATCTGAAATTCTTGAGGCGTTCAGGCCAGAGGAACCAGGTTTGATAGGTGCCGTTCGGATCGGATTTCCAGCGTTCAATGAGAGTTCGGGTGGTGTCTGTCATGGCGTCACTTTTTTGCCGGGCAGTGTATCACCGCGGGCGCGGAATACTGTGCGCCAAAACGGTCTCAAGCGAACTTGACCTTCCCATGGCGGGAAGGATTATGGTGTATCGGGTAAGCGTTGTCGGGTCGTGGCTTGGCTAATTATCTGAAAGGTGACGTCATGGATTCCCACGTAGTACAGGATGCTGGTTCGAAGACCGGGCTTAACCGGCGGGCGATTGGGTGGCTTGCACTGGGGGCCGTGTTGATCGTCGTGCTCGCTTTCGCTAACTCGGGCTGGAAGCGGCTTGCGTCGATGTTGCCTTTTGGGCTAGTGTTGCTGTGCCCGTTGATGCATTTCCATCACGCCGGGCGCCAGCGGAATTCGTCCTCGGCGAGAGGTAACGAGGCGCGTCGGAACACAGGAGTCGCACAATGAATGAACGTAGTCCGCTCCAGCCACACGATCACGCTGCGCACGGCGCAGCGTCGCCCGGCGATCATGACGCGCATCATGGCCATTCGCATGCCGGGCATGGCTCGCAATGCGATGGCAAGCGCGCGCCCGACACCGACTTGAAAGATCCGGTTTGCGGGATGGCGGTATCGACGGAATCCAAATTCCGCGCCGAACACGATGGCAAGCAGTATTACTTTTGCAGTAACTCCTGCCATCAGAAGTTTCTGGAGGAGCCGTCGAAGTATGCGGGGGTGACGACCTCTGATGCTGCGACACTGGTTGCCGAACCGGAAGGGACCATCTATACGTGCCCGATGCACCCGGAGATTCGTCGGGATCATCCCGGGAACTGCCCGAAGTGCGGGATGGCCCTGGAGCCGCTGTTGCCGGATATCGAGGACGGCGAAAATCCTGAGCTGACGGATTTTCGACGCCGCTTCTGGTGGACGCTGCCGCTGACCGCAATCGTCTTTGTACTTGCGATGTTCGGATCTCGGCTGGGCTTGATGTCACCCGACACGCAAAGCTGGGTGGAGTTTGTTCTGGCGACGCCGGTCGTCCTGTGGGCGGGTTGGCCATTCTTCGAACGCTGCCTGCAATCGTTCATCAATCGTAGTCCGAACATGTGGACCCTGATTGGGCTGGGAACCGGTGCTGCCTATATTTATAGCGTGGTGGCGACGGTTGCGCCGGGCGTTTTCCCGCCCGCGTTCGCCGCGCATGGGCGTATCGGCGTGTATTTTGAAGCCGCCGCGGTCATCATCTCGCTCACCCTGCTCGGGCAGCTTCTTGAGTTGAAGGCGCGCTCGCAGACCTCCGCCGCAATCAAATCACTGCTCGGCCTGGCACCAAAAACTGCCCGGCGCATTGGCCCCGGCGGACAAGAGGAAGATGTGGCCCTGACCCACGTTCACGTGGGAGACCTGCTGCGGGTCCGGCCCGGCGAAAAAGTGCCGGTGGACGGTGTCGTCACGGAGGGTAGCAGCTCGATTGACGAATCGATGATTACGGGCGAGCCCATGCCGGTTTCCAAACGCGCGGGTGACCACGTCATTGGCGCGACGATCAACACTTCGGGCAGCCTGATCATTCGGTCGGAGAAGGTCGGTGCGCAGACCATGTTGTCGCAGATCGTCCAGATGGTTGCCCAGGCGCAGCGGTCGAAGGCGCCGATGCAGCGCATGGCCGATCGGGTCGCCGGGGTCTTCGTGCTCGCAGTCATCGGTGTGGCGGTGGCCACGTTTCTCGCATGGGGGCTCTTCGGTCCAGAACCGAGTTGGGTGTTTGGCCTGATCAACGCCGTTGCCGTGCTGATTATCGCTTGCCCGTGTGCTCTCGGATTGGCGACGCCAATGTCGATCATGGTCGCAAGCGGTAAGGGAGCTGCAAACGGCGTGCTGTTTCGCGACGCGGCGGCGATCGAGAACCTGCGCAAGGTTACCGCACTGATCGTCGACAAGACCGGTACATTGACCGAGGGCAGGCCCGCCTTTGCGCGATCTGTTGGCGTCAATGGCTATGCCGAGGAAGAGGTGCTGCGGCTTGCCGCAAGCCTTGACCAGGGGAGCGAGCATCCGCTGGCCGCTGCGCTGGTTACCGCCGCGCGGGATGCGGGACTGTCCCTGGAGAAGGCAGAGAATTTTGAATCGAGCACGGGGATTGGCGTTCGAGGCATCGTGGCCGGGAAAAGGCTCGCCATTGGCAACACGGCGCTCATGGAGGAGGAGCGTGTCCAGGTCGAGCCGCTGCGTGCGCAAGCCGACGACCTGCGCGCGCAAGGAGCCAGCGTCATGTATTTGTCCGTTGACGGCACGCTGGCTGGGCTACTTGCCGTATCGGACCCCATCAAGCACTCGACGCCGGAAGCGTTGCAGAGTCTGCGGGATGAGGGTATCCGCGTGATCATGGCCACCGGCGATGGCCTCGCCACAGCGAAGGCGGTGGCCACTAATCTGAACATCGACGAGTTCCGCGGGGAAGTGAAGCCCGCCGACAAGCTTGCGTTGGTGACGCAACTGCAGGACGCTGGCGACGTGGTAGCCATGGCGGGTGACGGGATCAACGACGCACCTGCACT
Organism: Cupriavidus sp. Met-2; assembly: GCF_049843575.1. Lineage (NCBI taxonomy): Bacteria > Pseudomonadati > Pseudomonadota > Betaproteobacteria > Burkholderiales > Burkholderiaceae > Cupriavidus > Cupriavidus sp. Met-2. The sequence continues at coordinate 4,103 of NZ_JBBHZL010000032.1, forward strand.
GGCCAAGGCCGATGTGGGCATCGCCATGGGCACCGGGACCGATGTGGCAATGAACAGCGCCCAGGTTACCCTGGTGAAGGGCGATTTGCGCGGCATCGCCCGGGCCCGAAACCTCTCGGAAGCGACGATCCGCAACATGAAGCAAAACCTGGCATTTGCCTTTGTCTATAACGCGCTTGGCGTGCCCTTGGCCGCTGGCGTTCTGTACCCGCTTACTGGGTTGCTGCTGTCCCCCATGATTGCGGCGCTCGCGATGAGCCTGAGTTCCGCATCGGTGATTTCCAACGCGCTGAGGCTCAGGCGGACGAGTGTCTGACGCGAGCCGAGCGTTGTTTCAAGTAAGTCAGTACAAGGAAAATTCTAATGAAATACCTGTTTGCCGCTGCCATCCTGGCAGGAAGTACCGCGTCGTATGCCGCGGCGCCTGCCATGACGGTCTATAAGGATCCCAACTGCGGTTGTTGCGAAGAGTGGGTGAAGCACGTCAATCAAGCCGGCTTCCCCACCAAGGTGATCAACTCGACGGATGTGACCTCGGTAAAGACGCGACTTGGGGTGCCGGCCTCATTCAATTCCTGCCACACCGCCGTGCTGGAAACTAGCGGCCAGGTCATTGAGGGGCACGTGCCGGCCGCCGCTATCCAGAAACTGGTGGCCAATCGCGCAGTCAAGGGCGTCGCAGTGCCTGGCATGCCGACCAATGCACCGGGCATGGGCAAGCTGAACGGCGGCCTGGTCACGGTGGATTTCCAGGGCAAGCCCTTCTCCCAAGACTAACGGAATCAGAGCTGGCGGCACCCATGCCGCCAGACAATGCTGCATGGAAGAATCCAACAAGCCGCGCTGGAGGATCATCGGCCTCCTGGGGTTAGGTACCGTCGCCGCGACGGTCATCGCGCTGCAGGCCAAACGCTATCTGGAGACACCGCCAATCCCCGATCGGGCACGGAGTGGGCGCGAATTGCGCATTGACGCATCGGATTCACAGCGGGTGGAGCGAGGCAGGCAGCTATATGCGCAGGCGTGTGCCGCGTGCCACGGTGCCAAACTGGAAGGGCAGCCGAACTGGCGCGATCGGCTGCCAAGTGGGCGGCTGCCGGCCCCACCACACGACGCGTCAGGCCATACCTGGCACCATGCAGACGCGATACTATTCGCGCTCACGAAGAACGGATTGGTACCAGGCGTCTCTGCACCGAGCAATTATGTCAGCGACATGCCGGCCTTCAAGTCGTCGATGTCAGACGAGGACATCGTTGCAGTACTGGCCTACATCAAAAGCACCTGGCCAGAGAAGGTGCAGGCCGCCCAGCGCGAGGCGACCAACGAGTACATCGGTCGCTAGCCTGCCGAGCAACAAGAACGGGCCTCCATGCCTGTCGTCGTCACAGGTTGGAGGCCATCGGTCTGTTTGGCGGGAGTGGTTAGTCGCGCGTCGCGCTATTTTTTCACAACGACCTTGCCGACCATACCGGCTTCGAAGTGGCCGGGCACCAGACAGGCGAAATCGACGGTCCCAGCCTTGTCAAACCGCCAGACGAGAGTCCCCTGCGCGCCCGGTGCGAGCGTGAGCTTGTTGGGGGCAGCGTGCTTTTCGCCGGCCATCTCCCGCATCATTTTTGCATGCTCTTTCAGTTCGGCCGTCGTGCCGATCACCATTTCGTGCTCGACTTTCCCGGCATTGCGTACCTGGAACCGGATGGTTTCACCCGCTTTCACCGGAATCGCGTTGGGTGAGAATCGCATGGTGTCGTTCATCGTGACGTCCACCGTACGCGTGGCCTTGGCACTATCGCCAGGTTGTCCTGCGACCGATGCAGCCGGTTTGCGCGTGGCCGAGCTGTCATTGCTCGGGGCGGCTGTCGCCAGCAACGGAACAAAGGCCACGGCGATGAGGGAAAGCGCGAGTGTCTTCATGGCGAACCTCGGTGGTGGGATGTTAGGGCTAGGCTGAGTCGGATTGACTCAGCCTCTGGATTGGAGGGGTCTTACATTTGCATGGGGGAAAGTATGCCGAGCGACGCAACCAGAACCAGGATCAGCGTCGCGGCGCCGGTCTCGAGCGTCAAGCTGCGTTGCAGCGTGCGTACGGCGACCACGTGATCCCCGGTTCGAACCGCATGTTCAAGCTGCGGGCTGAGATGGAAACGGTTGGCCGCCGCAAGGAGCAGCATGACGCCGAAGAGTGCTAGCTTGAATAGCAGCAGGCCGCCGTACGACGCCAGGCTCAGTTCCGGCAGTTGCAACCCAAAAATCATCCAGTAGTTGACGACGCCGGTGACCACCAGGGTGGCAACCACCATCGTGCCGACCTGCGCGAATCCATTGGACGTCCGGCTCAGTAGCGCCACCTTGTTGGGCGTTGCGGCCGTGCGGGACAATAAAACGAAGGCGATCAGGGCACCGAACCATGCACCGGCTGCGATCAGGTGCGCGATGTCTGATGCAAGGTGGATATAGCCCTTCACGCCGTCGTCCATCGCGCCGTGTCCTCCCCACGCCAACGTTGCCAGCGCGAACGCGGCACCGCCTGTTATGGCGCTGAACTGGGACAGCGGCCGATTGCGCAGGAAGAGCGCGGCGAGCAGACACAGGAACAGGGCAACCAGACGAACAATCCAGGCCGTACCGAACGCGGTTCCGGTCACAATCATCTCGAAAACGTGGCCTTGAAGTTCAGTGTACGAAGCGGCGCCCGTCATGCCCTTCGCCATGACAGCGATGTTCACGAACGACAGGACGATACCGAGCGTTGCGGCCACCTTGCAAAGGGTTGCAAAGGAGGCGCCGATCGATGACCGCCGCTCCTCCTGGCGCAATGCATACAAGGCGAACAGCGGAAGGCCAAACAGCGCTGCAAGATCTAGATAGAGTGCTAAACGCACTGCGACAGTTGCCCAGTCCATTGCAGCTTACTTGACGGTGAAGGTGATATTGCCGTTGATCGGATGGGTGTCGGACGACACAGCGCGCCATTCCACACGATAGTTGCCGGGGCTAAGCGGCTGCGCAGGCGTGACTACCATGGTCTTGGGATCGTCGCCGCCGGCGACCTTTGCTGCGATCTTCATCGGCGAGTGGTCGGCCATGCCCGGCATGCCGGTCATCAGGAGATTTGCGCCGGAGAACTGCGTCGAAAGATTCTCCGAGAACTTCAGTTCGATCTTTTGGGGAGCGGCAACTTCCGCCTTGTCAGCGGGGGTCGATGTGAGCAGCTTCGGGTGCGCAAAGGCCACGGAACTGACGAGCAATGCGGCAGCCGCGAGGGTCGCACGAATAGTGAGGCGTGATGCTTGCATGAAAAACTCCAATTGCTGGTGGGGTGTGAAAAGAAAAAGACGATCAGAACCACATGCGAATACCCGCGACGAAGCGCGTCTCGCCGCTGCGGCCGCCGGAGGCTCGGACCATGTTTGCGGTATTGCCGAAGCTTTGCGAGCGTTCGATACCGATGTACGGCGCAAACTGCCGGCTAAATTCATAGCGCAATCGCACTCCGACAGCGCCGCTGGAAAGGCCACTGCCGATACCGATTTCGGGGTCGTTCTTGCCGTACAGGCTGGCTTCTAACCTAGGCTGCAAGATCAGCCGCTGGGTCAGCAGCAAATCATACTCACCGGAAAGGCGCAGCGCGGTTCGTCCCTCGGTGCCGACATAGCCGGTCGCCTCGACCTCGAACCAGTAAGGCGCCAACCCTTGCACACCGAACGCAAGCCAGTTGCGTGCAGGGCGCCCATAGCCGGCGTCGTTCCGGACACCCAGTTGGGTGTCCCAATACGTGGCAATGGCGTGTCCCCACAACAGTTCGGTGCGGGCTTCGGGAACCTTGCCCTTTTCGACCTCGCCTTCTGCCTTGATGACGAACTTGTTGAACGCATTCCCAATCCACGCCTGCGCTTCGTAGGATGCCGCATTGCTTTCGTTACCTTTGGTCCATTCAAGGCGATCAACGAGAACGGACG
>NZ_JBBHZL010000033.1:0-7490 GCF_049843575.1 Cupriavidus sp. Met-2
GGGGTAATCGTCCTTTTCGTGCAGATTGATACGGTTTGACCTAAAAAGGTTTTCCGTAACAATGACTTAGCGAGTCCCGATTTTCGGGACACACGGTCCTTTCCATGCAATTTGGCTCGGTTGCGCCCCGTTCCCTCGTAGGCACTGGCACACGATGGACGCGTTCAGGCCCCAAACTGGTCGGCGACCTGTTTCGCACGCCGGGCGTCGTCCGCATGCAGGTACATCGACGTCGTGGCCAGCGACGCATGCCGCAAGTTGTCCCGCACGGTTGTGAGTTCCGCGCCGCCGTCGAGCAGGTGTGTGGCGTGGGTGTGGCGCGTCCAATGGGGCGTCGCGCGCCGCAGTTTTTCCGCCAGCGTAGGGCTGCCATCCTCAACGACGTCGGCGGCCGTCGCGAAGAACCGCTTCATCACCCGCCATAGCCGCCAGGCGGTGATCCCTCCCTCAGTACTGAAGCTGCCGATCAGGGACGTCGACGGTCGCCACTGCGATGGCGTCACCGGCAAACCACGCTCCACGAGGTAGCGATCGAGCGCACGGCGGGCCAGCGGTGGCAGCACGACTTTGCCAGTCTTGTGGCCCTTGCCCACCACGCGAATCCACGCATTGCCGCCGGAATCCAATTCGATTGCCCGAAGCTGCGCGGCCACGAGTTCGCTGATGCGCAGCCCCGTGCTGTACGCGAAGTCCAGCATAAAACGCAACCGCTGTGCCGCCAATTCGCTCCAGCCGTAAGACCATTCCAGGCCGTCCGCGACGACGCGCACGAGCTTCCACTCGCCCTCGGTGAACGCACGCGCGGTGTCCAGCGCAGCGGGGCGTCCGCCGCGTACCTTGACGCCCGCAAAGGGATTGGCCAGTACGTACCGTTGCTCGATCAGCCAGCGGTACAGCGCGTTGAGCACCGATAACGCGTAGGCCGTGGAGCGCGCCGACAAGTCCCCCACGAAGGGCCGCCACGCCGGCGACGATCGCGGCTGGGCCTTGCCGACCCAGCGTGCACGCGGCGTAGGATGACGCAGGAAGCTGCGATAAGCGATCGCATCTTCGGTTGTCAAGGACGACAATGCCCGTCCGCGCTCAACGATGGCCCACAGCATCAGCCGCTCGGCCTCCTTGCGGTACGCCTTCTGGGTAGCCGCCGACTCGTGCAACGACAGCCAAGCCTGGACGGCCTCGTAGTCGTTGGTCGAGCCCAGCGCGCAGGTCGATCGGGGCGCGCGGAAGGCACCCTTCGATCCGTCCACCTCGTCGGGGACCGCGAGTCGCTCCCAGGGGACGAGTTCCTGCGCGTGCTCCACCGCGATCAGTGCGCGGGCCCGGGCCGTAAGGGCCGGGTGCCGGGCGAAAAAGGCCTCGATGCAACGTGCACCAGCAGGCCCAAGCCCAGGAATGCCCGACCACCAGCGCCGCCGCCTGGGCACGCGCAGCGTCAGGTCAGCCAGCGTGCGGATGCCCGCGGCGTGCAGTGGCTGCACAAGGTGCGGAGCCAGCCACTGTTCTACAGCGTCACCGATGAGCGGGGCCGGCAGCGGCATGCCGCGCAGCGTTTCGATCGCAGCTTGTGCGACCCTGGCTCCCTTCTTATCGGTGGGACTGCACGCCTGAAGCACGGCGGCGAGATCCGGCCTCGCCCGGCTGGTTGCGAAGGCAACCAGTTGACGTTTGATCTGGCCAATGATCGCCCGCGAAGATGCCCCCGCTGCCCGACGCTCGGGCAGATAGCGGTCCACGGCCTCGCGACTCGGCACGCCCTGCAGCCATGCCCGAAACGCAGCCAGTGCGGCCTCGTCCGGCCAGTCGATCCCGGTGGCCATGTGGCCAGTTACCAACAGCGCATTTTTCATGGTGGGTAGTTTATCTGGTCAAGGATGCTAGCCAACTAATAAGGTTTATCTTGGTAGACGTGACTTTTAGGGGGGCGCAGTCCGATAATGCGCCCCAAGTATCAGCTCGCGGGCAGATCGCGCACGAAGTTCCGCTTGGCTCGGTAGGTACTGCGCAACTCATCCAGCCACGCGCCACGTTGCGTGCTATCCAGCATCACGCAAATTTCCTTGACCAGGCCGAGCTCTGCACGGTAAGGGCTCGTTGCATCATTCATGTGGTTGACAAGGACGCGCTTGAGCAACGCGATGCGATTGTCCCGGTGCACGGGTTCAAGGTTGCGCGCGAGGTCAGCAAGGAGAGTATCGCGGCAGAACGCCGGCCGTTGCACAACGGCCAGCGCTTCGTCCCAGCGCTCTTCCGAACAGAGTACCTCGGCTCTCAACGTGACGTCGCGTTGCCCGATGACGGGGCCAAAACGATAGCGCGCCGCAAAGGCCCCCGGCCGCGTCATCGCCTGATCTTCGAGAGCGACCAGCGTGGCCTGCAGTTCTGCCCGCAACGCATCGACTTCACACCCGGCTGCCGTGCCGGCTTCGAGAACATCGTGATACCGCTCGACGCTCGGCGTCTTGTCGAAGCGCTTGCGGCTGATCGCCAGCACCTCATCAACCAAGCCTTCGCGCTCATAGCATCGCTGCATGTCTGCTTGCAGACGTGCGTCGTTCGGAAACATCTGGAGGGCACGTTCTGCATTGACGAATGCCTCACGCATACGGCCATGCTTATCGAGGAACTCGGTGACCTGCCGGTAGTCCTGTGCTTCAGACAGGTCTTCGCACAGTACGGCCAAGGCCCCATCGATGTCTCCCGTGCACTCCAGTTCCGCAAGATGCATTCGCTCAAGCATCGCTAAGCGCGGGCTGCGTGCCGCGCGACTGTCGAAATAGGGCTCGCGACGCCGCAGACGCTTGGCCTTTTCCACCTGCGCAGCGTGCTCGGCCTTCGCAGCCAGCACCTCATCCTTGGCCGCACGCCAATGCGCGGCCAATGCCTTACGGTACTGCTTGACTGCCGTCTCGCCAATCGCAGCTTCCGCGGCCGCAGTATCGAAACAGCCGAACGGGTCTTCCAGCAGCAACTGCAGGTACGTGTCTCCGAAAGCCATCGGCTGAGGCCCCGCAGCTTGCAGGGCCGCCACGAACTCTTCGCCGATGGAATTGGTCAGCCCGCCAATCTCGCCGTTCGAATCGTCTGCCTGATTGAGCACATGCCAAACTTGCCGCATTGCACACAACGATAGGGCAACCGCGCTGACCGCATCGCGGGCGCGAGCCTGAGCGAGAAGTGGCAGCACTGCGCCTGCGCGACTGGCGTAGGCAAAGCTCTGGCGCCAGCTAATGAAGTCGCTATCGGGTTCGAGGATCCCAGCGATCAGTGCCTGGAGGTCTGGGGCCTTCTCAGGCGACGCACTGATCTTGCGCCACTGTTGCAATTCCCGGGCAATCGGATAGTCGCGGTCAGCAAGCTGCAGCAGCCGATCTGCCAGCACTTGGGTGCTCTGTGCCTGCAGAAATTGATTCAGCGCCTCGCGACAATGTTCCTCACAGGCATCGGTACACTCATGCTTGGTGGTGTTAGTCATGGCAAGTCGGCCAGTATCCTGCCCAGCGTGGATCGAGTCACTCATTGTGCTTTCGTGATGTGCGCTGGCGCACATCGTTTGAGAATACGTTGCCAGCCATTGCGGGCCCGGACCGCTTCAGCCAGGATGTCGAGATATTCGTCGTGATCAACTTGGTCATCGGCGGGCAGTGAGGTCTCGGCATGCTGCTCTAGCAATTGCTGCCGTAGCTTGCTGCTGGTGGCCATCGAACAGATGCGGCTATACGCTTCGCACGCGTAGGCAAAGGTTTCGCGCCTGGTGTAGTCGATGTTCAGTAGGAATTCCTTGCTACGGCTCTCGTCCAGCCCGACGGTCGCTCGCTTGCAATTGTGGAAAACGTGGGCGGCCTCATGAACGACGAAGTCTGCAAACGGGTCGGTCTCGTGGAAATAGGACATCGAGACGTAGCTGGTGGTTTCCGCGCTTAGCCCCACGATATGGCAGGCCTGCTGGGAAAGGCCGGGGACGCCCACGCTGTACAGATAGAGGTTTGCCAGGCTCCAGGTCGTTGACAGCCACGGTTGCTCCATAAGGACTGCAACAATATTTTGCGGCGTGAGAAATACGACGCTGCGAGCGAGTGTGTCCAGGATAAGGGGCTGCTCGTCGACGCGAAACAGACCGTGCACCATGGGTGCCAGTTTGGTGCGGGCCCACGCATACAGGTCGCTGGGCAGGACCACCTGAGGGTCGAAACCGTTTGCCAGCCGAAGCGTTTCATCCACGAGTGCGGTTCGCAGCCGCTGATCGGCCTTTTTTGCTACGTCGACAAAGTTCATACCCGGCCAGCCTGCAAAGCTGCAATCGTGGTCACCGCTGCAAAGGTAGCGCTGTACCTCAGCATCGAGCCATTGTGGTGTGCCAATCTGTGGCTGGATTTGTTCTGTGGAGTTTGATTTTGTGGTCATGCCGTCGCCCGTCTCATGGCGGTACGGCGGCTTTGGATCAACACGTCCATATAGTGCTCGACACCGAAGCTGAAGATCCCGCGGAAATTGATGTGCCCGAAATGCCCCGGCCCCATTCGGCGTAGCCAGTCGTCCTCGATGTTCGTGCCATCCTTGCGCAAGCGCTCGACGACCTCGTTCATGCGGTGGGTGTTCCACGCCAGTACGATGTTGGTCAATAGCGCGTGCGATCCGGAGATCGCCTTCATCTCGTCTCCTCGCCGGCCGCGTTCGTGAGGCACCCGGCCAGAATAGATCGCGCGCTGCAACAGGTGCACCGACTCTCCCCGACTGAGCAAGGTATGAATCTCGCGGCGGAAATCCTCGATGGTCACGTAGTCGCACAGGAAGATGCTACGCAACAGCCGTCCAAGATGTTCGGCGGCCTTGTGCGCCTTTTCGGTTCTGGAGGTGCTGCCAATTTGCTGCAGCGCGAGCTCCGCGCTAATGCGGCCGATGCGGATCGAGGCCAGTACTCGCAGGAACTCGTCCCAACCCAGGCGTATGGCCTTCAAGGACGCACGCTTCTTGATAACACGTTCGAGTCCTTCTGGCACCTTGAACGCTACAGGTAGGTACAGTTTGCGTTCTGACAGATCGCGCAACCGTGGGCATAGATCGAAGTTCAGGCCCTTGGCCGTGGCCAATGCGGTGTTCGTGTATCCGTGCGTATCCACCGCCAGCAACGACAAGCGAATGCGATCGTCACTGCGGTTGTGCTGCTCGACACCTTCGATCGCAACGCCGGCCTGCCGCTCGTTCAAGACGATTGGCTGGTCATAGACGATGCCCCACTTGTCGAGCACGTGGGTGTAGATGCCGGCCGCGTAGGTACGACGGCGTGGATCGACGCGAGCGATCCACAGATGCCGCGAAACATCCAGTGACATCATGTCGGCCGATGCCTTCTTGCCGGTTCCCCAGTGTGCGGCTACCGGGATCTTGCCCTGAAATTCTGCCACCACTTCATTGGCCCTGCGCAAACGCCCGTGGACTTCCAGTGCGCGCATGGCAAGTGACACCTGTGCAGTATCAATGCCGGGAATCATTGCTGCGACGCCCTTGGCGTCGATCTCGGTGCCGTGCGCAATCAAAGCTGCATAGATCGACAACAGTTCGGTTTCGGACTGCGCGCGGTGGCCGAGCAGTACCTCACTGAAATTGGTCCACGAGTCCACCTCCAGCACCAAATCCGGAAGCTGCGCATCGCCGATCACCTTATAGATCAAATCGCGCGTGCGGCGCGGCTCATCGTCCTGTTCCAGTGCCTCGATCGCCGGCAGGTGAAGCATGCCATCGTCTCCGATTTCGATCTTGCCTTGGGCACAAGCTTCAGCCACTGCAGCCACGCCGGCCTGAAGCGTATCCAGGAGTGGCTCGATGAAGGCATCCGCTGTGGCCGGCAGTCCCAACAGGGCGAGGTATTTGTCGCGATCACGCTCCCACTCATCGGCAGGAATGAGCATGGTCTCGCGATCACGAAAGCGCATCGAGTGGTCGATCCATACGCTGCCCCGACGAAGGCTCTTGCGTAGCGACATCATTGTGCAGGCGGCGAACGCCTGGTAGCCACGCTTTTTGTCAGAGTCCTGGACAAGGTCGTGCCAGGCTTTGCCAACACCGGTCTCCGAGAAGTCTTCTGGTAGAGCCTTGAGGTTCTTGTTCTGCAGATCGCGCCACGCCTTGAGATTCGCAAAACCGGGATCGTCTTCCCTGCCGTTGAATTCCAGTCCATCCAGGCCCGACAGCAGAGTGCGAACTCGCTGATCGTCACCAGTCAGCGCTGCGCGCACATGCGACGCGAAGCTCGACTGCGCCGCGTCAATGACGACATCCAGATGCTTCAGGGCTTCATCCACTCGCTGCTGGCTCGATTTGCTCTTGTCTTGCAGGACGGCCTTGGCCTTCAATGCCTGCCGCCTGTCCTCCACGGCAGAACGCGTGTGCGTCGACTTCGCCTTGCCGGTCGCGCTCCGGAATAGATCCTGGCTGCGTCGGCTGGTCTGGTGTATCGCGATGTCGGTCAGTTCCAGCAAACTCATCCGCAGAAAGCACACCAACTCAAGCGCCTGGGTGCTCTGCTTTAGCTCCTTCGTCTTGGCCGGGCGGCGTGCATGCACCTTCTGCGCGTAGGCCCGCAGCTTTGGCTGCGCGATGTCATCCAGTTTCCACTCGTGCACGGCGAGGGATTTCAGGTAGCGGACCTTGTCCAAGGTCTCAGCGAGGTTGCTTGGGCCGTGGCGCCTGGAAGGGGCCTTGAGCCACTCGAGGTTCGTGGCAGGTCCGTTTCCACGCTGGCTGCGCAAGGATTCCAGGCAACTCTGCAGCGTGGCCGCCGGTACCGCACGGTTGATCGTAGCGAGCATCTGCGTTTCGTGGGCGGCAAATGCTTGCCGTGCCCAATCAGTCAGCTGGCGCGGGCCCGGAATGTGGAAGCGGCGATCATAGAGCCATCGCTGAGCAGCGGTGACAAGTTCATCCACGTGTGGTGCCGCTGTGGCCTGCACCCGGAGCATCTCCAGCAATTCCGCCTGACCGGTTGCATCGAGCGCCCGGATACCGAGATGCTCCTTGACCCATTGCTGATGCTCATACAACGTTGGCCGACGCTGATACAGCGTCTTCAGGCTGGCGATGGACAACAGTGGTGCGGCGAATGCACTGCACAGGTACTGAAGGAGATTGCGCGGCACCGCAACGAACCGGTCCAACGGCCGACCGCAGGCCTGTAGGCAGACGAGTTGCAGGCCGACCGCGGCATGTCTGTCTGCCCGAAACCGCGTCTTGATCGCCGTGATGTCCGTGCTGCTGAGCTGGAAGAACTGCTGCAGGTCGAATTCGGTCAAGCGAGCTGGCAGCGTCTCCCTGCCGACGTACCGATAGATAAATGCCGACATCGCCACTTTCTACAGTATTGTTCGGAGGAAGACTGTACGGCAAGAGCCCAGATCGCCGCAATAAGCCCCAGTCGGAAAGCCTGAAACCCTCGCCAGCAAAGGGTTAGCGGGCAAACCGTATCAATCTGCACGAAAGGGACGATCACCCCT
>NZ_JBBHZL010000034.1:0-6594 GCF_049843575.1 Cupriavidus sp. Met-2
GCGTTCAGCGACAACTAACGCTTTGAATGCAGTCCTTCCGTTGCCGCCGGTTCTGACGTCGCCAACGGGTCGACAGCGGTACTCTGAGCGTCAGCCCCATCCTTAGCCTGCCAGCCTCCCCCAAGCGAGCGAAAGAGCGCTACGCTAGAGACCAACTGACGTCGATGAATACTCTCGAGAGTGCGTTCGTTAGTGAGCGTCGTTGCCTCCACCACATTAACGTCGAGGTATGCCGCCGCGCCTTTCTTGTAGCGATCCGTCGCCTGCGCGAGCGCGCGTTGCGACGCCTGGACTGCGGCTTCCTGACTCGATGCAGCCTCCGTCAGGAGTCTCGTGGCCGCGTAGCTGTCCTCCACGTCTTGGACCGCCGTTAGCACGGTCTGCCGGTAGTCGGCCGCAGCAGCATCGAATTGCGCCTGGGCACTGTCCACGCCGGCTTGGCGCTTCCCTCCGTCGAAGATTGTCGCAGCCAAGGCAGGCCCCACCGCCCAGAAGCGACCTGGGGCCGTAAGGAGTCCGGCCAAGCCTGAGCTCTCGACACCTCCGCTCAGGTTGAGCATGAGACTCGGAAAGAACGCGGCCTTAGCAACACCGATTTGGGAACTGGCCGCCGAAACACGACGTTCTACTGCAGCTATGTCCGGACGTCGCTTCAATAACTCGCTGGGAACTGCGGCGGGTACTTCAGGAAGTTGCGTTCCATAGGCGTCATGTGGTGCGATCGAAAACGTGCTGGCAGGCTCGCCCACCAGTGTTGCGAGCGCATGTTGCAGTTGGGTTCGCGCAAGAGTTAGGTCAGCCAATTGAGCGTTAGTACTGTCGCGCTGAGCTTGAGCCTGCGCAACATCGCTCTCAGCCGCAATTCCGCCCTTATATCTGTTAGTGACCATCGAGAGCACCGAAGAATAAGCGTCCACCGTCTGCCTTAGCAGCGATGCCTCGCGGTCAAGCGAGCGGATCGCAAAGTAATCCGTAGCGACTTCCGCCTGCAAGGTCAGCCGAACTGCGGCGACATCGTCCGCACTTGCTTGCACTCGAGACGTTGCCGCATCGACGGCATTGCCAATTCGCCCAAAAAGGTCAGGCTCCCAGGTCGCACTGAATCCGATAAGCCGGTCGGGCGTTGTCTTACCGGCCAGCGACCGTCCAACTACGTTTGCCGACACATGACTACTGGTAGCGCTGGCATTCGCGCCGGCTGTCGGAAAGTACGCTGCGCGTGCAGCATCGGCCTGGGCCCGGGAATCTTGCAGAAGGGCTATCGATCTCTTGAGCGTTTGATTTGTCACATCGATGCGTCGAATTAACGCATCAAGGTCGTCGTCATGGTAAGACGTCCACCACTCAGCGGGAATCTGACTCAGGACTGGATCGCTCGCTTCTGCATACTTCGCGGGAAGATCCATCTCCGGAATGTGGTAAGTCGGTGCGAAAGAGCACCCCGCTAGCCATATACAAACCGCACTTATGGCTAGCCTCATCACGATTTAGCTCCTTGCGACGCGACCGTCTGCGGCGAAGACACTCTCACACGCGCGCCGCCGACAATCCCATCCCCCGGGTTCACGATAACCTTGGCACTCGCAGCCAGCCCGCCCAAGACCTCTACGTGCGAACCAAAGTCACGTCCCAACTGGATTTTCTGAATCGCAACCATCCCGTTTTGGTCGATGATTGCCACCGATGCTCCGCCGGCCGGAAACATAAGCGTACTCGCGGGTAGATCCAATCCCGCCTTATCCGCTTCCGGCACGATATGGACCTCGGCGTAGGCACCTGGGAGGATCTTTCCACCCTGACTGTCCACATCGAGCTCGACTCGGAGACTACGGGTCACCGGGTCCATTGCGCCCGCCGTCCGCGTAATCGTGGCCGGGAAGTGGTGGTCCGGCGATTGCGGTAGCGCCAACCAAGCCTTGGTGCCTGGCGCAACCGCTGCACTCACTGACTGTGGGACCTGCACATAGACACGAAGACGGTTGCCTGCCGAGATGTGAAACAGTTCACGCCCCTGGTTAGGCGCACTCCCCGCATCAATAAGCGCACCGGCGTCTACGTTCCGTGCGGTAATCACACCATCGAACGGCGCCCGAATCTGCGTGTACGAAGCCAGTTGCGCGACGCGCGCTGTATTCGAGCGAGCCGAAGCTAGCAATGCCGCTTTGGCCTGCATGTCAGCGACCTTCTGGTCGGTTTCCTGCTGCGCTACCGAGTTGGTGGACTGCAGATCCTTCCACCTGTCGGCCGTAGTCTTCGCGAGTGCGTAGTTGGCAGAGGCAGTCTCTTCGTCCGCGCGTGCTTGCCGAAGTTGGTCCGCGACTTCCGGAGCGTCGATTTCGGCCAGCAGCTGGCCAGCCTTTACCTCTGTACCGATATCCACATACCACTTTCGAAGGTAGCCATTCACCCGCGCATGGATGGCCGCATCCTGATAGGCGCGCACGTCGGCAGGCAGCGTGATCTCCTGCGAGGACGCCGCCGGTTTCGGGGAAACAATGCTGACAACCGGAGTCTGTGCGTCGATACTGCGCTTCTGCAGAGCAGCCTCACCATGCACTCGAGGGACGATTCCCACAATCAGCGCTGCAGCTGCCACTACCCCCACGGCGAGTCCTATCTTGATCTGTCTGCGGGACAACGGCACGCGACTATTGTTTTCTCGTTCAATTTGGGTCATACCAGACTCTGCACTTTCACTGTGTTTTGGTGCGAGCTGGCTCGCTTTTCGAGCCAACCATGCAAGACTGCGAAGAATGTGGGGACGAGCACGAGGGTCGCGACGGTTCCAAAGGCCAAACCGCCAATAACGACGCGGCCAAGCGGTGCGTTTTGCGCGCCCGCACTTCCCGCTCCCAATGCCATGGGAACCATGCCGAACAGCATCGCAAGGGCTGTCATCACGACAGGCCGGAATCGTCCGAACCCTGCCTCATACGCTGCCTCGACGGCTCCCTTCCCTTCATTCAATAGCTCCCGGGCACGGCTAACAACGAGAATGCTGTTAGCCGTTGCAATGCCAACGCACATGATTGCCCCCGTCAGCGCAGGCACACTAATCGTTGTGTAGGTGGCAAATAGCATCCATGCCATCCCGGACAGCGCGACCGGCAACGCGCCGACAATGGCAAGCGGGTCCAGCCACGACTGGAAGTTCACGACCATCAGCAGGTAGACCAGCGCAATGGCCGCAGCCAGTCCCGTAAGCAGTCCGACAAACGAAGCGTGCATTGTTTGGACCTGGCCGCGAACCACAATGCGAGAGCCACCCGGCAGGCCTGGACGGACACTGTCGACGACACGCTGCACGTCCGCAGACACTGCTCCCAAGTCGCGGCCGCGCACAGACCCAAACAAATCGAGTACCGGTTGTACGTTGTAGTGGGAAATTACACCCGGCTGGCTGCTTCGATTGACTGTGCCAAACTGGCCGAGCTGTGCCGCACCGCCCTGCCTAAGCGTCTCTGCACCACTCCCAAGCGGGATATTCGACAGTGTCTGGAGGGAGTCCATGGCGTACTGCGGAACCGAAATCAGCATCGGGTAGCTCACCCCATTCTTGGGGTTCAGCCAGAAGTTTGGAGACGTCTGGCTACTTCCCGACAACGCGATAAGAAGGTTCTGTGCCACGTCACGTTGCTGCATCCCTGCCTGCAGCGCTCGGGTGCGGTCTACGTTCACCGTCAATGCAGGCTGATCATCCGGTTGCTGCAGATGTAGGTCGCTAAGGCCGCGCACGGCCGACAGCTTCCGCAACAAGTCATCTGCGACCGTGCGGTTTCCGGCAGCATTATTGCCCACGATCTGCACATCAATCGGTGCAGGAAGGCCAAAATTCAGGATTTGGCTGACCATATCGCCGGGCAAGAATGAGAAGCTCACTCCTGGGAATGCCACCGGTAACTCGGCATCGAGCTTTTCGATGAGCGCCGAAGACTTTCCAGCAGAGGGATTCAACGAGATCAGAATCTCGGCATCGCCGGTTCCGATGGGCAGCGCGGAGTCGTAAGTCAAGTTGATGCCGCTGACGGGGAGGCCGATGTTGTCCACAATGCTCGAAACATGAGTAGGACCCACCGTTTCGCGGATCTTCGTCTCAACCTGGTCAACCAGGCGCGCAGTCTCTTCAATCCGCGTACCTGTGCGCGCTCGCATATGAAGGCGGATCTCTCCACTATCCACTGCCGGGAAAAAGTCTTGGCCCAGAAACGGCACTAAAGTCATTGAGCACACGCAGAGCATTGCGAAAAGTGCCATAGCGCGCCGCGGCGATCCCAGCGCAAGCTCCAGAACATTTGCGTAGGACTGGCGGACACGCTCGAAACTCTGCTCGAATTTGGAATGCACGTTAGAAAACCAGCGGGCAAAGCGGCCTTCCGGATGATGCCCGCTAGGCTCCCGGCTGAAGAGATAGTGGGCCAACGTGGGGATCAATGTGCGCGAGAGGAAGTATGACGCCATCATCGCAAACACCACCGCCTCTGCGAGCGGAACGAACAGGTAACGAGCGACTCCGCTCAGCATGAACATCGGCAAGAACACGATACAAATGCAGAGGGTAGATACGAGCGTCGGCAATGCAATCTGTGCAGACCCATCCAGGATCGCGTCTTCCAGCGGCTTGCCCATCTCCCGGTGGTGCGTAATATTCTCGATCGCTACCGTCGCATCGTCTACTAGCACACCTACTGCAAGAGCCAAGCCGCCCAACGTCATGATGTTCAAAGTTTGGCCCAACGCCGACAAAGCAATGAGGGCAGCCAAGACCGACAGAGGAATGGTGACAGCAATAATGAGAGTGGCGCGCCAGCTTCCGAGGAATAGCAGAATCATCGCCGCAGTCAGGCACGCGGCTATCAATGCTTCATGCAACACGCCGTCAATAGCAGATGTCACGAAGATTGACTGGTCGGAGATAGGTTGTACCACCAGAGATTTCGGCAATCCGGCCGTCACGTCTGGAAGCATTGCCTTGATTTGCGAGATGATGGAGAGCGTCGACGCGTTCCCGCTCTTCTCGATCTCCAAGAGCGCCGAACGCTTTCCGTCACGCCGAACGACATTCAATTGAGGAGCGTAGCCGTCGCGTACCTGCGCGACGTCACGCACGTAGACCGTGCCTTCCGGCCCACTGCGAATTGGCAAGCCGTTGAGCGCCGAGATGGTTTGGGTGCTGCCATTCAGATCCACCCGATACTCAAGCGCGCCAATCTTTGCCGTTCCACCCGGCAAGGTGAGATTCTGGGCATTAATCGCATTGACCACATCGAGAGGCGACAGACCTCGCGCCTGCAGTGCTTCCGTATTGAGGTCGACAGCCACCTGGCGGACCTTGCCACCGTATGGCAGAGGAATTGATGCCCCTTGTACGGTTGCAAGCTGAGTACGGATAAAGCTGTTACCCAGATCGTAGAGTTCTTGCTCGGGAAGCGTGTCACTGCCTAGGGCTAGCCGGAGGATTGGGACGGTCGAGGCGTTGTAGCTCAGCACCAGTGGAGCAGTCGTCCCTGGTGGCATCGTCTTCAAAAGCGATTGTGCACCGGACGTCGTCTGGGCTATAGCGCGATTTATATCTGCCCCTGGGTGAAAAAACACCTTGATAACGCTTACGCCCGGCAGCGTTTGGGACTCGATATGCTCGATGTCATCCACGCTGTTCGTAAGGGAGCGCTCATATCCTGTCACGATCCGCTGCGACATATCTTGCGCAGAAAGGCCGTTGTAGCTCCACACGACGCTAACAACTGGGATGTCAATGGAAGGAAAAATGTCTGTCGGCGTGCGCAGAATGGCCAACGGCCCGCCCAAAAGCAAAAGTATTGCCAAAACGACAAAAGTATATGGCCGACGTAGCGCAAGCCGCACAATCCACATGGTTCACTCCAGGCGCTGTCGGCGCCGGTCATCCAGAATTAGCGGCGATTCTATGTACGCAACACCCTTTCAAACGGGGACGAAACGATTACAGTCTTGTCATCCAATAGGCGAACCTGCGCCGTTATCATCGGCGGCATCGTTTGAGCTGTGAGCCCGTGCAGCTGAGGATGAAAACATGAAGATCTTGGTAATCGAAGATGAACCTAAGACTGGCGAGTACCTCCGAAAAGGCCTCACCGAGTCATCTTTCGTTGTCGATCTTGCGTCGACAGGACGGGATGGCCTGCACCACGCAATCGACGGGGACTACGATCTGGTCATTCTTGATGTCATGCTGCCTGGCATGAACGGATGGGAAGTGCTCAAGGAACTCCGGGAACACAAAGATACTCCCGTGCTCTTCCTGACCGCACGCGATGAAGTCGAGGACAGAGTGAAAGGGCTCGAGCTTGGCGGCGATGACTACCTCGCAAAACCCTTTGCTTTCGTAGAATTGCTGGCGCGGGCCCGGACGCTGCTGCGGCGCGGACCCACGCGCGAAGCTGAGCGTATCGAAATCGAGGACTTGGAAATCGACCTTTTGCGTCACCGAGTCTCCAGAGGAGGAATACGCATCGACTTGTCGCCCAGGGAGTTCGCATTGCTCCACTTCCTCGCGCGACGACACGGCGAAGTCCTTAGTCGCACGCAAATCGCCTCACACGTTTGGGATATGAACTT
>NZ_JBBHZL010000035.1:0-5963 GCF_049843575.1 Cupriavidus sp. Met-2
GACCGTGCAAGGTATCCTCCTGAGGGAAATGTGTCAGGAAGAAATCTATGACCCTTGACGGCGTATGTCAATCAATTCGGAAGGCAACTCTATTCTGACGATTTAGCGCCGGATGGTCTGACGCCAAGTTAGGGTATGCTTCAATCTGACGGCGGCAAGTCGCAGGCGTTTGGATCGGCGCTGGTTTCGTTCCCTGCCTTGGCGCGCGCCTGGAAGCGCCGATAACACTCCAACCCACAGAAGTGTTCGACGTATTCCGCACCTTCCGGCGTGAAGGCGGCATCGAGCGGAATTTCCTTACAGCACACGCAGCAACTGGTGGCGGTCGGATTACTTGCATTCATGGTGGCACCCTTCCATTGACTGACGAAGGCAGCGAATGCCGCCGCCGGCATCGGTTTGGCGAACAGAAAGCCTTGTCCTGCGTCGCAGTCCGCTTGTCGCAACAGCTCAAGACTCGCCGATGCTTCCACGCCTTCGGCCACCACATCCATGCCCAGCCCATGCGCAAGCTGGATCACGGTGTGCACGATGGTCTGGTCGCGGTGGTCGTTGGCGAGTCCGGCGACAAACGATTGGTCGATCTTGAGCGTGCTGATGGGGCAGCACTTCAGGTGTTGCAGACTGGAATAACCCGTCCCGAAGTCATCGGCGGCGAAGCGCACACCGATCTGTCGCAAAGCTTCCAGGGCGGGGAAGATCGCCGGATCACCGAACGCGACCGATTCGGTCAGCTCAATTTCAAGATACTCGGCGGGCAACTCGGCATCGGCCAGCACGCCCTTTACCCACCCGTCGAAGTCTGGTCCCACCTGGCTCGCCGAAACATTGACGGCCAGCCGGAACGGTCGCCATGCCAGCATCCTCCAGTCGCGCACCTGGTGGCAGGCTTCGCCCAGCACCCACGCGCCGATTTCCGGCATCAGGCCGGACGATTCGACCACGGGCAGGAACTGGCCCGGCGGCAACATTCCGAGCGTCGGATGACGCCAGCGCAACAGGGCTTCCGCGCCGACAATCTGGTCACTGCGCAAATCGACAATCGGCTGGTAGTGCAATTCAAGCTGCCCACGCTCGACCGCCTGCGCCAGTTGCGCCACTGTCCATTCAATTGGCTGGGAAGCACTCATGATCGACCTCTGAAGGCCCGCAGCAGCCGCGTTACAGACAGGACAAACAAGCCAGTCAGCGTGAGGGCTGCAATACCCCAGTGCTCCCCGATGAACGCGCCGGCCGTCGTCCCCGCGAGCACAACGGCGAGAATCGGCAAATGGCAGGGACAGGTGAGCACGGCCAGCGCGCCCCACAGATAGCCGGTGAACGGTTTGTGTGTCTCGGATGGCAAGCGCTCGGGGTTGTTCATGGCAGACTTTCAGCGTGCTGTGCCGACTCGGTCGGCATGGTTGCCAACTGCACTTCCAGGTCAGCCAACGCCTCGCGCCGACGTTCGACGAACTGGCGCAGCTCGGCAAGTTGCGAGGCCGCTTCATCGGCGTCCGCAGCATCCAGCGCCCGGCACAGCCGCGCCAGCGCATTCAGGCCGATGCCCGCCTCGAAAGCAGCCCGCACGAAGCACAGCCGTTGCAAGGCGGCATCGTCAAACAGGCCGTAGCCGCCTGGGGTGCACGCCACCGGGCGCAGCAATCCGCGCAGCAGATAGTCGCGCACGATATGCACGCTCACCCCGGCATCAAGGGCCAGTCGGGATACTGTGTAGGCGTTCATTGAACACCTCCTTTTTCTCAACCGGCGCAGCACGAAAGCTGCTTCACGTCCTTGCTGAAGGTCTGCGCCGCGAGCTTCAACCCCTCGACCATCGTCAGGTAGGGGAACAACTGGTCGGCCAGTTCCTGCACCGTCATGCGGTTACGAATTGCCAGGACCGCCGTCTGGATCAGTTCGCCCGCTTCCGGCGCGACCGCCTGCACGCCGATGAGCCGTCCGCTACCTTCCTCGATGACGAGCTTGATGAAGCCGCGTGTGTCGAAGTTGGCAAGCGCACGCGGCACGTTGTCCAAGGTCAAGGTGCGACTGTCGGTCTCGATCCCGTCGTGATGCGCTTCCGCTTCGCTGTAGCCCACGGTCGCCACTTGCGGATCGGTAAACACCACGGCCGGCATCGCGGTCAGGTCGAGGGCCGCGTCTCCGCCCGTCATGTTGATCGCGGCACGGGTGCCGGCCGCTGCCGCCACATAGACGAACTGAGGCTGGTCGGTGCAGTCGCCGGCCGCGTAGATGTTCGGGCTACTCGTGCGCATGCCCTTGTCGATGACGATGGCCCCTTGCGCATTGATGGTGACCCCCGCCGCGTCCAGTGCCAGGCTGCGCGTGTTCGGTGTCCGCCCGGTGGCGATCAGCAGTTTGTCGGCGCGTATTTCACCGTACCCCGTGGTCAGCACGAATTCGCCGTCCACATGGGCGACCTGGCTGGCTTGCGTGTGTTCCAGCACCGTGATCCCTTCGGCACGGAAAGCGTCGGTGACGGCCTCGCCGATGGCCGGGTCTTCGCGGAAGAACAAGGTGTTGCGCGCCAGGATCGTCACCTGGCTGCCCAGTCGGGCAAAGGCTTGCGCCAGTTCCAGCGCCACCACCGACGAGCCGATCACGGCCAGGCGTTCGGGAATGGTGTCGCTGACCAGGGCCTCGGTCGAAGTCCAGTAGGGTGACTCTTTCAAGCCGGGAATCGGCGGCACGGCCGGGCTGGCGCCCGTGGCGATCAGGCAGCGGTCGAATACCACCACGCGCTCGCTGCCTTCGTTCAAACGGACAGCAAGGCTCTGGGCGTCCTTGAAATGCGCTTCACCGTGCAGAACGGTGATGGCTGGAGTGCCATCCAGAATGCCTTCATACTTGGCGTGGCGCAGTTCATCGACACGGGCCTGCTGCTGGGCCAGCAGCCGCTCGCGCAGGATCGTCGGCGGTGTGGGTGGCATGCCGCCATCGAACGGGCTTTCCCGGCGCAGATGGGCGAGGTGGGCGGCGCGGATCATGATCTTGGACGGCACACAGCCGACATTGACGCAGGTGCCGCCGATGGTCCCGCGCTCGATCAGCGTGACGTGCGCGCCTTGCTCGACGGCTTTCAGCGCCGCAGCCATCGCGGCGCCACCGCTGCCGATAACGGCGATGTGCAGTCCACCCCCATCACCGCCAGCCTTGTCGCCACCGCCCAGCCATCCCAGCGCCTTGCCAAGCAATCCGCCCCGCACTGAAGTGGATGGGGCATCGGCGAGCGTGGCCTTGTAGCCGAGGCCGGCCACGGCGGCGGCCAGCGCATCCGGCGAGGTGCCGGGCTCGGTGGCGAGTTGCGCGGTGCCCTTCGGGTAGGACACGACTGCCGACTGCACGCCCGGCACTTTCTCCAACGCGTCCTTGACGTGCACAGCGCACGAATCGCAGGTCATTCCGGTGATCTTTAAGGTGGTCATGAATCAATTCCTTTTATTTACTTCGGTGACGGCCAATGCCGTCATCCGCGTTTTGGTGGCAGTTCGCAGCCGTCCGGGCCACAGCAGGGCTTTGCTGGCGAGATGAAATCCCAAATCGATACCCCGACCATGAAGGCCAGGCCGATATACAGCAGCCAACCGCTCCGCCAGCCGTAAGCCCGCATCAAAAACACCGCTGCCAGCACCAGGACAGGGCCGATCACGCCGGGCGCAGTCCGTCGCCACTGCCGATGATTGCGCCAACTGATCGCATTGGCAAATAGCGCGATGCCGGCGAACGTCGGCAGCAGGATGCGAATGAACAGCCCTTCGTACTGACTCAGGAAGCCCAGCCCGATCGCTGCGCCCAGGCTGGCGATGGCGGGAAAGCAGGTGGCGCAGCCCATCGCAGAAACGACGCTGCCGAGGGAACCGGCCTTGTCGGTCACTCGTGTGATTAAGGACATCGCAGTGCCTCCTCGCGGCTCAACGCTTAACTGAGGACGGATAGCCCGCGTCTCCGGTGGCCTTGGTCAGTTTCTGCACGCTGGTCTTGGCATCATCGAACGTGACAACCGCTTCACGTGTCTCGAAGGTCACGTCAACTTTGCTGACGCCTTCGACCTTGAAAATCGCCTTCTTGACGGTAATCGGGCAGGCGGCGCAGGTCATGCCCGGCACCGACAGGGTAACGGTTTGCACGGCGGCCCAGGCGGGAACGATGGCGGCAGCAAGCAACAGGGAGGCAAACAGTTTTTTCATGACGAACTCCTGTGATTAATAGAAAAATGGCATGACGTAGGGAAATCCGAGCGCGACCAATACCAACGCGGCGACGCCCCAAAAGATGAACTTGTAAGTAGTTCGCACTTGGGGAATCGCGCAGACCTCACCCGGTTTGCAGGCTTGCGCCGGGCGGTAGATGCGCCGCCAGGCGAAGAACAGCGCCACCAACGCTGCGCCGATGAAGATCGGGCGATAGGGTTCCAGCACCGTCAAGTTGCCGATCCAAGCGCCGCTGAACCCCAGGGCGATCAGCACCAGCGGCCCCAGGCAGCAGGCCGAGGCAAGAATGGCGGCTAGCCCTCCAGTGAAGAGCGCCCCGCGCCCGTTTTGAGGTTCAGACATACGCTTGTCCTTTCAAAGCTGAATTGAATAGCTTAAGCTTACTTCCGTAGTCAGGTACAGAGTCAAGCCATATGCGAAACAATTTTTCGTCCTGCGTGCACGGCAGCGAAAACGCACCCCGCCATCCTTCGCGCATCGGGCACAGATGGCCGTTCGCATGCCTCGTCATGTGGAATAGTGGCCAAGCAGCCTCCTCTGGAACGCGAAAAAGGCATTGCCCACGGCAGCCGCTTGTGGCAAAGAAAAGGTGAGTGCGCCTGGGGAAGTCGTGCAATGCCGGCAGACAAAATTGATATTGGCGCATAAGCTGTTGCAGCATGCTTGTCCTTCTCCCGCACCGGATTCCCAGACGACGCGTGCGGCCTCCGGATTCTGATGTTCCTTCTCGACACTGCCGTTCGCCGCCAGCGAGCAGGCGAGGTGGCAGCGGCAAACCACGCACCGAGCTATGATGCGCGCGGCGTGCCGCACCATGCGTGGAATCGCGAGCGCATCGATCGCGCACATGGCATGGACACTCTTGCCGGCGAAATGAACGTGGATTTCAGTCTGGCGAGCGCTGAAGGGATAGCAGCCGATGCCTTGCTCGCCGATGACGATGGCATCCATCGCGCACAGCGCGTCGAGCACCGCCTGCGACCCAATCCCCGCTGCGGGCGGTGCTGCTTCGCGTATCCAATGACCGAGAATCCTGGCATAGGTCGACTGCAGCGTGGGATGCGCGTCTTCGATCCGTGCCTGCAACGGAAACTCGTCCGCCAGCTTCTGCTGCGCACGCGTCACCGCCGCTTTGAGTTCCAGTCGCGATTCGGTCGATATATTCATATTCATGGTTCCTCGACTTAGAAAAGAGCAATGGCAAACGTATTCCAAATGGCTTAAGCTTATTTCCGTAGTCATGTACGGAGTCAAACGATATGGAAAACAATTTGGAGAATCTGACTATCGGCGTATTCGCCAAGGCGGCCGGGGTCAATGTGGAAACCATCCGGTTCTACCAACGCAAGGGCTTGCTGCCTGAGCCGGAGAAGCCCTATGGCGGCATCCGCCGTTACGGTGACGCCGATGTGGCGCGCGTGCGGTTCGTGAAATCAGCCCAGCGGCTGGGCTTCAGTCTGGATGAAATCGCCGAACTGCTGCGGCTGGAGGATGGCACCCATTGCGAGGAAGCCAGCAGTCTGGCCGAGCACAAGCTCAAGGACGTGCGCGAGAAAATGGCTGACCTGGCGCGCATGGAGGCCGTGCTGTCTGAGTTGATGTGCGCATGCCATGCGCGGGCAGGAAATGTTTCCTGCCCGTTGATTGCGTCACTGCAAGACGGAACGAACCTCGCAGTGTCGGTGGAGGGTGGTCACGGGGTGACTACGCCTTAGCGTGCTTTATTTTCCGAATTCTGAAACGACCCCA
>NZ_JBBHZL010000036.1:0-5627 GCF_049843575.1 Cupriavidus sp. Met-2
ACCCCGACGCGTCGCCCCTCTATTTGCACGTGCCGGCGAAACCCCAGAAATTGCCTCGCACCATCGACCTTGAGTCCTTTGCCGTCGCGCCGTTGTCAGCATGGCTGGCCATCCGCCGCAAGGCACCCGTCTATGGCGACCTGCTGTTCACTCTGAAGCGCACCGGCACCCCCATCACGTACATGAGTCTTGGGAAGATCGTACGCGAGGCCTTCGATGCCATCGGCTTCGACGCGGTGGATATGAGCCCGCGGATTCTACGCAACACGTACTGCCGGCGTGCCCTCCTCCAGGGGCTGCAGCGTGACGAAATCACGCGACGCCTCGGACTATCGAGCAATCGGACAGCGGACCGCCTCGCCCAGACTCTCCGCCGATAGCATGCTGAGCTTGCGCTTTTCGCGGATGGTGTGATCTTGCCAAATTGAATGCGCCTGCTCCGCGAGACAAGGTCAAAGGAAATCCGCGATCAGCCGCATCATAGCACTCGCCACCAAGCCGCTACCGGCATCGACCAGGAAGCCACTATGCCCCGCAGGGGCACAGTGCCGCGCCTGAGCTTAACAGGATCGTAACGCACGCATCATGCTTGCGTGAGGCACGGCCAGCTACAGTGTTCGCAGGCTGGAGAAGCCGTGCATAAGCGCGGCAAAGAAAACCATGATGATCCTACGATGCATACTAGTGGCCGCTGCCGTGACCTTGTTGGCCTCGCATGCCCTGGCGCAGGCCGCCCCGGCCGCACCGTACAGCTTGAGCGTGGCTGTTATGCCCAGCAGGTCCGAGGCGTACAGCCACGTGGCGCCCCACAAGGTTAAGACGTGCGGCGATGGCGCGAACGCAGGAAGATACCTGTCGTCTTCTGAGGGTGCCCCGCTGTAGCCGCCCCGTGGTAACCGAGTCACGGGGTTGTGCTTCGTTATATCTTCCTTTACCTGAGATGGCAAGAGGTGACCGGCCAAGCCTGACATTCGGGCTGTCTGTCATTGGATGCTTCGCGACTCCAGCCCCACTGCCCCGTGCTCCTGCGGCGGAACGGACACACCATCGGCTATCCGGTCCTCAATAGCGAATCCGACGGATGACAAGGCAAGGAGGCCTTGCCGTGCATTTTCACCAGCGATGCTGATACATCGCCCTCAGCGTGATGCCAGCCGCAGGGAAGGTGACTCGTGTTGTTGCTGTTGCGCAGCAGTTGACTGTAGAGCGGGTAGTAGTAGCGGTTCAACAGGTTCTGAATGCCGACCGTCACGGTGTCCACACAGTTCAGGCGATAGTCGTGGCCGGCGACGAACGTGGCCTGCAATCGGTTGTTCCACTGCGGCACCGGGCGAAACTGCGGATGCCCGGCCAGCTTGAGCGGGGGGATGCGGTAGCCGGTCATTTGCTGACTACTGGCGCCCTGCGGCGTTTCACGTCCACGCATCCATGTGAAGGTGCCACCCGCACCCCAGCGCTCATCGTTCGAGGCGTACTCGGCCGATGCTTCCACGCCAAGGATCTTCTCCGCGGTGCGGGTCAGGATCAGCCCGTTGTTGAACCCCTCTGCACATCACCGAGATCGGAGGTCGTGTAGAACATCGCCAGCGAGCCAAGCGTATTGCCGAATGCACCGCGCCACCCGAGCTCGTAGTTGTTGGTCTTGACCGGTTGCAGATCAGACGAACCGACATTGAATCCTGCGCGCGCGTTCCGAACCTGCAGACCAATGTCGGGCAGATTGAAACCCTGGCTGGAGGCAGCGTAAAACTCGCGTTCCTCTACCGGTTTGAGGGCGACGCCAAGCTTGCCAAGCACTGCGCTGTAGTCGACCGCCCCCCCCCGCTGACGGTGGCAGGACTGGCCAGACGTGATTGCGACAGACCGGCGCGTGCGCTTGACGGCCTGCAACTGGCCGACCAGAACCAGATCCGCAACACGCTCGTGAATCTCGAGTATGAGCATCGCTATCTGCTCGGCAGTCTGGTGTCGGCGCAGTCTACTACCGCGACTACTACAGTCCCTTTACGCCATTCGACGCGCGGGCCGTTCCCACGCGCGGCGGTAACGTTCTGCCCGCGGGTAGCCTGGCCACGCGTGGGTCGGAGGCATAGCGAGTGTGGCCCTGGCTTGGCTCCGGCGCGAGCCGCTGGCCGTTCGCATCGTAAGAATTCCCCATATGGCGGGCGCCGACGTCGAAGGCATAGCCGAGCATCCCGCTGCTGCCGGCCAAATGCTGCTGCACGTTGGCGCTCAGACCGTCGGCACGCAAGCGCGACAGCGGCGTGGCCATCGAGACGGTCGTGTCCGCGCGTGGCTCCCCTCCCGCAGGACGCGTGGTGATCGAGACGATCCCGCCTGTGGCGCCACCACAATAGATCGCGTTACTGCCGCGCAGCACTTCAACGCGCTCGACCAGGGCAGGGTAAAAATTTGCGTGGCGATCACGGTCACACCGGGATAGGAATGGGGACCTGCAGGGCGTCCCCCACACGGACGGTGATCAGTGAAGCGCGAAATTTCGGTGCTGCCATCCGGCAGGGTGCGTGTGCCGACGGGCAATAGTTGCGGCAATGCGGCTAGCAGGCCAGCGGTGTCATCGGCACTAAAGACACTGCTGACATGCAACTGACCCGTCGCTGCATCCGCCACGCGCACCGGTTGCCGTCGATAGCGCGATACTTCCGCGGCCACGGCGTACAACGGCGCGTCATTGAAGACCAGCTTGCCCTGATGCCCAAGCCAGCGCCACCGTCAGGTACACCGGAGCGGCGGGCGCTACGGTTCCACGCTTGCCAAGCCTGGCGCCCAGTCCAGCCGACAGGCGAGCGACCCGCTCGGTGACACCCAATAGCCGGTAGCGATAACCAGGGCCGCGCACAGGCCGATCACCCCGGCTTGCCGGGCTTTGGCTCGCCCAAGGTGACGCCTATCCGGTACATCGGTGGGCGAGCTGTCGGCCAAACCACGCAGACGCGCGGGATCGGATCTGGTGAGGTTCTAGTGGGAGGACAGTTGCTCCAAATGGTCACGCAAGTGCCGCACCGCCCGAATCATGTACTTCTCGACCATAAGATGCCCAGTCGTTCGGAAAGAGGGTCGACGAGTGTCCGCTCGTCACGACTGCGTTCGGTTCGAAAGGATCCGTTGCAAGCGCGCGGCCGCTGCAAAACAATCGCCCCGTGATCCTGTCGCTCTTCAGGATTCTTGAGTGTGTATCACGCTTGCTCGCCGGTCTTTGCGCTCGTATTGCAAATACTCATTCCAGATTATTTGCAAATCCCTTTCATCACCGAATGTCGGAATATGGCAGTTCCTCTCCAAGTTTCATCACTACTTTCTAAAAAAAAGAGCCCCCGATTTGGAGGCTAAAAGCTCTCTTGTTGTTAGCAAGGGAGTGTCGATCTGGAAAGGATTCGATTAGAACTTGTGGCGTACGCCGATAACCGCACCAACCTGGTTCTTGCCCGGCGCGACACTGGTAGGCGCACCCGAAAGCGAGTTGTAACCATTCAGACCGAGCTGCGATCCGTTCTTGTTCCTCGCATAGGCAACGTTTAGGTAAACGTCCGTGCGTTTCGAGAAGGCGTGGTCGGCAGATACCACGAACATGAGAGGATCGGCACCGGAGTTGCGCGTGTCGGTGTAATATGCAGCGCCCGTCAGAGTCATCGCCGGCGTCATGCTATAGCGCAGCCCGGCCCAGTACAGATTCGCCCGGTTGGCCGCCAATGTGCCGGCATTGCCGTTGAACCAACGATAGCCAAGGAAGGCCTTTGCCGGTCCGAAAGCATAGCTGGCCCCCACCAATGCACGACGATCCTTTCGTTCGTCAGTTGCAACCGTGGATCCTCGAAACTCGTCATAGACTGCCCCAACAGCAAGACCGCCGGTTTCGTACATCAACGAGACGCCGATGTTTCGATCAACCTTGAAGTTTCCTGGGACCTCGCCGCCGCCCGTTCGGCTGAAGCTGTAAAGCGCGCTGGCGGTCACGCCACCGAACGTCCCACGATACTTGACCGAATTGTCGGCGCGGCCAGCGAGAATGTCATCGCTTCGATACAGCGAATATCGCGGCGCAAAACCCATCGGATCAAGTTGCAGTCCAGTGTCGTAGATTGGGGTTGTTTGGCGACCAAGAGTCACCGTGCCAAACTTGCTGCCTAGACCAACCAACGCAGACCGATCAAAGAGTTTAGGACTGTTGTTCAGAGCACCGGTATCAAGCGAAAATCCGCTCTCGAGCTCGAAAACAGCTTTTAAACCACCGCCGAGATCCTCGCTGCCACGCAACCCCCAACGCGACGTCGACATATTCCCAGAACTCATACGAACCAGGTTCGATCCATTGCGAGCAGACGGCGCATTGCTGAGATACTCGATACCCGCATCCGCCACGCCGTAAAGCGTCACGGTTGATTGCGCGTATGCAGTACCCGCGATCAAAGTGGCTGCCGCAGCAACTACTCCACGTCGAACTTTCATTTCAAATTTCTCCTTCAAAGTTAGGCCCTGCAGTGATCCGGAGAATATGAGATCGAAGATTACGCATACCTTGCGGCGAGATTACTGATGTTGAATGACAACATCATTGGGCTAATTTGGCGTTTACCACTATTTACCATCGCCAATCAGAATGGTTTTTTGGAGGAGGGTATGCTGTGTTTATGGGAAGCGGGTTGTCACCCCGTTTGATTGGTACGGTGCGCTGAGGTCCCCCTCTTTGCCAAGCTGCATCTTGGACCGTTCTACGCGGGACGCCCTCCTCCATCGACACATCTCTTGCGGGTGTGTAGCCCGCGATCAAATACAGCGGTCGACGTTTGGATTCGTTGAACAGGCGGCCCAAGTACTCCCCAAGGATGCCGAGAAAGAACAGCTGGAGTCCGCCAAGCATTAACACGACGGTCATCAGGGACGGATAGCCCCGCACCGGATCGCCGAACAGCAACGTCTTGCCAACGGTGTAGAGCGCCATGCCAAATGCCGGGACGGCGACGAGCAAGCCGACCGACGTGGCGATCCGCAGCGGAATGGTCGAGAATCCCGTGATGCCATCGATAGCGAACTTCAACAAGCGGCGGTAGTTGAACTTCGTTTTTCCCGAGGCGCGCGCATCCCGGTCGTAGAGGATAGAGGTCTGGCGGTACCCAATCCACGCGTACAGGCCTTTCATGAAGCGGTTCTGCTCGCGGAGCTGGCCGATGGCCGCGACCGCGCGCTGGCTCATCAGACGGAAATCGCCGGTGTCGGCGGGGATGTCGATGTCACTCACTTTCCCCATCAGGCGATAGAAGCAGTGGGCCGTGGATTTCTTCAGGAAAGATTCGCCCTCCCGGGTCCGCCGGGTCGCATAGACGACATCGAAACCTTGCTCCCACTTGTCAAGCAGGACGGGGATCAGTTCCGGCGGATCCTGCAGATCGGCGTCGATGACGACGACGGCGTCACCGCACGCGACATCCAGGCCCGCGGTCAATGCGGCCTCCTTGCCGAAATTCCGGCTCAATTCGATGATGCCGACTGTCTCATCGGCGCCCCGTATTATCCTGAGCACCTCGAGGGTCCGATCCCGGCTTCCATCGTCGACGTAGATGACCTCCGATGCATAGGGAAGGCTTTCCAGGACGGCACCGAGGCGCGCG
>NZ_JBBHZL010000037.1:0-5585 GCF_049843575.1 Cupriavidus sp. Met-2
AAAGCAAAACCCCCAGCTTATGGGGCTGGGGGTTTTGGGTATAAGAGCCTGGCGATGACCTACTTTCACACGGGTAGTCCGCACTATCATCGGCGCGAAGTCGTTTCACGGTCCTGTTCGGGATGGGAAGGAGTGGTTCCAACTTGCTATGGTCACCAGGCATGAGGGGTTGCCGGGCTGACCCAAGGTCAGCGCGGCGAATCTGGGTGTAGTAAAGATTGGGTTGTGTTGCACACCTGGGCACAAGGCGCACTCACCAGGTAAAACACACTGGTTATAGGATCAAGCCTTACGGGCAATTAGTACTGGTTAGCTTAACGCATTACTGCGCTTCCACACCCAGCCTATCAACGTCCTGGTCTCGAACGACCCTTCAAGGAGGTCAAGCCTCCAGGGAATCCTCATCTTCAGGCGAGTTTCCCGCTTAGATGCTTTCAGCGGTTATCTCTTCCGTACATAGCTACCCTGCGATGCCTCTGGCGAGACAACAGGTACACCAGCGGTACGTCCACTCCGGTCCTCTCGTACTAGGAGCAGCCCCCGTCAAGATTCCAACGCCCACGGCAGATAGGGACCAAACTGTCTCACGACGTTTTAAACCCAGCTCACGTACCTCTTTAAATGGCGAACAGCCATACCCTTGGGACCGGCTACAGCCCCAGGATGAGATGAGCCGACATCGAGGTGCCAAACACCGCCGTCGATATGAACTCTTGGGCGGTATCAGCCTGTTATCCCCAGAGTACCTTTTATCCGTTGAGCGATGGCCCTTCCATTCAGAACCACCGGATCACTATGTCCTGCTTTCGCACCTGCTCGACTTGTCGGTCTCGCAGTTAAGCACGCTTTTGCCATTGCACTTTAGGTACGATGTCCGACCGTACCAAGCGTACCTTCGAACTCCTCCGTTACACTTTGGGAGGAGACCGCCCCAGTCAAACTGCCTACCATGCACTGTCCCCGACCCGGATTCACGGGCCAAGGTTAGAACCTCAAACAAACCAGGGTGGTATTTCAAGGACGGCTCCACGTGAACTAGCGTCCACGCTTCAAAGCCTCCCACCTATCCTACACAGATCGGTTCAAAGTCCAATGCAAAGCTACAGTAAAGGTTCATGGGGTCTTTCCGTCTAGCCGCGGGGAGATTGCATCATCACAAACACTTCAACTTCGCTGAGTCTCGGGAGGAGACAGTGTGGCCATCGTTACGCCATTCGTGCAGGTCGGAACTTACCCGACAAGGAATTTCGCTACCTTAGGACCGTTATAGTTACGGCCGCCGTTTACCGGGACTTCAATCAAGAGCTTGCACCCCATCATTTAATCTTCCGGCACCGGGCAGGCGTCACACCCTATACGTCCACTTTCGTGTTTGCAGAGTGCTGTGTTTTTATTAAACAGTCGCAGCCACCATTTTATTGCAACCCCTTCACCCTCCTGGCGCAGGCCAGTCAAGCTACAAGGGCGTACCTTATCCCGAAGTTACGGTACCAATTTGCCGAGTTCCTTCTCCCGAGTTCTCTCAAGCGCCTTAGAATACTCATCTCGCCCACCTGTGTCGGTTTGCGGTACGGTCTCGTATGACTGAAGCTTAGAGGCTTTTCTTGGAACCACTTCCAATTGCTTCGCAGCACTAGGCCGCTCGCCCCACATCCTTGAATTCCGCGCCCGGATTTGCCTAAGCGCCTTCTCCAATGCAGGGACCGGGACTTCCAACACCCGGACAACCTTCCGCGATCCGTCCCCCCATCGCATCATACGACGGTGCAGGAATATTAACCTGCTTCCCATCAGCTACGCATCTCTGCCTCGCCTTAGGGGCCGACTCACCCTACGCCGATGAACGTTGCGTAGGAAACCTTGGGCTTACGGCGAGGGGGCCTTTCACCCCCTTTATCGCTACTCATGTCAGCATTCGCACTTCTGATACCTCCAGCATCCTTTACAAGACACCTTCACAGGCTTACAGAACGCTCTCCTACCACGCACTTGCGTGCGTCCGCAGCTTCGGTGACTGGCTTAGCCCCGTTACATCTTCCGCGCAGGACGACTCGATCAGTGAGCTATTACGCTTTCTTTAAAGGGTGGCTGCTTCTAAGCCAACCTCCTGACTGTTTTAGCCTTCCCACTTCGTTTCCCACTTAGCCAATCTTTGGGACCTTAGCTGGCGGTCTGGGTTGTTTCCCTCTTGACACCGGACGTTAGCACCCGATGTCTGTCTCCCGTGATTGCACTCTTCGGTATTCGGAGTTTGCTATGGCGGGGTAATCAGCAATAGACCCCCCAACCATGACAGTGCTCTACCCCCGAAGGTGAGACACGAGGCACTACCTAAATAGTTTTCGGAGAGAACCAGCTATTTCCAGATTTGTTTAGCCTTTCACCCCTATCCACAGCTCATCCCCTAACTTTTCAACGTTAGTGGGTTCGGTCCTCCAGTACGTGTTACCGCACCTTCAACCTGGCCATGGATAGATCATCTGGTTTCGGGTCTACACCCAGCGACTCAACGCCCTATTCGGACTCGCTTTCGCTACGCCTTCCCTAATCGGTTAAGCTTGCCACTGAATGTAAGTCGCTGACCCATTATACAAAAGGTACGCCGTCACCCGTTTCCAGGCTCCGACTGTTTGTATGCATGCGGTTTCAGGATCTATTTCACTCCCCTCCCGGGGTTCTTTTCGCCTTTCCCTCACGGTACTGGTTCACTATCGGTCGATTACGAGTATTTAGCCTTGGAGGATGGTCCCCCCATCTTCAGACAGGATTTCACGTGTCCCGCCCTACTTGTCGTACACCTAGTTCCACAACGCTGTTTTCGCATACAGGGCTATCACCTGCTATGGCCGGGCTTTCCATCCCGTTCTGCTAACAATGCTGCTAAAGAGTACAAGGCTCTTCCCATTTCGTTCGCCACTACTTTGGGAATCTCGGTTGATTTCTGTTCCTGCAGCTACTTAGATGTTTCAGTTCGCCGCGTTCGCTTCCCTGACCTATGTATTCAGTCAGGGATGACCCATTCGGGCCGGGTTTCCCCATTCGGACATCTCCGGATCAAAGCTCGTTTGCCAGCTCCCCGAAGCTTTTCGCAGGCTACCGCGTCCTTCATCGCCTGTAATCGCCAAGGCATCCACCACATGCACTTGTTCGCTTGACCCTATAACGAGTGTGTCTCTCGGACACGACCGTCATAGGTCTGAGTTCTCGCGTTTGTGCCGTATTCCAAGTCATCTTTCGATCACTTTAAATACTTTTTGGTTGATACAATCACAACCCGGTATCGCGTTTGTACTACAGCGTCTCATCAACGCTCGCGACACCTTTACTACATCCCATATTGTTAAAGAACAGCCAGGCTTAACGCCTGTTGGCAACAGCCAAAGACAAACACTCAGGCGCCTCGCCTGAATTCTTGTCTTTGACTACAACCCCAAGGTACTGGTGGAGGATGACGGGATCGAACCGACGACCCCCTGCTTGCAAAGCAGGTGCTCTCCCAGCTGAGCTAATCCCCCGCGCGATAACTTGGTGGGTCTGGTAGGACTTGAACCTACGACCCCCGCCTTATCAAGACGGTGCTCTAACCACCTGAGCTACAGACCCTTGGCTGTAACAGCAAACAAACCGATAAGTGTGAACGCTTGACTTGTGAACACAAGCCTCTAGAAAGGAGGTGATCCAGCCGCACCTTCCGATACGGCTACCTTGTTACGACTTCACCCCAGTCATGAACCCTGCCGTGGTAATCGCCCTCCTTGCGGTTAGGCTAACTACTTCTGGCAAAACCCACTCCCATGGTGTGACGGGCGGTGTGTACAAGACCCGGGAACGTATTCACCGCGGCATGCTGATCCGCGATTACTAGCGATTCCAGCTTCACGTAGTCGAGTTGCAGACTACGATCCGGACTACGATGCGTTTTCTGGGATTAGCTCCCCCTCGCGGGTTGGCAACCCTCTGTACGCACCATTGTATGACGTGTGAAGCCCTACCCATAAGGGCCATGAGGACTTGACGTCATCCCCACCTTCCTCCGGTTTGTCACCGGCAGTCTCTCTAGAGTGCTCTTGCGTAGCAACTAGAGACAAGGGTTGCGCTCGTTGCGGGACTTAACCCAACATCTCACGACACGAGCTGACGACAGCCATGCAGCACCTGTGTCCACTTTCCCTTTCGGGCACCTAATGCATCTCTGCTTCGTTAGTGGCATGTCAAGGGTAGGTAAGGTTTTTCGCGTTGCATCGAATTAATCCACATCATCCACCGCTTGTGCGGGTCCCCGTCAATTCCTTTGAGTTTTAATCTTGCGACCGTACTCCCCAGGCGGTCAACTTCACGCGTTAGCTACGTTACTGAGAAAATGAATCCCCAACAACTAGTTGACATCGTTTAGGGCGTGGACTACCAGGGTATCTAATCCTGTTTGCTCCCCACGCTTTCGTGCATGAGCGTCAGTCACGTCCCAGGGGGCTGCCTTCGCCATCGGTATTCCTCCACATCTCTACGCATTTCACTGCTACACGTGGAATTCTACCCCCCTCTGACGCACTCTAGCCTTGCAGTCACAAGCGCAATTCCCAGGTTAAGCCCGGGGATTTCACGCCTGTCTTACAAAACCGCCTGCGCACGCTTTACGCCCAGTAATTCCGATTAACGCTCGCACCCTACGTATTACCGCGGCTGCTGGCACGTAGTTAGCCGGTGCTTATTCTTCCGGTACCGTCATCCACGCCAGGTATTAACCAGCGCGATTTCTTTCCGGACAAAAGTGCTTTACAACCCGAAGGCCTTCTTCACACACGCGGCATTGCTGGATCAGGGTTGCCCCCATTGTCCAAAATTCCCCACTGCTGCCTCCCGTAGGAGTCTGGGCCGTGTCTCAGTCCCAGTGTGGCTGATCGTCCTCTCAGACCAGCTACTGATCGTCGCCTTGGTGGGCCTTTACCCCACCAACTAGCTAATCAGACATCGGCCGCTCCTGCTGCGTGAGGCCTTGCGGTCCCCCACTTTCACCCTCAGGTCGTATGCGGTATTAGCTAATCTTTCGACTAGTTATCCCCCACAACAGGGTACGTTCCGATGTATTACTCACCCGTTCGCCACTCGCCGCCAGACCGAAGTCCGCGCTGCCGTTCGACTTGCATGTGTAAGGCATGCCGCCAGCGTTCAATCTGAGCCAGGATCAAACTCTTCAGTTCAATCTCTGTGTGGTGCCGAAGCACCTCGCTCTTTCGAGCGGTCGCTCACTCTCAGAAAACTGACTGGCCAGGCTCCGAAGAACCCAACCAACATGTTTTACTGTGCGAGCACTGATAACTTTTGAAGCATCACAGCGACCGAAGTCACCGTGGCGTTCGCCATCAAGCGCCCACACTTATCGGTTGTTTGATTGTTAAAGAACCTCAGCGCCCGGCTTTGCCGGTTCGCTGTCGCTGCCTCGCTGACGTTGCCGTCATTTCGTTGCAGCGGAGAAACGAGATTATGCAGAGCATTCAGCGTTTCGTCAACAGTTTTTGCAGAACTTTTTTCTGCCGGTCAGCGCTGCATTCCCTCGCAACCCCAACCCACTGCCGCCCCGCAACCCT
>NZ_JBBHZL010000038.1:0-4473 GCF_049843575.1 Cupriavidus sp. Met-2
GGGGTCGTCTCAGAAAACGGAAAATAAAGCACGCTAAGGCATAGCCGAACCTGCCAAGCTTGCTCCACCCTGTAGTGACGCGATCAGCGGGCAGGAAACGTTCCCCCTTCGCGCATGGCAGGCGCACACCAACTCAGACAGCACGGCCTCCATGCGCGCCAGGTCAGCCATTTTCTCGCGCACGTCCTTGAGCTTGTGCTCGGCCAGACTGCTGGCTTCCTCGCAATGGGTGCCATCCTCCAGCCGCAGCAGCTCGGCGATCTCATCCAGGCTGAAGCCCAGCCGCTGGGCTGATTTCACGAAGCGCACCCGCGTTACATCCGCCTCGCCATAGCGGCGGATGCTGCCATAGGGCTTGTCAGGCTCCAGCAACAAGCCCTTGCGCTGATAGAAACGGATGGTCTCCACATTGACCCCGGCCGCCTTGGCGAAAACGCCAATGGTCAGGTTCTCCAAATTGTTTTCCATATCGCTTGACTCCGTACATGAGTACGGAAGTAAGGTTACGCTATCCAATTTCAATTCGAAAGGACAAGCGCATGTCTGAACCAAAAACCGGGCGCGGCGCGCTCTTCACTGGAGGGCTTGCCGCCATCCTCGCCTCGGCTTGCTGCCTCGGGCCGTTGGTTCTGATCGCCTTGGGGTTCAGCGGCGCTTGGATCGGCAACTTGGCGGTGTTGGATCCCTATCGCCCCATCTTTATCGGCGTGGCGCTGGTGGCGTTGTTCTTCGCCTGGCGGCGCATCTACCGGCAGGCAGCGGCCTGCAAACCGGGTGAGGTCTGCGCGATTCCCCAAGTGCGAGCTACTTACAAGCTCATTTTCTGGATCGTGGCCGCGCTGGTTCTGGTCGCGCTCGGATTTCCCTACGTCATGCCATTTTTCTACTGATCGGAGTTCACCATGAAGAAACTGTTTGCCTCCCTCGCCCTCGCCGCCGTTGTTGCCCCCGTCTGGGCCGCCACCCAGACCGTCACGCTGTCCGTACCGGGCATGACCTGCTCCGCCTGCCCGATCACTGTCAAGAAGGCGATTTCCAAGGTCGAAGGCGTCAGCAAAGTTGACGTGACTTTCGAGACACGCCAAGCGGTCGTCACCTTCGACGATGCCAAGACCAGCGTGCAGAAGCTGACCAAGGCAACCGCAGACGCGGGCTATCCGTCCAGCGTCAAGCAGTGAGTCACTGAAAACGGCACCGCAGCACAACGGACGTCATTGTCTGGCGCCACAAACGATAAAGGATCTGTTGCATGACCCATCTAAAAATCACCGGCATGACTTGCGACTCGTGCGCGGCGCACGTCAAGGAAGCGCTGGAAAAAGTGCCAGGCGTGCAGTCGGCGCTGGTGTCCTATCCGAAGGGCACAGCGCAACTCGCCATCGTGCCGGGCACATCGCCGGACGCGCTGACTGCCGCCGTGGCCGGACTGGGCTACAAGGCAACGCTAGCCGATGCGCCACTGGCGGACAACCGCGTCGGACTGCTCGACAAGGTGCGGGGATGGATGGCCGCCGCCGAAAAGCACAGTGGCAACGAGCCCCCGGTGCAGGTAGCGGTCATTGGCAGCGGTGGAGCCGCGATGGCGGCGGCGCTGAAGGCCGTCGAGCAAGGCGCGCAGGTCACGCTGATCGAGCGCGGCACCATCGGCGGCACCTGCGTCAATGTCGGCTGTGTGCCGTCCAAGATCATGATCCGCGCCGCCCACATCGCCCATCTGCGCCGGGAAAGCCCGTTCGATGGCGGTATTGCGGCAACTGTGCCTACGATTGACCGCAGTAAGCTGCTGGCCCAGCAGCAGGCCCGCGTCGACGAACTGCGGCACGCCAAGTACGAAGGCATCCTGGGCGGTAATCCGGCCATCACCGTTGTGCACGGTGAGGCGCGCTTCAAGGACGACCAGAGCCTTACCGTCCGTTTGAACGAGGGTGGCGAGCGCGTCGTGATGTTCGACCGCTGCCTGGTCGCCGCGGGTGCCAGCCCGGCGGTCCCGCCGATTCCGGGCTTGAAAGAGTCACCCTACTGGACTTCCACCGAGGCCCTGGCGAGCGACACCATTCCCGAACGCCTTGCCGTAATCGGCTCGTCGGTGGTGGCGCTGGAGCTGGCGCAAGCCTTTGCCCGGCTGGGCAGCAAGGTCACGGTCCTGGCGCGCAATACCTTGTTCTTCCGTGAAGACCCGGCCATCGGCGAGGCGGTGACAGCCGCTTTCCGTGCCGAGGGCATCGAGGTGCTGGAGCACACGCAAGCCAGCCAGGTCGCCCATATGGACGGTGAATTCGTGCTGACCACCACGCACGGTGAATTGCGCGCCGACAAACTGCTGGTTGCCACCGGTCGGACACCGAACACGCGCAGCCTCGCGCTGGACGCAGCGGGGGTCACTGTCAATGCGCAAGGTGCCATCGTCATCGACCAAGGCATGCGCACGAGCAACCCGAACATCTACGCGGCCGGCGACTGCACCGACCAGCCGCAGTTCGTCTATGTGGCGGCAGCGGCCGGCACCCGTGCCGCGATCAACATGACCGGCGGCGATGCGGCGCTCGACCTGACCGCAATGCCGGCCGTGGTGTTCACCGATCCGCAAGTGGCGACCGTGGGCTACAGCGAGGCGGAAGCCCACCACGACGGGATCGAGACCGACAGCCGCACCTTGACCTTGGACAACGTGCCGCGTGCGCTCGCCAACTTCGACACACGCGGCTTCATCAAGTTGGTTATCGAGGAAGGCAGCCATCGGCTGATCGGCGTACAAGCGGTCGCGCCGGAAGCGGGTGAACTGATCCAGACGGCGGCTCTGGCCATTCGCAACCGCATGACGGTGCAGGAACTGGCCGACCAGTTGTTCCCCTACCTGACGATGGTCGAGGGGTTGAAGCTCGCGGCGCAGACCTTCAACAAGGATGTGAAGCAGCTTTCCTGCTGCGCCGGGTGAGAAAAAGGAGGTGTTCAATGAACGCCTACACGGTGTCCCGGCTGGCTCTTGATGCCGGGGTGAGCGTGCATATCGTGCGCGACTACCTGCTGCGCGGATTGCTGCGCCCGGTGGCGTGCACACCAGGCGGCTACGGCTTGTTCGATGACGCCGCCTTGCAACGGCTGTGCTTCGTGCGGGCGGCCTTCGAGGCGGGCATCGGCCTCGACGCGCTGGCGCGGCTGTGCCGGGCGCTGGATGCGGCGGACGGCGACGAAGCGGCCGCGCAGCTTGCCCTGCTGCGTCAGTTCGTCGAGCGTCGGCGCGAAGCGTTGGCCGATCTGGAAGTGCAGTTGGCCACCCTGCCGACCGAGCCGGCACAGCACGCGGAGAGTCTGCCATGAACAACCCCGAGCGCTTGCCGTCCGAGACGCACAAACCGATCACCGGCTACCTGTGGGGCGGACTGGCTGTGCTGACTTGCCCCTGCCACCTGCCCATCCTCGCTGTCGTGCTGGCCGGCACAACCGCCGGTGCTTTCCTCGGCGAGCATTGGGTCATCGCGGCGCTCGGTTTGACCGGCCTGTTCCTTCTGTCCCTGTCGCGGGCGTTGCGGGCATTCAGGGAAAGAGAATGAGCGCTTTCCGGCCGGATGGATGGACGACGCCGGAACTGGCCCAAGCGGTCGAGCGCGGGCAGCTTGAACTGCACTACCAGCCCGTCGTCGATCTGCGCAGTGGTGGGATTGTCGGCGCGGAAGCCCTGTTGCGCTGGCGTCATCCGACGCTTGGACTATTGCCACCGGGCCAGTTCCTGCCCGTGGTCGAATCGTCCGGCCTGATGCCTGAAATCGGCGCTTGGGTGCTGGGCGAAGCCTGCCGCCAGATGCGTGACTGGCGAATGCTGGCATGGCGACCGTTCCGGCTGGCCGTCAATGTTTCGGCGAGCCAAGTGGGACCGGACTTCGACGGGTGGGTAAAGGGCGTGCTGGCTGATGCCGAGTTGCCCGCCGAGTATCTCGAAATCGAGCTGACCGAATCGGTCGCGTTTGGTGATCCGGCGATCTTCCCCGCCCTGGACGCCTTGCGGCAGATCGGTGTGCGCTTCGCCGCCGATGACTTCGGGACGGGGTATTCCTGTCTGCAACATCTGAAGTGCTGCCCAATCAGCACGCTCAAGATCGACCAATCGTTTGTCGCCGGGCTCGCCAACGACCGCCGCGACCAAACCATCGTGCACACCGTGATTCAGCTTGCGCACGGGCTGGGCATGGATGTGGTGGCTGAAGGCGTGGAAACATCGGCGAGTCTTGATCTATTGCGACAAGCGGACTGCGACACAGGACAAGGCTTCCTGTTCGCGAAGCCAATGCCGGCGGCGGCATTCGCCGTCTTCGTCAGTCAATGGAGGGGTGCCACCATGAATGCAAGTGACTCGACCACCACCAGTTGCTGCGTGTGCTGCAAGGAAATCCCGCTCGATGCCGCCTTCACCCCGGAAGGCGCGGAATACGTCGAGCACTTCTGCGGGTTGGAGTGTTATCAACGCTTCGAAGCGCA
>NZ_JBBHZL010000039.1:0-4125 GCF_049843575.1 Cupriavidus sp. Met-2
GCGAAGTAATTACGTGGGGTCACTTCGTCGCGTGATGACGACAAGGTGGAACGTACCGGGGTTATGTGGATTGACATGGCTTTCGCGCGGACGCGTCAACCTGTGTGCGCGCGAACATTGCGGGCCGGTAATGGGAAACTCACGAAAAGAGGTCGCTTCTCTCGAAGCAAGATCGACTGCCTTTGCAATACGCTGCGGGTTCCGATCTAGTTGGAGAGTAAGGATGGACACGCCATACGTCGCAAAATGGGCGCGTAGCGAAGACAGCGTTCATGAGCAAGCGCTGCGACTTCGCACACGGAGGTTCGAGCTGCTGTCTGCAAATATTGCAAATGCGGATACGCCGAACTACAAGGCGCGCGATATCGACTTCAGCGCCGAGTTGGATAGGGTGATGGGCAGTGGCCAGAATTTTGCGGGCATGACCATGACTTCGCCGCGACACATCGAGGCAAGCAAGCCCGCGCTGGAAGAGGATCTGATGTATCGCGTCCCCCTGCAGTCGAGTATGGACGGCAACACCGTGGAGATGGACGTCGAGCGTGTGGCGTTTGCAGAGAACGCGCTGCGGATGCGGTTCTCCATTCAAAAGACTGCCGACGAGTACAAGGACATGCTCAAGCTCTACCAGGACATGCGGCCCTAGCGGGGAAACCGCGACTACTGGCAGGGCGGCTTGGGTGCGGCGACAGCGCTGGACGCGTCTCTGGAAGACGGCTCCGGTGTGCTCGCTGCGGATTCCTGCTTCGACGGATGTTTGGCTGTGCGATGTCGCGGGTTGGCCGCCCAGGCAACCCGTTGGTCGCGGGAGGCGTATCCCGTGTCTGAATGTCCAATGGCGAGGGTGTGCCACTGGGTCGGCTTCTCGCTGAGTCGATCACCGGTCGCAGGAGCCGGCAAAGCGTAGGCCAGCAAGGCAGAGCATGCGACGGCGCTAATCATCTGTATGGTTCCTGGACGGATGACATGAGGATCCTGTCATCCGCAAGATAGTACGCTCAGATTGCGGGCACATTACCAACGCATTACGGCGGGGCATTGGGGCGCTGACTCGTTGAGCTTTGTTGTTGCAATGCGGGGCACACTAGTTGCTAATAGTGTGCAACGGCGTGAATGCCGATTCAGACTGACTGGAGCCCGCGACAATGACCGAAAAGCTGCGCCTGGACATTCCTGTCTTGCTTCCTGGCCTTCCCGATTCCTCTGATCCCTGTGTAGAACGGTTGCTGTCCGAACTGAGAGGGAAAGAGGGCGTCGAGGCGGCGCATATAAAAACTGCAAATGTTGATAGCGATTCACAGATATGTGTCCACTACGATCCCGCAGCGATTTCCCTTGCCCGCATCCGGGAGCTGGTGACAAGCACGGGTGCGGTGATTTCGTCGCGGTTTGGTCATGTGCTTTGGCAATTGAAGGGCGTCTGGCACGAACGACGAGCGCGAACCGTAGCTAGCCAACTGCGGGCCTTGCCCGGCGTCATCGAGGCCGAAGTCAGCGCCTCCGGCATAGCGCGCGTCGAATTCGACAACGATCGGATCTCCGCGGCAGGGATCGAGCAGGCCCTGTCAAAACGCGGGCTCGCGCCGGTTGAGATCGGTGCCCGGAAGAGCGGTCATGCAGACCATGAACACCGCGAAGGCGTCAAGGATCATGCACATGGGGAAGGCGAGGGGCATGAGGCCCACGCACACGGCAGCGTGTTTGGCCCGAATACTGAGCTAATCTTCTCCCTGATCTGTGGGGCCTTGCTTGGTCTCGGATTTGCCGTTGGTAAGCTGTTCGGCAGCCTGCCAGCATGGATTCCGGTTGCCTTCTTTGTCGGCGCGTATTTTTTTGGTGGTTTCTATACCGTTCGGGAAGCGATAGAGAACCTCCGGCTAAAGAAGTTCGAAATCGACACACTGATGCTGGTAGCCGCCGCAGGGGCGGCGGCGTTAGGCGCTTGGGCGGAAGGCGCGCTACTTCTCTTTTTGTT
The DNA here is from genome assembly GCF_049843575.1 of Cupriavidus sp. Met-2. NCBI lineage: Bacteria > Pseudomonadati > Pseudomonadota > Betaproteobacteria > Burkholderiales > Burkholderiaceae > Cupriavidus > Cupriavidus sp. Met-2. The sequence continues at coordinate 1,976 of NZ_JBBHZL010000039.1, forward strand.
CAGTCTCGGCCACGGGCTCGAACACTACGCCATGGGGCGCGCCAAGCGGGCGATCGAAGCGTTGGCGGCGCTCGCACCGGCTACAGCAAGTGTGCGGCGTGAAGGCGAGGTACGAGAGGTCCCCGTCGAGGAATTGCAGGTGGGGGATGTGGTGGTGGTTCGGCCGAACGAACGCCTCCCCGCCGATGGTTTTCTGGTAAAGGGGGCTTCCGCAGTCAATCAAGCGCCGGTTACTGGCGAAAGCATCCCGGTCGACAAGCAGCCCGTGGATGACGCCGCCGCAGCCAGGAGGAAGCCCGATGCCGTAGGGGCCGTGTCCCGCGTGTTCGCCGGAACCATCAATGGCGCCGGCGCCATTGAAGTGGAAGTGACGCGCCTTTCCACGGACAGCGCCCTGGCGAAAGTCGTCAAGATGGTCAACGAGGCCGAAGCGCAAAAGTCACCGAGCCAGCGGTTCACTGAGAAGTTCGAACGGATCTTTGTTCCTGCAGTGCTTGTGCTGGCGGTATTGCTGCTGTTTGCAGGGCTAGTGATCAATGAGCCGTTCAGTGCGACCTTCTACCGCGCCATGGCGGTGCTGGTTGCCGCCAGCCCATGCGCGCTCGCCATCGCGACACCGAGCGCGGTGCTGTCGGGGGTAGCGCGCGCCGCTAGAGGGGGTGTACTGATCAAGGGCGGGGCGCCGCTCGAAAACCTGGGTTCACTGAAAGCCATTGCATTCGATAAGACGGGGACGCTGACGGAGGGGCGCCCCCGTATTACCGATGTGATGGTCGCCGAAGGAGTAGCTGAAGCGGAATTGTTGAGCGTAGCGGTCGCCGTGGAGTCGCTCAGCGACCACCCGTTGGCTGCGGCCATTGCCCGCGATGGCCGCAAGCGCCTGGAAGGCAGTTCCATCCCGGAAGCGTCTCATCTCCAAAGCTTGACCGGACGCGGGGTCACGGCGACGTTGTGCGGTAAGACCGTCTGGATTGGCAAGCCTGACATGTTCGGCGCCGACGGGATTGCACCGCTTAGCGAATCGATGGCGAGCGCAGTGCAGACGCTGCGCAGCACTGGCCGCACGACAATGATCGTCAGGCAGGGAGATCGGGACCTCGGCGCCATTGGGCTGATGGACACGCCGCGCGCCTCGGCGCGCGCTGCCCTCGAGGCACTGCGCAGGCTGGGTATCACACGCATGATCATGATCTCCGGCGATCACCAGCGCGCAGCCGAAGCCGTCGCCAAGGACGTAGGTATCGATGAAGCCTGGGGCGATCTGATGCCTGAGGACAAGGTCAAAGCCATCCAGACGTTGCGCGCGGAAGCCAAAGTGGCCATGGTCGGCGACGGCGTCAACGACGCGCCGGCAATGGCCAACGCCACGGTGGGCATCGCAATGGGTGCGGCAGGTTCAGATGTGGCACTGGAAACGGCGGATGTTGCGCTGATGGCCGACGACCTCCAACACCTGCCTTTTGTGGTCGGTTTAAGCCGACATACGCGGGCCATCATCCTTCAGAACGTGTATATCAGCCTCGGCGTCGTGGCGTTCCTTCTGCCAGCCACGATCCTCGGCCTCGGTATCGGGCCCGCCGTGGCCATGCATGAGGGGTCGACGCTGATCGTCGTGTTCAATGCGCTTCGACTGCTAGCCTATCGCGACAAATCCCCATGACGGGCCCCGGCCGCAATGATGGCGATGCCAGATGCGGCGGCAGCTATGGCCGCCGACTCATTTGGCGGCATTGCCGCAACTTCCACAGAACTTTGCGTCGCGTGGGAGTAAGGTGCCGCATCGACTGCACGGCGCCGGAGCCAGTGAACTGCCGCATTGCTGGCAGAAGCGCGCGCCCTGGGCGCTCACCGTGCCGCAGTTGGGGCAGTGGACGCCGGCGGGGCTTTGTGGTGGCAAAGGATTCCCATAGCCGTAGCTGCCGCCACCATCATGATGACCTCCTCGACGACCGTGCTCACTTCCGCCGCCGTGATGACCGCCGCTGTGACGGCCCATGAGCCTTTCCAAGAAACCCATCATTCCTCCTAAGTGGATGGATCGTCGCTGCGGCCCCGTGGTGTCGGGTGCTGCGACGACTTGCGCTGCTACGCGTCAGCCAATGCCTGTAGTAAATAGTCTGTAGTGACTACAGGGTCAATGGTCGGTGGAT
>NZ_JBBHZL010000040.1:0-3728 GCF_049843575.1 Cupriavidus sp. Met-2
TGCGCGTCTCGGCGCCGTCCTGGGAACCCTTCCCTATACGTCGGAAGTTATCTACGTGGACGATGGAAGCCGGGATCGGACCCTCGATGTGCTCAGGACAATACGGGGCGCCGATGAGAAAGTCGGCATCATCGAATTGAGCCGGAATTTCGGCAAGGAAGCCGCATTGACCGCGGGATTGGATGTCGCGTGCGGCGACGCCGTCGTCGTCATCGACGCCGATCTGCAGGATCCGCCGGAACTGATCCCCACCCTGATTAACAAGTGGGAGCAAGGTTTCGATGTCGTCTACGCGACCCGGCGGACCCGGGAGGGCGAATCCTTCCTGAAGAAAGCCACGGCCCACTGCTTCTATCGCCTGATGGGGAAGGTGAGTGACATCGACATCCCCGCCGACACCGGCGATTTTCGTCTGATGAGCCAGCGCGCGGTCGCGGCCATCGGCCAGCTCCGCGAACAGAACCGTTTCATGAAAGGTCTGTACGCGTGGATTGGGTACCGACAGACCTCTATCCTCTACGACCGGGATGCGCGCGCTTCGGGAAAAACGAAGTTCAACTACCGCCGCTTGTTGAAGCTCGCGATCGATGGCGTCACGGGATTCTCGACAATTCCTCTGCGGATCGCCACGTCGGTCGGCTTGATCGTCGCTGTCCCGGCGTTTTGGATGGCGCTCTATACCGTTGGCAAAACGCTGCTATTCGGCGATCCGGTGCGAGGCTATCCGTCCCTGATGACCGTCGTGTTGATGCTTGGCGGACTGCAACTCTTCTTCCTGGGCATCCTTGGCGAATATGTGGGCCGTCTGTTCAACGAAGCCAAGCGCCGGCCGCTCTATCTCGTTGCGGGCTATACCCCCGCTAGAGAGATGGATGAGGAGGGTATCCCATTCCGAAGGGTCTCGGATGCAACGAGGTCTATGGATGTTGTCGTCAGGGCTGTGCGGCGTGCGGATTCGGTGGAACATTCTCCCGCGCCCCTTGACATTGCATCGTCGGAAGTAAGAAAGAATTGGACGTGATGCGGAGATGATATAGGTACGCATCGGTATAGGAATTCAAAAAATACTGAGATCAAGGCATAGTGGTAAACGATAAATTTATAGATGGTCGTTGTCATTTAACAACCAAAAATGTTCAAGTAATCGCCCTGCAAGGTATGCGTAATATTCAATCTAATATTCTCCCGATCACTGCAGGGCCTACCTTTGAAGGAGAAATGTGAAATGAAGATTCGATGTGGAGTCGTGGCTGCGACAGCCAGTTTGATTGCGGGCACGGCGTTCGCGCAGTCCAACGTGACGCTTTACGGTGTCGCGGATGCGGGTATTGAGTACCTCAGCAACGCGCCTTCTGCTAGCAATGGATCGAACTTGGTCCGCATGAGTTCCGGCAATATGTCGACGTCGCGCTGGGGTCTACGCGGTAGCGAGGATCTCGGCGGCGGTCTCAAGGCTGTGTTCGAACTCGAAAGCGGCTTCTCGCTGGATACGGCTGTGCTGAGCAGCAGCCCTCGACTGTTTGACCGGGCCGCCCTGGTTGGCCTGGGCAGCAAGTATGGTCTGGTGACCCTGGGTCGCCAAACCACGCCGATCTACGACGTGGGCCTGCAACTCGACCCCATGGGCTTCGCACCGCGCTATTCGCTGTATCGCAGCGATGACATTATTGCCGGTCGCGCCGACAATGCGGTCAAGTATCGTGGAACGTTCGGTGGCCTGACCGCCACCGCCTTGTACAGCTTCAGCCGCACAGGTGGGGGCGAGATCCCCGGAAATTTCAAAGTCGATCGTAACATCGGCATCTCGCTGATGTACGAGACCGGCGGTCTCGCCGTTGGCGCGGTCTATGACGAGTTCCGCGGCTCGACTGTGGCAACGGACGAACGAAAGGACCGTCGCGCGTTGGTGGGTGCGAGTTATGCATTCGGTCCCGCGAAGGCCTTCCTGGGGTATCGCTGGTTCAATGGTAACGCCGGCACGCTGGCTGCCAGCGGGGCTAACCTGTACTGGGCCGGTCTGCGCTACAGCATGACGCCGGCGCTGAGCCTGACGGGCGCTGCCTACTACACGGATACGCGCAACTCCAGTGCCGATCCGCTCATGTTCGTGGCGTCGGCCGACTATGCCTTCTCGAAGCGCACGGACGTCTATATGAACGTGGCCTATGCGAGGAACAAGAATGGCTCGCAGCTCGGCCTGAACGGCTACAACTCGCTTTCGGGTGCACCTACCAGTGTCGCGCCGGGCAAGAACCAGGTTGGCGCGGTCATCGGCGTACGTCACAAGTTCTAATCGAATTCTTCAAGATCGACACTCCCTTGCTAACAACAAGAGAGCTTGAGGCCACCATATCGGTGGTCCTTTTTTTGTACACATTCATAGAGACATTGCCGTATTCCGGAAATTATTGACGGTATAGAATTTAAAAACGTCTTGACGAATATGTCATGCCATCGTGGCGGTCGGGATTCATAACCTTCTGAACTGCTACTACTATCCGCTCTACAGCCAACTGCTGGTAACGGCAACAACACGAGTTACCTTCCTGCGGCGGGCATCACGCTGAAGGCGATGTATCAGCACCGCTTGTGAATGCGCGGCAAGGTCTCCTTGCCTTGTCATCCGTCGGATCCACTATTGCGGGCCGGATAGCCGGGATGCCGCGGTGAGGCGGCTGGTCGCTGATGTGTCCGTAGCGCCGCAGGAGCACGAGGCAGTGTGGCTGGAGTCGCGAAGCATCTCAATGACAGACAGCCCGGATGTCAGGCTTGGCCGGTCACCTCTTGCCATCTCAGCTAGAGATGACATAACGAAGCACAGCCCCGGTGATTCGGTTACCACGGCGCGGCTACAGCGGGGCGCCATCAGAAGACGACAGGTATCTTCCCGCGTTCGCGCCATCGCTGCACGTCTTCACCGTGTGGGGCGCCACGTGGCTGCACGCCTCGGATCTGCTCGGCAGCACAGCCACGCTCAAGCTGTATGGTGAGGCCGGGGCGGCCTGCGCCATGGCATGCGAGGCCAACAAGGCCCCGGCAGCGGCCATTAGTATGCATCGTCGGATCATCATGGTTTTCTTTGCCGCGCTTATGCACGGCTTCTCCAGCCTGCGAACACTGTAGTTTCCCGTGCCTCACGCAAGCATGATGCGCGCGTTACGATCCTGTTAAGCTCAGGCGCGGCAATGTGCCCCTGGGCCTATCGGCTTGCAGCTCGATGCCGGTAGCGGCTTGGTGGCGAGCGCTAGGATGCGGCCAATCGCGGATTTCCTTTGACGTTGCTTCGCGGTGCAGGCGCGCTCAATTCAGGAAGATCACGCCATCCGCGAAAAGCGCAAGCTCAGCATGCTATCGGCGGATGGTCTGGGCGAGGCGGTCCGCTGTCCGATTGCTCGATAGTCCGAGGCGTCGCGTGATTTCGTCACGCCGCAGCCCCTGGAGGAGGGCGCGTCGGCAGTACGTGTTGCGTAGAATCCGCGGGCTCATATCCACCACGTCGAAGCCGATGGCATCGAAGGCCTCGCGTACGATCTTCCCAAGACTCATGTACGTGATGGGGGTGCCGGTGCGCTTTAGGGTGAACAGCAGGTCGCCATAGACGGGTGCCTTGCGGCGGATGGCCAGCCATGCTGACAACGGCGCGACGGAAAAGGACTCAAGGTCGATGGTGCGAGGCAATTTCTGGGATTTCGCCGGCACATGCAAATAGAGGGGCGCCGCGTCGGGGA
>NZ_JBBHZL010000041.1:0-3491 GCF_049843575.1 Cupriavidus sp. Met-2
TGAACTTGCCCGCGCCGATCTTGGCGCTGCTGCGCCAGAGGTAATCGCCGGTGAGGTTGATGTGCTCCCAACCGAGCGGCGACAGGTACTGCAACAGCGCGTCATCAACGGCATGGCCGTTGCCACGCAGCGCGTGCGCAGCCCGTTCCAGATAGACCGTGTTCCACAACACGACGGCAGCCGTTACCAGATTGAGGCCGCTAGCCCGGTAGCGCTGCTGCTCGAAACTGCGGTCGCGGATTTCACCCAGGCGGTTGAAAAACACTGCCCTGGCCAGCGCATTGCGCGCCTCGCCCTTGTTCAGGCCGGCATGCACGCGGCGGCGCAGTTCCACGCTTTGCAGCCAGTCCAGGATGAACAGCGTGCGCTCGATGCGGCCCAGCTCGCGGAGCGCCACGGCCAGGCCGTTCTGGCGTGGGTAGCTGCCGAGCTTTCGGAGCATCAGGGAGGCCGTCACCGTGCCCTGCTTGATCGAGGTGGCCAGCCGCAGGATTTCGTCCCAATGGGCGCGGACGTGCTTGATGTTGAGCGTGCCGCCGATCATGGGTTTCAGCGCGTCATAGGCGGCGTCGCCCTTCGGGATGTAGAGCTTGGTGTCGCCCAGGTCGCGGATGCGCGGCGCGAAGCGGAAGCCCAGGAGGTGCATCAGGGCGAAGACGTGATCGGTGAAGCCCGCCGTGTCGGTGTAATGCTCCTCGATCCGCAAGTCGGACTCGTGGTACAGCAGGCCGTCGAGCACGTAGGTCGAATCGCGCACGCCGACGTTCACGACCTTGGTGTGAAATGGCGCGTACTGGTCAGAAATGTGGGTGTAGAACGTCCGCCCTGGGCTGCTCCCGTATTTCGGGTTGATGTGGCCGGTGCTCTCGGCCTTGCTGCCGGTGCGGAAGTTCTGGCCGTCCGACGATGAGGTGGTGCCGTCGCCCCAGTGCTCGGCGAAGGGATGGCGGAACTGTGCGTTGACCAGATCGGCCAGCGCCGCCCCGTAGGTTTCGTCGCGGATGTGCCAGGCTTGCAGCCAAGCCAGCTTGGCGTAGGTCGTGCCGGGGCAAGACTCCGCCATCTTGGTCAGGCCCAGGTTGATCGCGTCGGCGAGGATCGTGGTCAGCAACAGGTTCTTGTCTTTGGCCGGGTCGCCCGATTTCAGATGCGCGAAATGCCGAGTGAAGCCCGTCCATTCGTCCACCTCCAGCAGCAGTTCGGTGATCTTGACGTGCGGCAGGATCATTGCCGTCTGGTCGATCAGCGCTTGGGCGGTGTCGGGTACCGCCGCGTCGAGCGGCGTGATCTTCAAGCCTGACTCGGTGATGATGGCGTCCGGCAGCTCGTTGGCCGTCGCCATACGGTTGACGGTGGCAAGCTGTGTTTCCAGCAGCGTCAGCCGGTCGTTCAGGTACCGGTTGCAGTCGGTGGCCACGGCCAGCGGCAATTCGCTGGCCTGCTTGAGGCTGGCGAATTTCGCGGGCGGCACCAGGTAGTCCTCGAAGTCCTTGAACTGGCGCGACCCCTGCACCCAGATGTCGCCGGAACGCAACGCGTTCTTCATCTCCGACAGCGCGCACAGTTCGTAGTAGCGCCGGTCGATGCCGGTGTCGGTCATGACCAGCTTCTGCCAGCGCGGCTTGATGAACTCGGTCGGCGCGTCGGCGGGCACCTTGCGGGCGTTGTCGCTGTTCATGCCGCGCAGCACCTCGATGGCGTCGAGCACGTCCTTCGCGGCGGGAGCGGCCCGCAGCTTGAGCACGGCAAGGAATTCCGGCGCGTAGCGGCGCAGCGTGGCGTAGCTTTCGCCGATGCGGTGCAGGAAATCGAAGTCCTCGGGCTGCGCAAGCTTCTGCGCTTCGGTGACGCTCTCGGCGAAGGCATCCCAGGACATGACGGCCTCGATGGCGGCGAACGGATCGCGGCCCGCCTGCTTGGCCTCGATCAGCGCCTGGCCGATGCGGCCGAACAGCCGCACCTTGGCGTTGATCGCCTTGCCGGACGCCTGGAATTGCTGCTGATGCTTGTTCTTGGCGGCGTTGAACAGCTTGCCCAGGATGCGGTCGTGCAGGTCGATGATTTCGTCGGTGACGGTGGCCATGCCCTCGATGGCAAGCGCCACCAGGGTGGCATAGCGTCGCTGCGCCTCGAACTTGGCCAGGTCGGCGGGCGTCATCTGGCCACCCTCACGGGCGATCTTGAGCAGGCGGTTCTGGTGCACCGACCGCTCGATGCCAGAAGGCAGGTCGAGCGCCTGCCACGCTTTGAGGCGTTCGATGTGTTCCAGCATGTGCCGCGAATTCGGTTTGACGGGCGATTGGCGCAGCCAGGCCAGCCAGGTCGTTTTGCCGTTGTCCCGACGCTTGAGCAGATCGTCGAGGCGGCGGCGATGCGCGTCCGACAGCGGTTCGGCCAAGGCATCGTAGATGCGCCGGTTGGCGCGGGTGATTGCTTCGGCGCTCGCCCGCTCGACGGCGTTGAGGGCAGGCAGAATGACCGACTGCTGCCGCAGGTGCTCGATCAAGGTGCTGGCCAGCACGATGCCCTTGTCGGTCTGCAAGGCCATCTCGGTCAGCAACTGGACGGCCTGCCGGTAGTGGCCCATGGTAAAGGGCTGGAAGCCGAACACCGTTTGCAGTTCGACCAGGTGCTCGCGCCGGGTCTGCTCCCGCTGCCCGTATTCGTCCCAGCTTTCGACGCTGACCTTGAGCTGGTCGGCGACCAGTTTCAACAAGGGCGGAAACGGCGGCTCATCGACGCCCAGGATGACACCAGGAAAGCGCAGGTAACAGAGCTGCACGGCGAAGCCCAGCCGGTTGGCCGGGCCGCGCCGCTGCCGGATGATGGAGAGGTCGGTTTCGCTGAACGTGTAGTGACGGATCAACTCATCCTTGGTGTCCGGCAACGCCAGCAGGCTTTCGCGCTCGGCGGCGGACAGGATTGAACGACGTGGCATATTTACTGATCCGTTCTCAAGTATTGATACAGGGTTTCGCGACTGATTCCGAATTCACGAGCCAGCTTGGTCTTTTGCTCGCCAGCCTCGACACGTTGGCGCAGTTCGGCAATACGCTCAGACGACAGGGATTTCTTCCTGCCACGGTAGGCCCCGCGCTGCTTGGCGAGCGCGATGCCCTCGCGCTGCCGCTCGCGGATCAAGGCGCGTTCGAACTCGGCGAACGCGCCCATTACCGACAGCATCAGGTTCGCCATCGGCGAGTCCTCGCCGGTGAAGGTCAAATGCTCCTTAAGGAACTCGATGCGTACGCCGCGCTGGGTGAGGCCCTGCACCAGGCGGCGCAGGTCGTCGAGGTTGCGCGCCAGACGATCCATGCTGTGCACCACGACCGTGTCGCCTTCGCGCACGAAGGCGAGCAGCCGTTCCAGTTCGGGCCGCCGTGTGTCCTTGCCCGACGCCTTGTCGGTGAACACTTTATCCACCTGGATCTGTTCGAGCTGCCGTTCTGGGTTCTGGTCGAAGCTGCTGACGCGGACGTAACCGATGCGCT
>NZ_JBBHZL010000042.1:0-3056 GCF_049843575.1 Cupriavidus sp. Met-2
GCGAAGAACGGAATAAGTTGAATACGAGGCTCTTTCTTTCGAAAACGTCATGATCCAGTTGCTGGCCATGTCGTGAGAGAGCATGGTACGCGGGCTGTCTACCGGCTTGGCGCAAGGGTTTTCGTGAGGATGGCATCCCGCGGAGAAGCCTCGGAGAGGCCCGGAGCTTTGCCTTCCGGGCACCCGGGTGCGTGGAAGATTGCTGCAGGCGGGGTGCCACCCCGTGTCGCTACGGCCACTTGCCCTGGCTCGGCGGTGGGGGTGCCGTGGCCGATCGGCGCCGTATAGCTTGCCACCAGATACACTGGCCGCCGCTTGACTTCATTGAACAGACGCCCAACATATTCCCCAAGCACGCCTAGGAAAACCAGTTGCAGGCCGCCCAGCAGAAGCAGGACAGTCATCATGGATGGGTAGCCGTGTACGGGGTCGCCGTAAAGCAGCGTCTTGCCAACGATGAAGGCGGCCATGCCAAATGCGGGAACGGCAACAAGCAGGCCGATCGAGGTCGCAAACTTGAGCGGCACGGTGGAAAAGGCAGTGATGCCATCCACGGCAAAACGCAACAGCTTGCGGTAGTTGAACTTGGTCTTCCCGGATGCCCGGGCGTCGCGCCGATACAAGACTGCGGTCTGCCGAAATCCGATCCAGGCATACAGCCCCTTCATGAAGCGGTGCTGCTCCCGGAGTTGTCCGAGGGCGGCAACGGCACGACGGCTCATTACGCGGAAGTCGCCGGTGTCGGCCGGAATCTCCGTATCGCTGAGCTTGCCCATCAGACGGTAAAACCAGTGCGCGGTGAACTTCTTGAGGAACGATTCGCCATCTCGGGAGGTGCGCGTGGCGTACACCACGTCGAACCCCTCTCGCCATTTCTCGATCAACGAGGGAATCAGTTCGGGCGGATCCTGCAGATCGGCGTCGATGATCACAACGGCGTCGCCGCTTGCCACGTCGAGGCCCGCCGTTAGCGCGGCTTCCTTGCCGAAGTTGCGACTCAGTTCGACAATGCCGACGCGCGCTTCGGCCGCCTTGAGATTGTGTGCAACCGCCAGTGATCGATCGCGGCTGCCGTCGTCCACGTAGATGATCTCGTAGTTCGATGCCAATCCATCCATCACGCGGAGAAGCCGAAAGTGAAATTGTGGCAGGACAGCTTCTTCATTGAAGAGCGGCACGACGACCGAGATCTTCTCTGGCAGCAGGTTGGTGGCATTCATCGCATCGCTCCATTCATGAACGTCCAATTTGCATGGATTACGTAGTTGACCAGCATGACCGAAATGGTCGACAAAACCTGTGCAACGAGGTAGTGCAGCCCCAGCGCTAGTCCTATCCACAGCAGTAGCGAATTGAGAGAAAATGCCAGAGCGCCAACTAGAATGAACCGTCCGAAGGTGGCGCGTTGTGGTTGGACTTGTGTGAACACCCATCGGCTGCTGATGAAGTAGTGCGCCAAAAGACCAACAACACTACCGGCGGCAGATGCCGGAAGCGCTGCGGCCCCGAACCTGACCAGCGCTATTAGCGTTGCATAGTGGGCGGCGGTTGCCGTAGCTCCCGCACCAAGAAACCGCACAAATCGTAACGGGACCCTCATGGCTTCTGCACCAGGACGTTGACGCCTTGTCGACCGATCACAGTTGTGTCGCCACCGAGCAGCGGTCTCAGTCGATGAAACGTCTCGTGCCGCATGACCGCGAGCTTGTGACCAGGGGTCTTCCATCGCTGCGCAAAGGCCTCTTCATTAGCAATCCACTTTCCAGGCTCGACCGAGAAGCCAAGATCTAGCTCGGATCTGGCGCCGACAATGGTAGGTAATCGCTCGGTGTAGAATGCTAGGCCTCGGTCAATTTGTCCCACGTCGAACAGTTCTGTGTCAACGCGGGACGCCGCCTTGGCTTCCAAGCCAAGTGGTTTGATGGAGAGGGATCCAAACGCCCGAGACGCCATCAAGCCAGCCTGAAGGCCGGCCAGCGTCGCCAGCGAAGCGACGGCAACCGCGCAGAGCCTGTGGCCGCGCAGGGCGATCCCAAAGGCCAGGAAGCCACCGATGACCAGAATGCCCATCGTGATGGCGCCCCAGGTATGCAATGAGGCCGGATTGCTGATATTGAGCTTCAGTACCGCATTCGACATTGTCGGATGCCATAGCAGCACGGCGATGGCAACGCCGAGCACAGGCATGGCAAGAAAGCTTGCCGCCAGTGTGGGGCGGGCTGCAGTCATGGATCTGTACGCGAGCAAGACGGCCACCGGTGGTAAGGCGGGCAGGATATAGAGCGGCAGCTTCGAGCGCGAAATCGAAAAGAAGGCAATGACAACGACTACCCACAGCGACAGAAACAGTCGTGCGTCGAAGCCAGGCGTTGCCTGTGCGCTGCGAGAGCGGAGTGCGATAGCACGGGGAATCAAGCCCATGAACGGCAGGACGCCTGCCGCACCAACGGCCAGGAAGAACCAGAATGGCTTGTCCCGCTCGTGAACCGAGGACGAGAATCTCGCGAAGTGTTCGTGGATGAAGAAGTAATTCAGAAATTCGGGGTTGCGCTGGGACACCACGACAAACCAAGGCATGGTGATGGCCACCGCAAGCAGGCTCCAGCGCCAGAATCTCGCGCTAAAAAATGCGGAAAATTGTCGAGTGACCGCCCCGTATAGCAGCAGCGTGATTCCTGGCAGTACCAGGGCAATCAGGCCTTTGGCAAGAAATGCCAGACCGACCAACAACCAGATCAGGGGGTATAAGCGAGGTTCCCGATTCTGGTAGGCCACGGCGAAAACGAGAGCGGCACTGCCGAGCAGTGCGCCGACACCAATGTCTGTTGTTGTCAGATTCGAGCCGAGAATCCAGAGGGGAGCGCCGATGAGCACCAGCGCTGAGGCGAGGCCTATGCGCGTGTCATAGAGCGATCGCGCCGCCCACCATGCGGCGAGTGCGCCCAGCAGTCCCACAAGCGCACTCCAGATCCTTGCTGTCCACTCGGACGGCCCGAAGAGCGTATAGGCGCTGGCGGTCGCCCAATACTGCAGGGGCGGCTTGTCGAAGAACTTGA
>NZ_JBBHZL010000043.1:0-2725 GCF_049843575.1 Cupriavidus sp. Met-2
TGCCGTTCAACCGCGGCGTGACCCAATCGCCGGAGACGAACATCTCGCGCGGAACCTCGGCGTAACGACCCTCGTCGGGTTCATAGAGGGGACGCACGGATAGCGTGGACATCCAGAGGACCACCGTGAGTGCGATGGTCAAAGCCATGAAAATCTGTCGCTTCAAGAGACTGCCCGTCCAGGTGTGCGGTGGCCACTGCTACCGCGCTTGGTCAAATGCTCTCAGGGCGCAACGACATAGATGCCGGATGTGGTTCGTCGCCGTCGTGATGTTGGATCATGGAGCAGTTCACGCGGCGCCGCTTGACGCCCCACGAGCCGAGGATGCGATTCACGCGGGAGTCCGAAGGATGGCGACTTGGCCAGCAGAGAGCGAACAGCGGGATTCTAGGGCGCTCACCTGTCGGGGGGATTACGAGATGATGACGGCGCAGTCCGCCGTCGAGTGCTTTGCGGCAGAAGAAGTTGCCTGACGAAGCGTCAGCGTTAGCTCATGGTAACCCAAGTGCTTCGGAGAACGGGCGTCGGGTTCGATGCGTTGGTGCGTAACCATTCGGCAATGTCGCCGCAATGTTCTGCATAGTAAACTTGACGCCCCGCAGTTGTCAGCGGGCCTCATCACCCTTAGTACGCCGGGGTGCAGCCCTCGATGGGATCGGCGGGCGATGCTTATGACAACGCCATGTGTGAAAGCTTCTTTGCAACGCTCGAATGCGAGCTGCTGATGCGTTCGCACTTTGCCACGCATGATGACGCGCGGCGCGCCTTGTTCACTTGGATCGAAGGCTGGTACAACCCACATCGCTTGCACAGCGCGTTGCGCTATCGAAGCCCGCAGGAGTTTGAAAGGATGACCGCCCATGACAAGGATCTGACGCAACACTCAGCCTTCACCGCCCCATCACAAGGAGACAACCCATCGAACTAAGATTCCAATGCAGATCTGTCCGAAAAAACGGGGTAACCCCAATCGTCGGTTTGCCTGGCACTGCGCCCGTCTTGCCAGTCTGCAGGCCGAGCAAGCTTCTCTTCTACATTTTTGATCGCGCTACACCGAGAACTTCGCAGACCAGCTTCACAGGTCGTCCCCCGCCAATGAGGTTGAGCGCGCAAATTATTTTCGCGAGGTCATCACCTCCACTGCCTCACGGAGAATCTCGTTCTCCATGGTCTTCTTGCCCCAGCATGCGCTGTAGCTCACGGACTTGCTTGAGCGCGTCGCTCAGGCTCGATGGCGGCACGACTTCTTCACCAGCCCTAACCGCCGATAGACTGCCGTCCTGGTACAGCTTGCGCCAATGAAGGAGGTGATTCGGATTTCCGCCTTGCTGGCACGCCACCATCAACACCGTCTTGCCCGGCTCACAGCTCTCGCGCTCAATCGAAACACAGTCGTATGCCCCCGCCTGTAAGTTCATTGTAAGGGGGAACTGTGTCCGGCAATTCAGGGGGCCGCTCCAGGCTCGCTCCATCCGGATAGCCCCCCCGAAAGCAAGTAAATCGATTAATTATGCGTAAATGAACTGCGCATAAAATAAGATCGCGTCTTGGCACGACTTCCTAAAGCGAGAGGATACAGGCGATGGCCCAGAATGGTGCAATAGTCTTGGAGGCGCCCAGCGGCGATCCAGATGCCGCTGAGTTGCAAGCGGTGGAGATGGAAGCGACCTTGCAGAGCCTGATGCAGCTTGGATTAGTGACGTCGTGGCTGCGGCTCGCCGACAGCTCGTACCGAGTGGAGGTCGATGGAGAAATCATGGAGCAGCTCTCAGTACTCGGATGGGCGCGCAACTGCTGCCCTCGGCGGGCACCCGAATCTCTGGAGTAGCCGCAACTCCCTCTGAGCGTAAGGCGGCGTAGCTCCAGCAGTCTACGTGCACGTGCGTAATGCATTCGGGAAGCGGCTTCTTGACTGGCCGAGCTCATTTTCGCGGCCCGGTCGGTCGAGCCCGGCGCACACTTTAGATCGTGGATGATTTCGCATGGCAACATGCTTCCGGCGAAGATCACGTTATTTGGATGGGCGAGCGCTGGAGCCGTGAATGGATTCTAGTGCTATGCGGCTCACTAAAGCCCAATTGAAGGTGGCCGGGTGTGACGAGCACGCGCTTGATTGGTTGGACTGACGTCCATGGCCATCATTTGATCATCGGCCGCTGTTTGTAAGGTCTTAAGAGGCCTTCCCTCAGGTCCAGCGATCGCGGCGCAACCGCAAAACCGACTGTCAGGCTCCCTCCTCCTTAGTCGCTCGACACAACGCCCTATCCCCAACTTCCCGGTCGATGGCTCCGCACGTCATCTTCCCGTAATCCTTTCGACAGGTCAGGACCCTAAAATCTGTCATCCGGATGCAAAAATATCGCGTTCGAGACATTGCAACGGCCACCTCGCGGCCCAAGCCCTTTCCGTGAATACGGTCTGCAGACTCGGGATCGAAAAGAAGCGCGTGTCCGTTGCAAAGCCCCAGCACCACGATCCTGCGAGTAGCTTTCGGAAGTGGCACAGGCGACGCGTACGTCTGATCGGCAGAAATTTAACCGTAACTACATGGGCCTGCTCTCAAAACGACGGATTTTGCCTGTCTTGACGATGACACTGGCAATGGTCCTTTGGATGTCGACACTAGCCATTCGCCCGCTGTATGAACCCGATGAGGGGCGTTACGCAGAGGTTCCGCGGGAAATGTTCGTCTCGGGCGACTGGGTCACGCCGCGGTTAAATGGCG
>NZ_JBBHZL010000044.1:0-2642 GCF_049843575.1 Cupriavidus sp. Met-2
CTTCGACAGCGACACGAACGTCGTGGACGTGGCGATTCGACGCCTTCGAGCGAAGATGGATGACACTTACGCTCCCAAACTTATCCATAGCGTCCGCGGCATCGGCTACGTCCTTGAGAACCGACAGTCTTGATGCGTAAAAGGTCGCTTACCGCTCGGCTCGCACTTGCATTTGCCCTGATCGCCGGACTAACTTTTTCCGGCGTGGGAATCTATCTGTATGGTTCCCTCGCAAGCCAGATCATCGATCGCGACGACGCTGAACTTCTCCGCAAAGCCGCGCGAGCCCAACAGGAACTAGCTGAGCTTCGAAGCTCCCCCACCGAAAACCGATGGGAGGAGGTACTTGGCGTGGTGAAAGGAAACGAGGAGTTCGGCATCCGCATATTGGATGCGCGCGGCGTGCAGTTGGCGGCGGCCGGCGCAAACTATGGGATAAAGCCGATTGGTGGCGGCGCTTACGCCAAAGTGCCGGACGCGGCCGGGTCAATTCAGGCCTGGAGCACACCGAGCGACATGCCGGTACGCATGACCACTATCAAGGCTAGCGTCAGCGGTGAGGCATCACCTGTAGTGGTGGAACTGTATCAGGTCGCTAGCAGTCGTGTTTCCCTCCTGCGAGACTATCGCTGGAAACTATTTATCGCAGTCCTTTTAGGCACAGTCGGTGCAGGCGGGCTGGGATACGCGGCGCTTCGGGCTGGCATGGCGCCATTGCGAAGTATCGCAGCCGGCACGGCCTCCGTGACCTTTACAAGTGGAGCGCTACCCGTTGATCCATCCAGGCTGCCTGCGGAACTAGATGATTTGGCGCGCGCCCTGCAGAGAATGATTGACCGTCTCCGTGAACGCTACGATAGGCTTTCGCAGTTTTCAGCGGACCTTGCCCACGACTTCCGTACTCCTATTACCAACCTGCTCGGCCAGACCCAAGTTGCACTGAGCAGCGACAGATCGATTGAAGAGTATCAATCGCTGCTGGTCTCGAATGTTGAAGAGTATGAGCGCCTTTCTCGGATGATTGAGAACATGCTCTTCCTGGCAAGAGCCGACAATGCACGGGTAGCCATTCTCGCTACGGAGCTCGACCTTCGCGAGGAACTGCATCGACAGGCAGACTACTTTGAATCATTGGCGGAAGCACGGCAAATAACCATCCAAGTGAATGCGCAAGGGAAGGTTTTCGCAGACCCAACGCTCTTCCGACGCGCGTTAAGTAATTTGCTGTCAAACGCAATCCGATATGCCAATGAGGGCACCAGAGTAACCGTTCACGGTCGACACACTGGAGGTGTCGCTCAAGTTAAGGTGGAGAACGTTGGACCAGGCATTGCCCCGGAGCATCTATCCCTCCTCTTCGACCGCTTTTTTCGCGCAGACCCCGCGCGCGCCAACTCTGGTGAATCATCGGGAATTGGGCTTGCAATCGTCAAGACCATCATGGATCTTCACCACGGAGCGGTTTCTGTCCGCTCAGTACTGAATGCCACTACGTCCTTCCAGCTGGAGTTTCCTGACAATAGGACAATTCCGCATACCTGACGGGCAACATCGTCGCTATTCGTGTAGAAAGCGGCTCCGCTTTCGAATCATCATTACTACTTTCCTCCTCACAATGTCGGCACGATAAGCGAATCCGCAAGCGACGAGCGCAACGCTGGCTCGCCGCAGATGGGTGCGCCCTCTCGCCCTCGCCTTTTCCTATATCTCGCCGTTAGCGTTAGCCCTGCATTAATACAAAAATTATTCACAATTACGTAAGCAATGTGAACCCACTCCTGCTCGCGGCGAGACCTTGCCACGGTCGGTTGGTATCGGCCAGAAAGCGATGTTCGTCTTGGCGGTAGAATTGTTGACGATTCACAGCCCCTTTTTGTGCATGGGAGCAATGAAAATGACGACGACCATGCTTGAGTCCGCGTTGACCTGCCCGCATTGCGGATACGTGTCGGTCGAAGTGATGCCGACTGACGCTTGCATCTATTTCTATGAATGCACGAGGTGCAAAGCCTTGCTTTCCCCGAAGTCTGGCGACTGTTGTGTCTTCTGTTCGTATGGCTCGGTCAAGTGCCCGCCCATTCAAGAAGGACGTGCTTGTTGCGCGGGTTCCGCTACTCCAGCCAAACGTTAAGGAACCTATCCCCTGCACCGGAGGGACTGAAATGCTTCAGGCATACATGCATAGTCCGCTTCATGTCGTGACTGACCTTGCACCGTCACCCAACCTGCGACCTTCGTAGGCCTATTTTCGTCGCATGTTAGCTTCTACGCACCCTCGCGACCCTGACAGATTTCGACGACCAAATCCCGCCGTCACGCAGGACATTTTCGCCGCGTCACCAATATTTCTGGTCACGCGCGAGACCCCGACCCGCCATCATCCAGCGTTCCCGCAGTACGGGTGAACAGCGCCCGAAACTTGTTCCAGAAATCACCGCCGAGCACGAAGAAGCTTGCGACCAGCATCAGGTCGCCGACCAACTGTGCCTCCCACATCTTTGGCCGAAGCCCGGGCCAGATCGCATCCACGTAGGGTTCGAACATAGCCGAGACCAGTGGCAGGCAGAACATCACGATGCCGATGGCGTGACGTGCCGGCCCCACGGTGTCGCCGGGGGGGCTGAGGCGGCGCAACAGCAGAG
>NZ_JBBHZL010000045.1:0-2409 GCF_049843575.1 Cupriavidus sp. Met-2
GTGCAATGAGCCCGATTGCCTATTTGTAATCGCCGGGCAAGGCTGCAGCATGCGTACAATTTATACACTCGTTTTCATAGATCAACGAAGTCTCTAGAAAGGAGATGACTATGAAAACGAAGAAACACGCCTTGCTGTTTGCGGCGTTGCTGTTGGGTGGGATGTCGGCTTCGTATGCTTTGGAAATGACCGGGTTGAAACCGGGCGTGCCTGCGTCGACGGCGACGGCGCAGGCGATGGCGAAGCGTCACGCGACCTTGTATGGCGATCCAGCCGGCCAATCTCAGGCCAGTCGCATTATCGACGTGAAGCCAGGGATGCGGTATGTCAACGTGGACTCTGGCGAGACGGTGGCGTTTCGGGCCGGCGAGAAGATCGTCGCATGGACCTTCGCCCAGATGGTCAGGGATACGAGTGTGGACCTTGGCTTGTTGATGCCGGATCTGCCGGGTAGCGCTGGCGTGCGCGTCTATATTGATAGAAGCGACCTCTTCACAGGTGGCTGAACGTTGCTGAACCGGTGAACTACAGGCCCCGCACAATGCGGGGCCTTTTTCATCGTCATTGGCGTCGGTTCTGCCGCTTAGCAATACACGAGGCGATGGGAAGTTGTAGCACGCGCCACCGCATCATGAACGGCACCGGATTGACGCCGATGGAGGGAAAAAAAGCTTGCCCTCCGGGGAGGGCAAGCTTCGGAAGCTTTCGCCATCGGGATAAAGCGAAAGAGCACCAAGAGCCAAGCAACTGACGGGTGCCTGGCTCCCCCACAGAGGTCGGTCTGAGTTTCAGGGACGGCTTGCGTCAAATTCCGCGTGCGCCATCGGTGAACACATCACGCGGCCCAATACGCGAGCCGTCGGTAAATACGTCACGCTGGCCGAGGCGTGCGCCGTCGGTGAACACGTCGCGCTTGTCGATGCGTGCACCGCCGGCGTAAATGTCGTTGACTGCGGCGCGTCCGCCGTCGGTGTAGGGGTCGCGGGGACGGTGGATCTGGCCATCAGGGGTAGCAGCGATGGCGGAGCCGGCGGCAGCAATCGTGAGGGCAGCAGCAATCAGGGCAGTGTGAATCGTCTTCATGGAATCTCTCCGGAGTCAATGTTTGTGAGTCTCTAATCGCTCACCGTGTTCACAGTCTAGCTACCGGACCTGCTCCACTGAATTACCCGCGTATTACGATCCTGTCATAAAAAAATGCCTCCCGGTTGGGAGGCACAAACTCTCTTGAATTAACAAGAAAGTGTCGATTCTTTTGAGCTCGCTCAGAACTTGTGGCGTACGCCTACGACGACGCCGGTCTGATCCTTGCCAGGGACAACGTTGGTCGGGCTGCCGGTCGTCGAGTTGTAGCCGTTCATGCCCAGCTGCGAGTTGCCGCGGTTCAGTGCATAACCGACGTTCATATACACATCGGTACGCTTCGAGAAAGCGTAATCTGCCGAGGCAACGAACAGGAACGGGTCTGCGCCAGAATTGCGGCTGTCCGTGTAGTAGGCGGCGCCGGTCAGCGTCAGTGCGGGCGTCAGGCCATAGCGCAGGCCGGCCCAGTAAATGTTAGAACCGTTCGTCGGCAGCGCACCGACATTGCCGTTGTACCAGCGATAACCAATAAATGCCTTAGCCGGTCCGAAAGCGTAGCTCGCGCCAATTAGAGCGCGGCGGTCCTTGCGGTCGGCCGTGGCGACGGTGCTGCCCTGGATCTCGTCGTACACCGCGCCGACAGCGAGGGCGCCGGTTTCATACATGAGCGATACGCCCATGTTTCGATCGACCTTGTAGTTCCCCGGCACTTCGCCGCCGCCGGTGCGGCTAAAGCTGTAGAGGCCGGTGACCGTCAGGCCACTGAAGATGCCACGGTACTTGATAGCATTGTCAGCGCGACCCGCCAAGACGTCATCCATCTTGAAGAGCGAGTAGCGCGGCGCGAAGCCCATCGGGTCGAGTTGCAGCGTGGTGTCATACATTGGTGTCGTTTGACGACCCAACGTCAGTTGACCATATTTGCTACCCAATCCTACGAAGGCACTACGATCAAAAAGACGGGTGCTGTTGTTCTGTGCGCCGGTGTCGAACGAAATGCCGCTTTCCAATTCGAAGATGGCTTTCAGACCGCCGCCAAGGTCTTCGACGCCACGCAGGCCCCAACGCGACGTCGACATGTTGCCGGAGGTCATGCGAACCTGGTTCGAGCCACCGGGCGAAGCCGATGGGACGTTGCTCAGATACTCGATACCCGCGTCGGCCACACCATACAGCGTGACGCTCGATTGAGCGAATGCGGTTGTAGCGAACAGACCGAGGGATGCGACGGCAATGCGACTAATCTTCATGGATTCTCCTCATTAAGACCCGAAATTAATTTGGTGGGGGCGAGTATAGAAATCTGCAGATGACGGTCAGATTGCG
>NZ_JBBHZL010000046.1:0-2274 GCF_049843575.1 Cupriavidus sp. Met-2
AGAGGTAGAGGCACTCGGGATCGTCCTGAAGCCATTGGTCGGCCAACATCAGCTCCGCAACAGGGTTGGCTGCACGCAGGTCAACGAGGACCAGGTGGCGGCACAACCTGTCCAACAGTTTGAGAAAGCGCAACCGGGCGGCCGTGTCGGCGGCCCCTGCCGGTCACAGCTCGTAGCTCGGCGTTCGTAGCGATACCTGTCGATAGGTCGATGCTGTGCCAGTCCCCAGTCCCCAGTCGTCTGGAGGATCGTTTCGCAAAAAAAAGAGCGGTTGCCCAGATCGAAGCAACCGCTAAGGGTTCCACCGGGGGAACGGCAGATTTCAAGGATATCGGACCCAGCGATGCGAAGACGAGGGCCAGTGGAGGAGTGGGCCGATATCGTGTCCTGTGTTCGTACAAGTCAGACGCCGCGAGGCTGGCATCTTCGCTGCATTCCTGGATGGGCTATTTCGCGATGTCTTCTCCCACGCGATGCTCAATCGTTGCACCACCGCCGTACACATCGAAGTCCGCGGCTTTGGCGCCGTCCGTGTACGGATCCCTCGGTCGATGAATCTGTCCACGCTCAGCATTGCGCGCGGTTTCTGCAATGGCGCTGCCGATACCGATGATCGAGACCATGAGAGCGAACAGGGCCGCAGTGGTGCGTTTCATGAGTTGCCTCCTGTTGAGTTCTATTCAATATGATCCGGTCCCCCTTTGGACAAGGATCGTCTGCGCGTGTGCCGGAACGCAATGGGCACGACGGTCGGGGGCGCGATACGCCCTAGCAATTCGACAATGTCAGTCTAGTCCGGCCAACCGAACCTACAGATGACCCTCCCATTACAACTGCAGAAAGCTTTGGGGTGAACTAGGTCTCGTTGCGAGGAGCTGCAAATCGGCGGCGATCTTCAGCGATTACCCATTTCGCGAGCGCGGAGTCGGACAACTGTGTCGCACACAGGCCGTACCACTGGCGAATGGCATCCGCCCAGATTCTTCTCTCGGCGGCTAGCGACGCGAGGTAGAACTGGAGCTCCGCCGGCAATCGGGCAGGATGCCCGTCTTTGCTGCCGATCGTCAATTCATCCAGAGCTCGCTGCAGGCCTTCGCGTCTGTGCGCCCACCACGCGTCTTTGCCGCGCTCCGCCAGCAAACACTGCAAATGGGCTCGCAGGGCGACGACCTTGGACCAGGTGACGACAGGCAGTTCGTCGTTGCTGCTACGTAGCCAGCTCGACAGCGCGTCGACGTCAGGTTCTCCCGCACTTCCGAGGAGGCCTGGCATGTATGAAGCCATCGGCGAGACGGCGTCCTGGAGCAGTTCACGGCTAACGGCCGATGGCAGGGACCGCAGCCACTCGATAAGAGCGTAAGGCGGTGACAGGGAAATTGGGGTGGGGCAAGCCATAAGCATGTTGAAGCAGCAAAAAAAGGTTCTCGTCCTTCGGTCTGAGATGGGCATCGCATCGGTGCCACTAGCCCGTCGGAACAGGTCACGATGCATCGTGACGCGAGGCTTTGGCGTAAGCGTCTGGAAGGCTAACGCAACGCTGACAATCTCGGTTGCGCTATTCGCGGAGCTTTCCGAGTTGTAACGGGTGGGTAAGGTGTTCGTATGGGCTGGATGGCTAACATCGTTGGCAAGGGTTAGGCCCGAAACTTATAAGGAGAACATCATGACATCTCAAAAGCCCTCGATCGCGTCGTTCATGCTCGGCGTCGCCGCACTTCTCGCAACCTCCGTTGCATGGAGCGCTGACAAACTCGAATCCACCAACCCAGCCGGGTGGTCACAGCAGGCCCAGATTCAAGTGGCTGCACAGCATGATCATGGCGCCAGAGCCGGTCTCTCTTCGTTGTCCGCTATCAAGCCCGGTCCGGAGGCTTCCCTGTTCGGCAGCGAGGCGCCGGCGGGAAGCACCTCGCGCGTCGTCGACGTTGCGCCGGGCCTGAAGTATGTGAATGTCGATTCGGGCGAGACCGTAACGTTCAAGAGTGGGGCGAGCGAGATCACTTTCGCTTTTGCGCAGTTGGACCGTAACAAGGCCGTTGCCCTCAACGTGCTCTTCCCGGAATTGCCTGGTGGCCAGGGCGTCTGGGTGTACATCGAGCAGAGCGAACTCTACATCGGCGGTTGACCCGGCGACAGTGCCAACAGCGCACCTGTCTGTTTTGTCATGTTCCGGTCAGGCTGGGGTCGGCAACCGTCACGTAAGCTGTATATCAACGGTTCGCTGAACCCAACCTCTTGGAGATTGCGATGAAAACGCTGAAGAAGAGTGTCCTG
>NZ_JBBHZL010000047.1:0-2092 GCF_049843575.1 Cupriavidus sp. Met-2
GCCATACTGAGCATCATTCGACGCTGGCATCTTCGCGACCAGATCCCGCTGCGCGAGATCGCCAGACGCCTGGGTATTTCCAGGAATACGGTCAGGCGCTATCTGCGCACTGACGTCACAGCACCCGCCTACCCCACACGGCAGAGCCCGAGCAAGCTCGACGGCCATGCCGCCAAGCTCGCCGCGTGGCTCAAGACCGAGGCCAACAAGCCGCGTAAGCAACGACGCACGCTCAAGCAGATCCATGCCGATCTGTGTGCTCTGGGCTTCACGGGTTCCTATGATCGAGTCGCGGCGTTCGCGCGTCGCTGGCGTCAGGAACAGCAAGAGCAAGCGCGATCGTCGGGCCGCGGCACCTACATCCCCTTGCGCTTCGCCGAGGGTGAGGCCTTCCAGTTCGACTGGAGCGAGGACTGGGCCGTCATCGCCGGCGAGCGCACCAAGCTGCAGGTGGCCCAGTTCAAGCTGAGCCACAGTCGGGCCTTCTTCCTGCGCGCCTACCTGTTGCAGACCCACGAGATGCTGTTCGATGCCCATCACCATGCCTTTGTGGCGTGGGGCGGGATCCCGCGCCGCGGCATCTACGACAACATGAAGACGGCCGTCGACCGGGTGCGCCAGGGCAAGCTGCGCGACGTCAACCTGCGCTTTGGCACCATGGTCAGCCATTACCTGTTCGATGCCGAGTTCTGCAATCCAGCCTCGGGCTGGGAGAAGGGCCAGATCGAGAAGAATGTCCAGGACAGCCGTCACCGGATCTGGCAACGTGTTCCTGCCTTCGGCTCTCTGGCCGCGCTTAATGATTGGTTGGCCGACCAATGCGTGCGCCTGTGGCAGCAGACCCGCCACCCGGAGCTGGATATGACCATCTGGGAAGCCTGGTCACTGGAGCGGCCGCACCTGATGCCGGTGGGGCAGGCGTTCGACGGCTTTGTCGAACACACCAAGCGCGTGTCGCCTACCTGCCTGGTGAACTTCGAGCGCAACCGCTACAGCGTGCCTGCCTCGTTTGCCAACCGGCCCATCAGTCTGCGTGTCTATGCCACGCGGCTCTTGTTTGTCGCCGAAGGCCAGGTGATTGCCGAGCACGTACGGCACATCAATCGCGGTCACCATCCCGGCCATACGGTCTATGACTGGCGCCACTACCTCGCGGTGCTGCAGCGCAAGCCTGGCGCGCTGCGCAACGGCGCACCGTTCGCCGAGTTGCCAGAGGGCTTCCGGCGCCTGCAGGCTACGCTGCTCAAGCGGCCCGGCGGCGATCGGGAGATGGTCGAGATCTTGGCGCTTGTCCTATTGCACGACGAACAGGCCGTGCTGACCGCGGTGGAGCTGGCGCTCGAGGCAGGTGCCGCCTCCAAGCAGACCGTCCTCAATATCCTCAGCCGCCTGCTCGAAGGTGGACCGGTAGCCCCCATCACCACGCCTCAGGCGCTGGCTTTGCAGGTCGAGCCGCAGGCCAACGTCGCGCGTTATGACAGTCTGCGTGACCGGGAGGTGCCGCATGCAGCATGAAGCCATGATGGAGATGCTCAAATCCTTGAAGCTGCACGGCATGGCTCACGCGCTTGGCGACCTGGCGGCGCAGGACTCGCCGGCCTATCAGTCCGCCGTCGCCATTCTGTCTCGCCTGCTCAAGGCAGAAACCACTGAGCGTGAAGTGCGCTCGCTGGCCTATCAGATGAAGGTGGCGCGCTTTCCGGCCTACCGGGATCTGACCGGCTTCGACTTCAGTTGCAGCGAGGCCAACGAGGCGCTGGTGCGGCAACTCCACCGCTGCGAGTTCCTAGAATCCGCCCACAACGTGGTGCTGGTCGGCGGCCCTGGCACGGGCAAGACGCATCTGGGTACCGCCATCGGTGTACAGGCCGTGGAGCATCACCACCGCCGGGTGCGCTTCTTCTCGACCGTCGAACTGGTCAACGCACTGGAACTGGAGAAGGTCTCTGGCAAGCCCGGCCATCTGGCCACGCGACTGATGTACGCAGACCTGGTGATCCTCGATGAGTTGGGCTATCTGCCCTTCAGCCAGGTCGGTGGCGCATTGCTGTTTCATCTGATCAGCAAGCTCTACGAGCGCACCAGCCTGATC
>NZ_JBBHZL010000048.1:0-1564 GCF_049843575.1 Cupriavidus sp. Met-2
CCGTGGCCCCGGACTACCAGAACCCCAGAATCTTCCACCAGATACCTCCTACTACGGCGAAGATGACAAGTTCAAAGACACACATCACCGCGCCGACCCGCCACCATTGCCCCATCGTCACATACCCGCTGCCAAATATGATCGGCGATGTGCCGGTGGCATAGTGGGTCAGCGTCATCATGATCGCCGAGCCGGCGGTCATCATCAGCATGAAAGGTGCGATATAAGGCTGCGGAATCAACTGCGCGCCCACTGTCAGAAAGGCCAGCATCATCGCGCTGATATGGGCAGTGGTACTTGCGAAGAGGTAATGGGAAAACACGAACGCCAGCACCAATATGGCGGCAATCGAGAGCCAACCCATTCCACTGGCGGCAATGGCATCGCGCATATCGGCCGAGAACCATGCGATTACGCCAAGCTTGTTGAGCTGTTCCGCGAGCATTACCAGAGCGCCGAACCAGATCAGGGTGTCCCAGGCGCTCTTCTCCGATAACACATCGTCCCAGTCGATCGTGCCGGTAATGATCAACGCGAACAGGCCGAGAAAGGCGACCACCGTCGGGTCGAGCGTGAACGTCGGCCCCCAGATCATTGCCGGCACGTTGGCCCACAGAACCAGCATCATGGCGAAGACACCAATCATGACGCGCTCTTTGCCACCCAGGGGGCCCATGCGAGCAAGCTCACCCTTGGCGTATTCGATCGCATTGGGGGTCGCCTTCAGTTCGGGCGGACAGAGCACGCGAATGACAAGCGGCATCAGAAGCAGGCAGACGAGGCCTGGCAGCAGCATGCACAGCGCCCAGGTGGTCCAGCTCAGGTGAAGCGACTGGCCACTGGCCTTGGCCACGTAGTCGACGACCAGGGGGTTCGGCGCGGTGGCGGTCACGAACATGGCCGAAGTGATCGGGTTGGCGTGGTAGTTGACTAGTGCCAGATAGGTACCAACCTTTCCCTGAGTCCCGTTAGCCGGATCGGAATCGAAGGCGCCGGCAATCGACCGCATGATCGGGTGCACAATGCCGCCGCCGCGCGCGGTGTTGCTCGGCGTGAATGGCGCCAGTACCAGCTCGCAGATCGCCAGCCCGTAGCCAATGCCGACCGTCCGCTTGCCCAATAGCGCGATGAACATCAGGCCGATGCGACTGCCCAACCCCGTCTTCTTCAGGCCGCGCGAAATCAGGATGGCCACTACGATCAGCCAGATCAGCGGACTATCAAAACTGCTCAGCGCATCGGCAATGGCGCCCTTGGACGAGTTCGAGGTCACTTGCGCCAGTGACACGATCACGATTGCCATCATTGCCATCACACCGATCGGCATCACCTTGAGAATGATGGCGACGATCGTGGTCAGAAAGATGGCGACCAGATCCCAAGCGTTGTCCTTCAAACCAGCCGGCGTCGGTGTGAGCAGCAGCGTGACAAGCACAACCGTGGTGATGATGGCCGGCGTCAGCCGAAAAGGCACCACGGACATGAAGTAGCGATATGTCGCGACGATCTTGGCGAACATCTCCGAACCTCCTCGAAAAGGACACGGCGAAATGAAGACAGCCAA
>NZ_JBBHZL010000049.1:0-1325 GCF_049843575.1 Cupriavidus sp. Met-2
TGAATCGCCCCGGGTTTTGCGGAGGCTCTCACTCTTGAGAGAATGCGAGCCATGAGCAAGAACAACGCAAACAAGTTTTCCCCGGAAGTGCGCGAGCGCGCCGTGCGCCTGGTGCAGGAGTCGCGCGGCGAGTACCCGTCGCTGTGGGTGGCGGTCGAGTCCATCGCGCCCAAGATCGGCTGCTCGGCGCAGACGCTGCTGACCTGGGTCAAGCGCCACGAAGTCGACAGCGGACAGCGCGAAGGCGTCACCACCAGCGAGCGAGAACGCATCAAGGAGTTGGAGCGGGAGAACCGAGAGCTGCGCCGCGCCAACGACATCCTGCGCACTGCCAGCGCTTTTTTCGCGCAGGCGGAGCTCGACCGCAAGCTGAAGTCGTAAACACCTACATCGACCGGCACCGGGAGGTTTACGGGGTCGAGCCGATCTGCAAGGTGTTGCAGGTTGCCTCGTCGGCCTATCGGCGCCATGCCGCACGGCTGCGTGATCCGTCACGGCGCAGCGACCGTGCGCGTCGTGATGAACGGCTCATGCCGCAAGTCCAGCGAGTGTGGCAGGAGAACCATCGCGTCTACGGCGCCGACAAGGTCTGGCGGCAACTGAACCGCGAGGGCGTGACGGTTGCCCGCTGCACGGTCGAGCGATTGATGCGCGCCCAGGGACTGCAAGGTGTGCGGCGCGGCAAGCGGCTGCGAACGACCATCGCTGACGACGCCGCCAGTCGCCCGGTGGATCGCGTCAACCGGCAGTTCCGGGCCGACCGTCCCAATCAGCTCTGGGTCTCGGACTTCACCTACGTCTCGACATGGCAGGGTTGGCTGTACGTGGCCTTCGTCGTCGACGTCTACGCCAGGCGCATCGTCGGCTGGCGCGTGAGCAAATCCATGACGACGGACTTCGTGCTCGATGCGCTGGAGCAGGCCCTATACGCTCGCCAGCCTGGCAACGACGGTTCTCTGACCCACCACTCCGATAGGGGATCGCAGTACGTCAGCATCCGCTATAGCGAACGCCTGGCCGAAGCCGGCATCGAGCCGTCGGTCGGCAGCCGTGGCGACAGTTACGACAACGCCTTGGCCGAGACGATCAATGGCTTGTACAAGGCCGAGCTGATCCATCGCCGCGCGCCTTGGAAAACCAGGGAATCCGTCGAACTGGCAACACTGGAATGGGTCGCTTGGTTCAACCATAAGCGCCTGCACTCATCCATCGGCTATATCCCGCCCGCCGAGGCTGAGGCAAACTACTACAACCAACTCGGCAAAACCGCCGACGAGGCCGTTTTACTTTAACCAAACAGCCTCCGCGAAAACCGGGGCGATTCA
>NZ_JBBHZL010000050.1:0-1288 GCF_049843575.1 Cupriavidus sp. Met-2
TGAGCTTGCCCCCGCAAAACGAATCCCTTGCTGAGGTTAAACTGAAGCAAGGAGAGATGTGATGACAAGCAAGACAAAGCGGGCGCAGTACACGCTGGAATTCAAGCTGGAAGCGGTACGGCTGGTGAAGAGCGGGCAGAGCATGGCAGTGGTTAGCGCGACCCTGGGCATCAGAGCGCAGACGCTGCATAACTGGGTCAAGGCGGAGCGGGAAGGCAAGCTGACTGGTGCGGGTATGAAGCCGGTCAGCCCGGAGCAGATGGAGCTGGCCCGGCTTCGGGCGGAGGTGGCGCGCTTGAAGATGGAGCGCGATATTTTAAAAAAAGCCGCAGCATACTTTGCGAAGGAGTCGGTGTGAGGTATGCGTTCATCGAGCGAAACCGACGTTACTGGCCGGTCTCGGTCCTGTGTGAGCTGTTAGGGGTCAGCCCCAGCGGCTATCACCAGCGCAAGCAACGCACAGTAAGCACCGACAGGCCAGATAGAGGCCGACTCAGTGACGATGCCTTGTTGGCCCACATCAAGGCGATTCACGCCGGGGTCAAGGGGGAGTACGGCTGGCCGCGCATGTGGAAGGAACTGCTGGCGCGTGGGGTGCGGGTGGGCAAGGAGCGTGTTCGCAAGCTGATGGCGCTGCACGGCATCCGTGCCCGCCACAAGCGCAAGTACATCGCGACAACCAACTCGAACCACGATTTGCCGGTGGCCCCCAATCTGCTGCAACGCGACTTTAGCCCAGCAGCACCCAATCAAGTCTGGACGAGCGACATAACCTATGTGGCGACCGCCGAAGGCTGGCTCTACCTGGTGGTCATCATCGACCTGTTCAGCCGGCAGGTGGTTGGCTGGTCGATGCAACCACACATGAAGGCCGAATTGGTCACGGACGCGCTGCGCATGGCCTGGTTCCGGCGCCGCCCGGAAGCCGGTGTGATTGTGCACACCGACCGGGGAAGCCAGTATTGCAGCCATCTGTTTCAAGACGCCCTGAAGGCGTATGGCATGCGCTCGTCAATGAGCCGCAGGGGCGATTGCTGGGACAACGCGCCGACTGAGAGTCTGTGGGGGTCGTTGAAGGTCGCTCGCCTGCACGGTCGCCAGTTCGCTACCCGCCGCGCCGCAATGGACGAGGTAATTGACTGGCTTGGCTTTTATAATGCCAGCCGACTCCACTCGACGCTGGGCTACGTCAGCCCCATGACGTTCGAGAAAAACTGGTCCGCAGCTCAGCAACACCGGGCTGCCTAATTCCCTCGGTTATGGGATTCGTGGAACAGGGGCAAGGTCA
>NZ_JBBHZL010000051.1:0-911 GCF_049843575.1 Cupriavidus sp. Met-2
GGCTTCCAGCCCAGTTCCCCGATCGTGTTGTCGATCTTCGGCACGCGGTGCTGCACGTCCTGATAGCCCTTGCCGTAGAAGTCGCCCGACGACGTCTCCACGATCTTCGTCTTGCGCGCTTCCTCGGCGTACTCCGGATACTCGGCCGCCATCTTCAGCATCATCTCCGCCAGCTCACGCACCGAGTGGATGTTGCCCGGGTTGCCAATGTTGAAGATCTTGCCGTTGGCCACGCCGTCCTTGTTCTCGATGATGCGCATCAGCGCCGAGATGCCGTCCGAAATATCGGCGAACGCACGCTGCTGCGCGCCACCGTCCACCAGCTTGATCGGCTCGCCACGCACGATATGGCCCAGGAACTGCGTGACCACCCGCGACGAACCTTCCTTCGATTCGAAAATCGAGTCCAGCCCCGCGCCGATCCAGTTGAACGGACGGAACAGCGTGTAGTTCAGCCCTTCCTGCATCCCGTAGGCGTGGATCACGCGGTCCATCAGCTGCTTGGAGCAGGCGTAGATCCAGCGCGGCTTGTTGATCGGGCCGTAGATCAGCGGCGAGGCTTCCGGGTCGAACTCTTCGTCGGCGCACATGCCGTACACCTCCGAGGTCGACGGGAACACCAGGTGCTTGCCGTACTTCACCGCGGCGCGCACGATCGGCAGGTTGGCCTCGAAGTCCAGTTCGAACACGCGCAGCGGCTCGCGCACGTACGTCGCCGGCGTGGCGATGGCCACCAGCGGCAGCACCACATCGCACTTGCGGATGTTGTACTCGATCCACTCCTTGTTGATGGTGATGTCACCCTCGAAGAAGTGCATGCGTGGGTGGTTCACCAGATCGCCCAGGCGGTCCGACGACATATCCATGCCGTAGACCTCCCATTGCGTCGTTTCCAGGATGCGGCGCGTCAG
>NZ_JBBHZL010000052.1:0-261 GCF_049843575.1 Cupriavidus sp. Met-2
TGTTGATTTGCACCGAATCCTGACCCACGATTTGCATCGAAAATTGACCCACCCCAAAAGCTGTTAGGTGTCGCTTTGTGCGGGCTGTTTTGCGGTGCGTTTCTCCTTTTTTGGTTGGGTGGTGCTGTGCTTGAAACGATAGCTATCGTTTCCGGTCTCCACAATGTGGCAGTGATGGGTAAGGCGGTCGAGCAGCGCAGTGGTCATCTTGGCATCCCCAAAGACACTGGACCATTCCCCGAAGCTGAGGTTGGTGGTGAT
>NZ_JBBHZL010000053.1:0-201 GCF_049843575.1 Cupriavidus sp. Met-2
GGATCGGACTGCGGGCGGGGCTTCACTACCTGCTCGCACAGGTTCTGTCCACGTTTCTCCTCATGCTCATCAACTACACATTGCATGCCAACTGGACGTTCCTGAACAGGGAGTCACGATGAGTTCGGATAAGCGGTTGCAGGGAACAGTATCGGTGGTCGTTCCCATTTTCAATGAGGAGCAGGTCTTGCCCCTGTTCCA